>JBCBOT010000430.1:0-6029 GCA_039821165.1 Planctomycetota bacterium | reverse complement strand
GAATGCACCAAGAGACTCAGCGCGTGAGTTGATGCTCCAAGAAATCGAAAACGACGCTTTCATATTCGCGCGGCTTCATTTTGTAGAGATCGCGATGGCCGACGCCTTCCGCAATCCAAAGCTGTTTCGGTGCCAGGGCCGCGTCGAACATCTCGCGCGTTTCATCCACCGGCGTGTGTGCGTCTTCACTTCCGCCAGCGACCAGGATCGGGCAACCGCATTTCGAAATGCCGTCGATTGGACGAACCTCGTGAGCCGCAAATCCGAGACGTAGCGGGAGCTGTGCAAGCAAGAGCGGGGTCGCGAGGCAATGCAAGGCTCCTATTCGAGCACGAACTCGGTTTCGAACCGCGACGCGCAAGTCAGAAAAGACGGACTCGATCACCAGCGCGTCGAGCGGCAACGGCTGCGCGAGCAACGTCGCCGCGCCACCAAGCGAAACGCCGATCAGGCCTATTGGTTCGCCGGGATGCAAGTCTCTCGCCACGGCCACCGCCGCCGAAACGTCCCTTTGTTCTCGATGACCGATCGTGATCTGATCACCGGTGCTTTCACCATGAGCTTGGAGGTCGATCATCAAACTCGAAAATCCACGCTGGCGAAGAGCCACAGCACGGTCAAGCATGGCGAGACGATTACTGCGAATCCCATGGACGAGGACAACAACACCACGCGATTTCGCGGCACGACAATGCCAAGCAGCGATGGTTGCGCCGGATTCACTTGGAAACGTGAGCGAGTCAACCGGCAAGAACTCCGGTTTCGCAAGCGATTGATGCGCCGGTGAAACGAGCGAGCCCCCGACGAACCAACTCAGCGCGAAGAGCCCGAGTAGTAAACAGCCAACGAAAACCGTCGTCCCGCGAACCCATCGCGATCGGAGTCGTTTGATCATGCGGTTCACTTGTTACGTCGTCCGACAGAATCACTCGGCTTTGTGAATCACCTCCGTGTCAGGATAAAACGCGGACCACGAATAGTAAAATGTTTGCATTGCGAGAACGCTCTTCGGCTTTGACTCGACGACCACGCCGGATTTAGAACTTGTGAGTCGGACATCGCCTGCCGCTGTTTCGAGTGTGTAGCCGTTTTCGCCAATCGCGTTCACTGGGACGAAAGAGGCTTTGTCACCGACCAGCACCCCAACTCCGAGTGTCTTCTTCTTCAGTGCGTCGCCAAAACGCTTGACCGGTACAGCCAGCCGGTCGTTGAAGAAGTATCCGGCATAGGGTGACCGCGCGTAGTCTCGCCTGTAAGAAGTGTTCCGGCTGACGACTGGCGCATCGGGATGTTTCGAGACAAACGCTTCGAAACGGAGTACCTTGATCGGCAACACCGAAAGACGTTTGCCGACGAAGACGCCCGAGACGGCTTGCATTCCGAGTTGGCTCCAAAGTCCTTTGTGCGTGCGGTCATACATCAGGACATTCGAGTTGTAGAGTGCTCCGGAGACTCCGAACTCTAAATCGATCGTTGAGCCGTCCGGTTTGACGACGCGGCGAGAAAACACGGCGGCTGAATCGCAGAGTGGACAATAGGTAACCGCCACCGGTTCGTCGCCGACCGAGACGTTAACCACCTCATGGGCATCGAGAATTTGGATCGGCACGCCCAGGGTTTCATTGCCGATTTGCACGACGATCAATCGCGACGTTGGTTTCAGCCACTCCGCAGAGTCTTTGGCGGCTTCGGTTTCCGGATCGGTTAACGAAGGAATACGATCTTTTGGAAGCAGGCAGTGGATTTCGTCTTCCGGGATCGATAAACCGCTGAGGTCGTATTCTTCCTTCAGGTCGACCGCGCCGGGACGCTTGATCCTCTTGAAGGAATTGCTTTCCGCATCCTGAGCGACAACGCTCGAGGAAAAAGCCATCACAGCAACGAGGAATGTCCCTAGAGTCTTTGAAATGTTGATCGGCCTGGAATGACTCCGGACGAAGTCTGGTTTTTTGGGGATGCGAGCTAACGTCACGGATCCACTCCGATTCGAGCGAGGGCAATCTTCATCTGACGGAAGGGCCGTCGATGTGGGCATCGTCAAACGAAACAATGGCCTTCGCCGGACGAAGACCGTCAGCTCTTTTGCATGATCTGGTCGCGCAGTTCTTTGCACGCGTTTGACGGATTGCTGCAGAGTGAGCAGCTCGTGGAACCGTCTTCCGCGGTCTTGCTGGCGATCCCACCGCACGAGCCGCTGATGGGTTTATTGCGTAAGAGAACGCCGATTCCCATCGCGACGAGCAGAATCACAAATGCCGCGAAGCTCAGGCCCGCCAAGGGGAGCCACTTCGCCAGCAGGCCCGGAGTTTCGGCTTCGGATGATGGGCTCGCAACGCTTGAGACGGCGACCGAAGTGCCTGAATCTTCTTCTTGGAGATAGCGGGTTAACGTGCCGGTGGCGTGCGCCTGCATCGCGTCGTCGACCCGAGTGATCAGTAGCGTGTGCAATCCTTCGCTCTCGGCAACAAGGAGCGCTTCATCCGTCCCAATCACGTTCAAGGCTGTCGCCCACGCATCGGCTTCCATGCATGTTGGAGCCACCACTGTGACGGAGGCCAGAGAATGCGTCACAGGTGAACCCGTGCGCGGGTCGATGGTGTGCGAGTATTTCTGGCCGTTGGCGATGAAGGCGTTGCGATAGTCCCCCGAGGTCGCCATCGCATTACCCGCTGCGGCGTCGCGTACCATTTCGTGGGCGACCATGATGACGGTGGAGTTGGCGTCGGGTTGCTGAATCCCGACCTTCCAGACCCCGTCTGGCTTGCTTCCGGCGGTGCGAACCTCGCCACCCACTTCGACGAAAACATTTTCTGCCCCGAGTTCCCCGAGACGACGCACGACTCGGTCGACACCGTGGCCCTTCGCGATCGACGAGAGGTCGATCCGTAGTTCGGGGACCGATTTTCGAAGCGCTGGCGGATCCAAGCGAACACTCAGCTTTTGATAGCCGACGATCTCGCGAATCGCGTCGATCTCCTCGGTGGTTGGAACGGTTTGGGTACGCTCAGTCGTTCCAAAACTCCAAGCGTTCACGAGCGGTCCAACCGTCACGTCGAAAGCGCCGCCCGTCTTCTCGGCGACTTGCTGCGCGTATTCGACGACCCGTGCGAAATCGGCACTAACGGAGAACCATTCGGTGCTTGACGACTCGTTGAACTTGGTGATCTCGGAAGCCTTGAGGTACGTCGACATTTCGTCGTTGACGCGGCGCAGTTCGAGATCGATTTGAATCCTGAGTTGCTCGTCCGAAAGCTCTTCGGCACCCGCCACCTTGACCATGTAGGTCGTACCCATGGTGCGACCACGGAACTCTCGAACATCGTTGCCGAGCGAATCGAGTGAGAGCGAAACGAGAAACGCGACGAACAACAAAGCTCGCCGCGCTGCATCGGTGTCCATGGTCGTGTCCGGTTGGAGTGGATCAGCCGCCGAAATCATCAAATGCAATGTTCTCAGGCTCCACGCCGAGATCATCCAGCATTTTGAAAACGGCCTGGTTCATCATCGGTGGGCCACAAATGTAGTATTCGATGTCCTCGGGGGCCGGATGCTTGCTGAGATAATTGTCGAGCAATACCTGGTGGATGAAGCCTTGGTAGCTGTCCCAGTTGTCCTCGGGCAGTGGATCCGACAGCGCGATGTTGAATTTGAAGTTCGGGAAGTCCTTCTCGATCTCACGGAAGTGATCGATGTAGAACAGCTCACGCAAACTTCGGCCGCCGTACCAGTAGCTGACTTTGCGATCGGTCTTTTGCCGCTTGAACAGTTCGAAGATGTGACTTCGGAGAGGTGCCATACCTGCACCACCACCGATGTAAACCATCTCCGCATCGGAGTCCTTGATGAAGAACTCGCCGTAGGGTCCACTGATCGTCGCCTTGTCGCCGGGCTTCAAGTCGAAGATCCAGCTGCTCATTTTGCCCGGCGGCAGCGAAGGATTCTGCGGCGGAGGCGTCGCGACACGGACATTCAACATGATGATGCCCTTCTCGCCGGGATAGTTCGCCATGGAGTAGGCACGCACGACGGGCTCATCGACCTTGGAGACGAATCGCCAAATGTCGTACTTGTCCCAGTCCTCGTGGTACTCCTCCTCGATGTCGAAGTCCTTGTAATTCACGGTGTGCGGATCGCACTCGATCTGGATGTACCCGCCGGCTCGGAAGTCGACGTCCTCGCCCTCGGGCAGTTCGAGCACGAGTTCCTTAATGAAGGTGGCGACGTTCTGGTTACTGCGAACCGTGCAACTCCACTTCTTGGTGTCGAACGCTTCGGCGGGGACCTCCACCGTCATGTCCTGCTTGACGGCAACTTGGCACGACAGCCGCTCGCCTTCACCCGCTTCTTTCTTGTTGATGTGGTCCTTCTCGGTCGCCAGGATCTCGCCACCACCGTCGTGGACTTTCACCTTGCACTGTGCACACGTACCGCCTCCGCCGCAGGCGCTGGAGACGAACACGCCCGCATCGGCCAGTGCCCCGAGTAGCTTGCCACCCGCGGGGACCTCGATCTCCTTCTGCTCGTTGATCAGAATTTTGACGGGGCCGGAGGCGACGAGCATGCTTTGGGCGAACAAAATCAGTACGACCAGGGCCAGCACGACCACCGTAAACATCGTAATTCCGAGGAGGATAGTTCCCATTTCGGCTTGCTCAGTGTTGAGTTGCAGGAGTGCCTATGTTGCGTCGTTGCCAGCGATTACAGCTGGATACCGCCGAACGACATGAATGCCAAAGCCATCAGCCCGACAGTAATAAACGTGATGCCCAAACCGCGAAGCGGCGGCGGCACATCACTGTATTTCATTTTTTCCCGGATGCCGGCGAGTGCCGCGATGGCCAGTGCCCAGCCGATTCCGCATCCGACGCCGTAAGTGCAAGACTCCGCGAAGTTGTAGCTCCGCTCTTCCATGAAGAGGGAAGCCCCTAAGATCGCGCAGTTCACCGTGATCAGCGGTAGGAAGATGCCCAGGGTGTTGTAGAGCGCCGGGACATACTTGTCCAAGAACATCTCGAGGATCTGGACCATTGCCGCGATCACTCCGATGTAGCTGATGAACGTCAGGAAGCTCAGATCAACTTCGGCGAAACTCGGGCCAAGCCAACTGAGCGCTCCTTTCTTCAACAAGCAGGAGTAAATCAGTTGGTTCGCGGGAACCGTGATCGCCTCGATGAAAATCACGGCGACGCCGAGACCGAGCGCAGTTTTGACGTTCTTGCTAATCGCCAAGAAGGTGCACATCCCGAGAAAAAAGGCGAGCGCCAAATTCTCGACGAAGATCGCCTTCATCAGAATGCTGAGGTGGTTTTCGATTGCAGCTTCCATCGTCCCCTATGCCTCTTCGATTTGTTCGGGTCTGTACGCTCGGATCAGCCAGATCAGCAGTCCGATCAAGAAAAATGCGCTCGGCGGAAGGAGCATCAAGTTGTTGGGTTGGTACCAACCGCCTTTGCCGACGGTCAGTAGGACGTCGACGCCCATCAGCGTTCCGCTGCCAAGCAGTTCGCGGAAGACGGCGACGAACAGAAGCACCAAGCCGTAACCGAGTCCGTTTCCGATTCCGTCGAGGAAGCTGATTCCCGGCTTGTTCTTCATCGCGAATCCTTCGGCACGCCCCATCACGATGCAGTTTGTGATGATCAAGCCGACGAAGACCGACAGTTGCTTACTGATGTCGAACAAGAATGCCTTGAGTACTTGATCGACCACGATCACGAGCGACGCGATCACCGCCATTTGGGCAATGATTCGAATGCTGCTCGGGATGAACATCCGGATCGCGCTGACCGCCAGGTTACTGAAGGCCGTCACCGCGATCACCGCCAAGGACATCACGAGCGATGTCTCCATCTTGGTGGTCACCGCGAGGGCGCTACAGATTCCGAGAATCTGTAGGGCAATCGGGTTGTTGTCGACGAGTGGGTCGACCAGTGCAGATTGAGCTTGCGACTTAGCCATGCTTAGATCACCTGCCGTGGCGTCACGGTGTTGCTTCGCTACTGGGCTGGGGAAAACGGCTACGGGAACTA
>JBCBOT010000429.1:0-6064 GCA_039821165.1 Planctomycetota bacterium | reverse complement strand
ACTGACTGCCGACTGTGGAAAGAAGCTCGTCAAAAAGTCGAGTCCGAATTCAGTCGCCCCGTGTCCGATCATCACGCCATTGGCGTAAGTCCCGCTGAGCACTTCATCGGGCATCTTCAGGTCGTCATAGATTTCCTGCGGACTCGGGCGTCTTGCGTCTGGGTTTTGTGGCTGCGGCTGAGGAGAAACCGGATCGCCGAATCGGTTGCGGTAAAGATCCAAGTTCGTATTCAAAGCGTCGATGAACTGAGGCATCACCGCGTGTGGGATCACGACACGCGCCGCGACTTTGTGAGGACGGCCGATTGTTTGAAGGAAGTCGATGATGAATTCCGTCGGGCCCGTCATCACAATCGCACCGGTGCTGAACGTCCCACCCGCCACATCGTCGGGCACACGGGCGCGCAACGTGGGGTTCTCTTGCGGCCTGTTCGGATCGGGACCGGAATCGGGTGATGGATCGTCTGAAGACATGCTTGCAAGCGAAGTGTACGGGAGGTGAAGCAACTCAAAACACCGAAACTCAGTCTAGGTGCCGGAGCGATGCCCCGAAACCGGGTCAGTGGATCGACAGGATCGTTTTCGCCGTCGCTTCGACGAGTTCCGCGGCGTGATCGATCGTGAATTGCAAGGGGCGAGCGCGGTCGTGAATCTCGGCGACATGCCTCAGTCCGAGACCCGCCACGGTTTGTTGGTTGAGTTCCAGAATTCCGCAGACAGCGACGACGGGAATCTCGTAACGGGCACCGATTTGCGAGACGCCCCGAACGAGTTTCCCGTATGCGGTTTGGTCGTCAATTTTCCCTTCCCCCGTCACGATCCAGTCGATGTCTCTCTTCGACAGCAGCTTTTCGACACCTGCCAACTTGAGGATAAACTCGATCCCCGAGACGAAGGACGCCCCCGCAAAGACATGCAGTCCGAAGCCCGTACCACCGGCCGCCCCCGCACCCGGCATTTCCGCCGCATCCTTGTTGAGTTGTTTTTGCACGACTCGATCGAGATGGTTCAAGCCTGCGTCGAGTTCTTGCACGGCGACAGCATCCGCACCCTTCTGCGGACCGTAAACGTGAGCCGCACCCTCAGCTCCAAGCAACGGATTGATGACATCGTTGATTGCAAATAGATCCGCTTTCGCGAGTTCAGCTAACACTTTGGTTGCGTCGATCGACTCGATGGCGCCGAGACTCTGACCCACCGGCGTGAGTTCCTCACCGCGACGATCGAGAAACCGATAGCCGAGCGCGGTAGCAATGCCCAGACCTCCATCGTTCGTCGCGCTGCCACCGAGTCCGATGTAAACTCGCGCCGCACCACGTCCGAGCGCATCAGCAATCAAGACGCCCGTGCCGTACGTGGAAGTCCGCATCGGGTTGCGTTCTTCGGGCGTGAGTAAAACCAGCCCGCTAGCCTGCGCCATTTCGACGAACGCCGTCTTGGACTCGACGTCATACAAATACTCGCCGCTGATCTCACGTCCCAGCGGATCGAATGTTGCGCAGCGAACCGTTTCCACCCCGGCGACGTTCTGCTTCGCGGCTTCGAGGAAACCGTCGCCACCATCCGAAGCGATCACCGTTTGAGTGATCAGGTTCGGGTGTGCCTGTTTCAGTCCGCGTTCCACCGCGGCCGACACTTCGTGGGCCGTCAAAGAGCCCTTGAATTTGTCCGGAATGATCAACACTCGCATCACGCAGGGCTCTTTACTTGGAGGAAACTCGACGTCTTGAAGCTGGGCAAAGTTTGCCACCTGTGTAGCTTGATTGCGAACACGGAGCGATGAGAAGCCGATCCAACCAGGGTCCGATTCCTCCCCGCAAGAGTGCACTCATGAAACTTCCTTCGCAAGTCGGCATCTGGCGATTGGGCAATCCCATCCATCAAAATGATACGTGCGCCGTCGCGGCTGCCCAGCCGGTCGATGCTGCGGGAAGCCCGCGTTGGGACTACGTCGTGAAACTCGGGATCGGCGAGGAGGGCCGACTCGGAGTCCACCAAACAATCTCCGTGGGTTCGGCCGTCTCGCATCCCAACATCGTCGCCGTGTTGGACGGGGACCCCGTCGCGGAGTTCCCGTTTGTCGTGATGCCTCGACTCGAGGGCGCAACGCTTGAGCAACGTCTTAAGCAGCCGGGTACGCCATTGCCCGTTTTGCTTTGGGTGACTCGTCAGCTCTGCCAAGCTCTCGAAACGCTGCACGCCAGCGGCTGGTCGCATCGCGATATCAAGCCTTCGAATTTGATCGTTGGAGAGAACGGGCACGTTACCCTGATCGATCTCGCGTTTGCGACCGAACAATCGGCGGCGGGGCGAGAACCTTTCCGCGGAACACCCAAGTACGCCGCACCCGAACTGCTTGAGCCTGAAACGGTTGCGAGTCTCGTCGCTTCTGACATTTTTTCCGTCGGGCGATTGCTATGGGAAGGATTGACGCGTGTCGAGACCCAGAACGAAGCGGCGCTCAGCGCCGTTTGTGAACTGGTCGAACGGATGGTGGACGACTCACCGGCCAAACGCCCGACCGCTTCCGAATTAACGCAGACGCTATTGCGAATGGAGATTGACACGCTCCGCGAACACGTCGGCCCCGGTGCAAGCCGCAGGGCGGCTTAGTAATCCATCGCAGCTTGGTCTTCGGCTTGACGCACCGGAACGGCGCAAGCCGTCCGGTGACCTTGGCGAACATCTCGCGTTCTTCATCGGTCAGGGGAGCGAATCGAACCCACCTTCTCGACCCGCAAATTGAGCGGCGGTAGACCATGGGGTTCGCCGGTCAATCGACGGACTCGTCGACGACTTTCAATTCGGAGAGGACTTGCAGGGCTCGTTCGGCGTCGCGCTCGAGCGTTTGCACTCTCACCATTCCAGGTGCTTCCGTTCGGAATCCAGCGGTATAACCACCGGTCGCAACCGCATCGATGCCCTCATCTTTGAGGACCGTGACCAGAATCGTCGCGGCCGATTCCGAGGCCCGTTCAGCTACCGTCACCAGTTTTTGATCCTCAAGGTCGCGGCTGCGTTCATTCATTTTTGATGTGTCCGGCAATACCATTGGACGGTTGTTTGTATCTCGAAGTGTCGAGCCTACCGCGAGACCGGTTAGGCACCAAGACGAGTGAATCAGGGCGCTCGGATCAGAATGTGGGATCCGCCGAAACGATTTAGTTTTGTGAAAGGTGACGCATTCACGCTCCATCTCTCTCCAGGTCATCGACGTGATGACTCAACGCTCACTCGGAGAGAATCCATGAAAATCAAAGCCAGCCTCTTAGTTGCCGCGATGTCGATCGCGATCGTCGCGCCTGCTCACGCGCAAGTCCTTGAGAGGACCGGAATGACGACGCCGCAACGTCTCGTCGTCGAAGCCGCCGCTCACCATTCTTCCCTTGGAATTTTCGTCGAAGCCCTCAATGCGGCGGGACCTTTTCTCGGGCCGCCCGTCCACGGAGACGCGCCGCCGACGCTCGAGCATCTCGACGAAATCGTGCTCGACTTCATGGATGACAATGATCTCACCGGGCTCACGGTTTCCATCACGCGGGAGGAGCGACTCGTGTACACCAAGTCGTTCGGCTACCGCACCATGGACTTTCAACAACCACTCAACACCGATCATCGACTCAAACTTGGAAGCGTTTCCAAAATCATCACGACGATTGCAATGCTCAAGCTGCTCGAGCAGCATCCTGAACTTGATCTCGACACACCCGTCTTTGGGTTCACGCACATGGGGTACGATCCGGGGATTCTGGATCATCCAAAGTGGTCGGCCGCGATGTCGTTGTCCTCTGGGTCTTGGAGCGAATTTGGCCAGTACCAAAACATTACGCTGCGTCACCTTCTTTCTCACGCGAGCGGCTTCGACAAGATCAACGAAGGCCAATGGGACGGCCAATCAATCGAAGCCAAGGAAGACTATTCGCTCGCATTCCTTGCCAATTGTCCGCTGACATCGATCCCGGGCACGAATTGCGACTACGAGAACCAAAACCTGGGGCTCATCGGCGTCGTGATCGAAGAGGTTTCCGGTCAAACCTATGAAGACTACGTCCGTTCGAACGTCCTCGATCCGCTCGGGCTGGATCATATTTGCACCCCGGGTGGCGACGCTCAGAATGCTTGGCGCGACGCACCCATGCACGTGGGCGACGCGAACAGTTGGGATGTCGTCGGGATCGCATTCGATCCGCTCAAGGTCAAAGGGTATCCCGCCGGCGGTTGGTTGGCTTCGTCACGAGATCTCGTTCGTTTGCTGTGTGCCATCGACACGAGTGGAGGCCGACCGAACATCTTGTTGCCGAGTTCGATCGCCCCAATGAAAACGCGACAGTTCTCCACGGCAAGTGGCGCCGTCCGGAGCATCGGCTGGCGCATCAACGCGGCAACCGAAAAGATCGCGCACGGTGGCGACCTCGGCGGCGGTCACGCTTACGTGGGCATGTTCCCCGCCGACAGCTTCAGCACCGCGTTTCCAGACACTTCGGAAGACTACGAGGTGGCCCCCATCAATATCGCGATCGCCGTGAACTGTGATGGCAGCTCAAGCAGTCTCGCCGGCCTCTCGGATAGTCTCGCGTTGGAAGTCGCGCAAGTGAATCTTGCACCCTCCGTCGACTTCTTCCCAACGCCCTGGTCCACCGTTTCACCCGTCTATGCAAACGCGAGCGATCAACTCGCTGGTGAAACGTTTGGCGAACAGCAAATCCAGATGTCGGAATCAGCGATCGAGATCCTCACTCAGCCAAGGAGCCGTTGATAGATCGAAGCTCACACGAACGCCAGCCGGATCGCAAACGCACCGGCTGGCGAGATGAGAATGCAGTCGCGGCTTCTCAGGCAGCCCGCTCTTCGGCGGCTCCTTCTTGCTTTCGCAGACCATGCTTGGTGACGGTTGAACCCGAACGCCGAGTCTCTTCACGAATTCGGCGGTTGTTCTCCAAGTCTTCCTCATTGACGTAGCCGCGCGCGTGATCGAGATGCAGACAGATCGCGTGGAAACGGATTTGGATCGGGCGAATCCCCGCGTTGACCAACCGTTCTCCGAGCTCGCGATCTTCGCCGCCGTAACGCATGCGTTCGTCAAACCCGCCTGCCCGGACGACATCACTCGTCCAGCCTGATGCGTTGTGTCCATTCCATGTCGGCCGTGTGGTGGTCAGCGCGTTCAAAATTTGAGCACGTCGTTGGCCGGCGGAGAGTCTCAGTAGGCGATGCGAAAATGGCAATCCGTTGCTTCGCAACCATCGAACGGAAAACGCGCGACCGCTTTGGATGTCGTCGACGGTGATCGTTTCGCTCAGCCCCATCGGCAACTTGTAGTAGCCGCCCGACAAGAAGTGGCCTGGCCGCGCCGCGAGAACATGCTGCTCGAGAAAGTCGGTTCGAGGAACGCAGTCGCCATCAGAAAAAAGCAAATAGTCACCGTTGGCTTGCTCAATCGCCCGATTCAAAATTCGGCACTTTTGGAATCCGTCGTCTTCGTGCCAAACATGCCGAATCCGCAAACCGGTATCCCGTCGAAGCTGGTCGATCGTGCGCTTCGTCTCGTCGCGTGATCCGTCGTCGGCAATCAGGACTTCAAAGGGAAGCACGGTCTGGTGCGCGAAGCCCCACACCGACTTGGTCAGCCAGACCGGCATGTTGTACGTCGACAAAATGACACTGACTTTTTGGGGTTTCTGGCGCATGTGGACGGACGATTTTGGGGGTGTGAGCATCGCCATTTTCGACGTCGCCGCGATTTCTGGTCACTGCGCGGTATCGCATGACTACGAAATTCGGACTGGCAATGTCAAGAACGCTTTGCCTGCAAACGCGATCGAGTATTCTGTCGGCGTCGCTGATTCGGTCATCAAGCCGGTTTGGCGTGACGGACTTCAGGCCAATCCGGCGAGTTGTCTTTCTCGGACTTGCGATTTCTCAAACCTTTTTTGAATGAGTGCATAGATGCGGTTTCAATCGTTCGTTGTCCTCGCGATGGTTTTCTCAAGTTCATGTTTAGCGCAAGAAGCTGCACCAACAACAGCCGATGTGAAATCGAAAACAAAAGCGACGGCGGAAGACG
>JBCBOT010000428.1:0-6122 GCA_039821165.1 Planctomycetota bacterium | reverse complement strand
CCGTGCAGAGCTTAACTCGACAAGGCCATTGGCGTGAGGCGACGGAAGCTCAACACTTTGGATGCGCGTCCGTGGGACGCCTGAGCACCGTTATCACGGTGGAAAACGCTAACCTCGCGGCCATTACTGAAAGAGCCACGAGAACGTGGTCTCGTCGCGAGTACCAAGGACTTGGGCCCTCGAGCGGGGCTGTGTTACCGCTGGTAGATCGGCAAGTAGTGATAACGCACCGAAAGCGAGAGCACGGCAAGAGAGGTCGAGTAGACCAAGCCGATGTTCCGCTCCTCGCCGCCGGGAGCTAACCATGAGCCATCGTTACGCTGGCGTTGGAGCATCATCGAAGAGACGATTTGCGAAGAACGCTCGGCGTATTTGCCGCCCAATTGGTGCATTCCTTGTGCGTAGTAATACAGACCATAGAACAAGTAGCGTTCGCCTGACGCTCGCGGCGGGTTATTGAACAGCCATTCCGCGGCGACTTTGACTTCCGAGGCTTCGTATTGACCACAGACTTGCATTGCCAACAACCCGGCGGCGGTCATCGTGAACGACGGTCGGCTCTGACCCGGCGTGTAGCTGAAGCCTCCTTCGCCGACAATGCGATCGCCTTGACGACGGCCCGTGAATGAATTGCGCAGGTAGCCGAGCGCCAAGTCGATGGCTTCAATCGGGACCGGCATGCCGTCATTTTTTGCAGAACGTAGCGCCATCAACTGCCAAATCGTGACCGACAAATCACTGTCGGGCGAGCCTGGTGCATATCGCCAGCCACCGACGAGTTTTCGCTCCTTGCGGACGGCTTGCGAACGCAGGATCAGTTCCAAAGACTTTTCAAGACGATCATGGATCTTCTCATTCTGCTCAGGGCTGGCCCCCATCCCCAGCATTTCCGTCAGCATGAGCGTGACGATGCCGTGACCGTACATTCGAGATCCGTCGCGACCCCCGAAATACCCGGAGTCTTCTTGGTTTCGATCCTCCAGAATGAAATCAAGCGCACGTCGCATTCCATCACCGCGCTTCGATGGCTCGCTCGGTTCGATACCGACCGCCGCAAATGCCATGATCGCAAGTGATGTCAACGCGAGCGAGTGTGCGCGACTCGTGATTGATCCGTTCGCCTTCTGCTCCGAGAGCAGAAAATCGATGGCTCGGGAACAAGCACGGTCGAGGACATCATCGACGTAGAGATCATCGATCGATGGCGGTTCGGCACCGATCAAATCGGTCGAGACCGCGGCCAAGGCGGGGGCCATCAGCAACGAACGTAACGCGTTTCGGCGACCTAGTTGGCTCATTCTTTCTTCTCCGAAGCGCGTTCGGCGATGGCTTTGAAATACGCTTGGACTTCGCGAGCATAACCTGGCGGCACTCGTGAACCGCGGCCCTGCGCCGCATCGTCGACGCCTCGCGAACGTAAACTCCCCCAATCGCCGTCCCGCAAGTCTTCCAGGTTCGGCACCGTGGTGGGGCCGTCCGGCGGATCGCCGCTTCCAGACTCGCTTTGCGGCGAAGGTTGACCGTTTGAAGGTGAATCCGATGGCTTTCCTGCCTGAGCCTGTTGAAGGCTTTGCATCCGCTCTCTCGCGGCTTGTTGCAAAGCATCTTCCAACATTTGAGCTAACGTCGGTGAGGACTCGAGTGTCGAGGGCTGGCCTTGCCCCTGACCCTGTCCCGGTTGTTGCTGACCAGGCTGACCCTGGCCGGGAGGTCCTTCATTGGGTTGTCCATCGGCTTGCTGGCCCTCGCCGGGTTGTCCCGGCTGCTGGGCGTCACCGGGTTGTGTTTCGCCGCTTTGCTGGGACGCCTCACCCTGCGGCATTCCCGGTGGTTGGTTGAGCGCACGGTCGAGTTCATCGAGTGTCTGTGCCATTTCCTGGGCACGCGCCAGTTCGTCGGCGGACGGTTGAGCGCCTGGTTGCGGCCCCGATTGGGAGTCCGGCGTTTCGCCGGGTTGCTGACCCTGTGGAGACTGGCCTTGCTCGTTCGAAGGTTGTTGGCCTGCCGATGGTGGTTGGCGTTCACCCGAGGGCTGGTTTGCGCTGTTCGGTTGATTCTCCGAAAGACTTTGCATCGGGTCAGCACTCGGCTGCGACTCATTCGACTGTCCCGCTTCGCCTGGCGGTTGTGATTGTCCGAGCAATTCTCCAAGTCGTTCGGCATCCTCCGTGATTCGATCGGCCGCTTCATCAAGGGCCTTTCCTGCTTCCGCCGCCTTTTGACCATCTTCCTTGGCCTGATCCAACGCTTGCTGTGCCTGTTGGGCGGCATCGCCGGCGTTCGCCCTTGTTTGTTCCGCCGCATCGCTCAACTGCTCGGCCGTTTCTGATTGTCCCAGCCGTTGTTCATGCCGAGCGGCCCGGTTCACATCGGAAGCCGCTTCGTCGATATCTCGGCTGACACGTTGTTGATCACCTGCCAAGCTTTGAGCCGCCTGCGGGCTGGTCTGCAAGTCGTTGCGCATTTCAGAACTGTCGCCGAGTTCAGCGAGCTCATCCGAAAGTGCATCCATTTTCTCGGCCGCCTTTCGCGCGATGTCTTCGGCGAGTTCAGCGGCAGGATTGGGTTGATCAAATTTCGGCGACGATTCCTTGGTCAACTCCTTGACCCGTTCGTTTGCCAATTTCTCTCGTTCAGCGGCCAACTGTTCGGTTTGCTGAGCGGCGGTCGCGGCACGTTCTGCGTCTTGTTGCTGTTGTTGCTTTTGGTCGATCTGAGACTGCAGCGACTGATTGTCCGGGTCTCGAGCTTGACGCTTCTCGAGGTTCTCACGCTGCGACCTCGCGTTCTTCGCAGAGTTCTGTTCGTTTCGCGCCCGTGAGGCGGCTTGCTTGCGCTCCTGTATGAGATCTCTTCGCTGGCGATCGATTTCGCGCTTTTCGTCATTTCGTAATTGGTTTTCCATCGACTTCAGTCGCTTCACCGCGTCCTTGCGCTGATTGGGCACTGCGATCTCGCTGATCTTTTGCTGCTCGTCGGCAACCTCTCGCATCGCTTGGGAGGCCTTTTCAAGAGATTCTTTCAGGGCGTTCGATGCCTGTTCGACTTGATCGAGCGTCGCATTCTGGTCCTTTGCGGTTTGTTCCGCCTGCGAGACCGCATCCTGCAATTGCTGGCGTTGTTCTTCGATCTTGTCTCGCGTTTCCTCGGCGTTGCCATACTGTGCCGCAGAATCCGCGGCAGCATCCATGTTGCGTTCTCGGAGTGACTGGGCTCTCCGTGTGAATTCGTTTAGCAACATGCGTTGTTGGCGTTTTTGTTCGGCGAACGCGCGATCCTCCGATTCGAGTCGTCGATTCAACTCGGTCTCGTCATCAGAAGCCTCATTGAGGTTTCGTTGGGCTTCTTCGACCAACTCTTTGGAGAGATCGCTCAGCGCCTCCTGCATTGGTTCATTGTTTTTGAGTTCTTCCTCCAATTGTCGGAGCAGTTCCCGCGGATCCTGCTTCGCGGCATCAGCCATCTTCTCCGCTTGCTCGTAACGTTCCTGAAGGTTCTGGTCGGTAAGCTCCTGTTCGTCCTGACGCAGCTGTTGCCGAGACTCTGAAACGTCTTCTCCGTTTTCGATCTTGTCGAAGTGGTCGGCCGTCTGTTCAAGTCGCTCGGCAAGCTTTTCAAAGGCTTCTTCCGTTGATTCGAGAGCCTCTTGCCGCTTCTCCTCAGAGTCCGCATTCTCTGCGGCATTCAATTGCTCTTTCGCTTCTTGGACCGCGTCAGCGATCAACTCGGCGGCTGCATCCGCGTCGCGGGCGACTTCGCGCTCTTCATCGTCGATCACGTTGGCCGTGTTGGCTTGATCGATCAAGGCTTGGATCGTCTCCGTCGCCTTCTCAGTCGCATCCTCTTGTGGTTCGCGAACCTCCTCAACGGATTGCTTGGAATCGTCGTTTCGTTGGTCAGTCTCTTGTTTTGCCTCATTGGCCGCTTCCGCGGCCTCCCTTGCTTGCTCGCTGAGTGAGATCACGTACTTGTTCAGAATCTCGCGCGCGGATTCACGATCGGGTTCGACGTTCTTGAGGCCTTCATCGATTTGCTCGATCAATCGCTCCAGCGGTTTGGCCGCCGAAACGAATGGGTCCAAGGACCAGCGACGAGGGTCGATACGCTCATTGGCTTGACGGTGGTCGTTGCTCCACAGCGCCTCATCGAGAACGCGGACACGCTCGTTCTCAACGCGGGCTTGTTTGAGAGCACGCGTACCTGCTTCCAAGGGCGGATTCTTCAACCCGAACCAGGTCGGCAGGAAGACTTTGCGAATCGGTGAGCCATCGGGTTGACGCTCGCCGAGGCGAATCGAGGCGAGGTTGTTTCTTGCCAGAGTGACATCGCTTGCCCCCTGCAACAACAGGATGGCCCGTGTGATCTGCTCCAAAACCTGTGAAGCGGATTCGTCGCCGTATCCTTGGTAGCCTTCTTTCGTTACGTTCCGGATCGCGCGAGCGAAAAGGTTTTGGTCGGCGGCGTACTGCAAGTCCACTCGTGTTTTGGCACGGTTTAGCTTTTCCTCACCGGCCACCCGGACGGTCAAACGTTTCAGTTCCTCGGCCCAAAGCTGTTTTGCGAAACGCAGATCCAGACCACCTTGCAGTGCGTCGTCGGCTGTTTTTCCGCGTTCAACGGCATCCTCGGCACGTTGAATCCCGATTCCGGCCTCGTTCAATTTTCGTGTGATGTCGGCAAAGTAAAGCATTTCCCGTGGGAGGTCGCGTCCATGCCGAACGATGGTGTCGTGCAAACGCGAGTCGACGACATGATTGGGTTTGTGGATAAGTTGATCGCGCAAGGAACGCAGTACGGGGAGCACGTTTTGGCGACGCGCACCCTGTTCGATCAAGGTTTCCATTTGCACGGTCCATCGACCGGACCAGCGTGCCCAATTGTCGCGAGAGAGATTGTGTGCCGTGGTGGGACTGAGTAATCCGGTGTATTCCTCCAGCAACGAATCGATTTCCTTGAGACGTCCCGAAACCAGTTGGATGTAACGATCAAGGCGGCGGTCTGGAATCGTATCGGTGAGGCGATTGACGCTGTCGCGAAGTGCAATGACATCGGAATACATCGCTGCCGAGAATGCCAACGAAAAACGAGCTTGGACGAATTCGTGCAGCCGTCCCGCTTGGTGGCCGGCGGCCTTGGCTTCATAGGAAAGTCGCTTGCGTTTCTCTTTCGCTTGCCGTTCCCATTTCGGCTCGGCATGAGACTCGAGCCATACAGCCAAACGAAGCGTCTTTTCGACACGGGTTTCGATGTCGATCAGCGAACGTCCCACGATTTCGGTGAGGTTGGCGGACGAAACGTTGCCCGTTTCTGCGAGGGTGTCGCCGAGGATTTCAACCAGCGTGACGGCCTCCTTCTGAAGTGCCTGCCAATCGGCTTTGAGATCCGAGATGCGACCCTTGTTCGGATCGCTGATTCTCTGTTCCAACGACTCGCAGAGTTCTTTTGCGGACGTCGACCAATCCAACAGGGCTTCGGTTCGGTTTGCGATCGGTTCCAGGTAGTCATGCCGTCCGGCATCGAAGCCATCGCCGGCGACCAACAATTCGATGAATCGTGATTCGCTTCGGGTTCCGAGTCGATCGATTGCCACGAGACGCGTTTGAATGAGATCACCGTCGCGCAGTTTTTGCGATTCTTTTGCCTCGTCCTTTCGATGCAACAGGTCCCAAGACCATGCAAGGTCGAGCTTGCGGTCGGGGGCGACGACATCGATACGTCTTCGCTCAATGTCGCCACCGTTGACAATGAATTCTTGGAAGACTTCATCGACCGGCAAATCATCTTCCACCGATCCCAAAAGTTCGATGACGTCGAGCGATGAAACGAGCCGCGTTTCGGGAAGTGATTCGGACCAGCGCACGATGGGTGCCGTGTCGAGAACCGGTGTGATCGTGTTCGATGGGCTGAACGGATTATTCAACCCGCTTTCGACGCTCGTTGCATCCACCTGATACTCACCGGGCGTCTTGATCGAAACGGGGGCGACGAAGCGTGTTCCCGAATCGTCGGCGGGCTGCAGCGGGAGATTCGGTCCTTTGACTCCAAATCGAAGCATGGGATCTTCGACGGGTTGGTCGAATGTCACCGTCAGGTCGACCGTGGTTCCCTGCAGCGCTTTCAAA
>JBCBOT010000427.1:0-6128 GCA_039821165.1 Planctomycetota bacterium | reverse complement strand
GTCTCGCAGCCGCAGTGGTGCCGTTTAGACTGCACCATGCAATCAAGAAACTCGTCTGGCGAGATTCACTGGCGAATACTTCCAAACCGTCAGTGCGATGCAAGTGCCACCTGGCTTTAGCAGGTCATGTAGCTTAGCCATGAAACTTGACGGATCGGCGACGTGCTCGATCACCATTCGCATGGTAATCAGGTCAAATTTACGTTCCGTGTCGTAGTCTTCGAGAAGTGCCTGCTGAGTCTCGTGTGCGTAGGGATTCGTCGCGATATTGTCACTCGGATCAACTGCCGCAAGATGCATGCAACGATCAGCCAGAGTTTGCGCCAACCCCGGGTTCTGAGGGAAAACGGTTTTTCCACCACCGACATCTAGCCACTCGGTTTCTGGCGTCACCATCTTGTCCACGAGACACTCATAGACCTCCGCCGGCAAGTAATACCCGTAGGAGGCTCGCCGTTTTGGCCCTGGGCCTAGTTTTTCGAAACCGCCAACCTTTGCATCGACGCAACTTCGAAGGTCCTCGGCCGAGCATTTTGGGAATTGAGTGTTCGGTATCGCTTTGACTGACATTCGCGTTTTATTGGTCCTTTGATGGTGCGCCTCGCCAAGCAACGCGCTTCGCGCTGTTTCCGACAACGATCGAGCATGGCTCGGTTGCCTTGGTCACTACACTCGCTGCGCCGACGACGCACTGCGAAGCGATGTCCGCGAGAATGATGGCCGATGCTCCAATCCAGCTATCTCGACCGACTGTGACATGTCGTTTTTGACCAGGTTGCAATCGTATGGGAGTTTCCAGGCTCTGAAAGCCGTGAGTACTCGGCCCGCTTGGGATCTGCACTGCTGGGCCGAGCAACACATCTTCTTCCAGCGTGACATCACCCAACATGCATCGGGGCCCGATGTAGACGTTGCGTTCGATTACAGCCGTCGTTTTAGAGAATAGAGTGCCAAACGAGATCGTCGCCGATGGATCACAATGTTGCAGTGCGAAGCGGTAAAAAGCAACGCGGAGATAGCTGCCGCTGATACCTGGGATCAATGACAGGAGTTGTGAGTGAGACTCAAGGCTGGTATCGGCACCGACGAAGATTGCCGTGATGCGATGAGATACCAGAACAGGTAAGACCACCAGTATGGCGATACTTCGCGCGACCGACTTGAGGGTAGCTTTCATGGTCAAGCCGATCGCTCAGAGATCGGCTTCGAGTCGGAGATGTTTCGTTCCGTTGGAAAGCTTGGTGCGTGTTCGGCAAGTTGCGTGAAATACTTCAGGTAGCTCGAGACGGCATCAGGCAGATTGAATTTCGCCTGTACCTGCTCCCTTGCCGACTTCCCCATTTCACGACTCCTGTCACCGCTCGCGAGAAGCTCGCCCAAACGACTCGCCAACGCCCCATGATCCCCTCGTGGAACAAGGTACCCGTCCATTCCCTCGCGCAAGTGTTCGCCATTGCCTCCGACATCCGTTACGACCGAGGCACACTCACTCGCCATTGCTTCCAGCAAGGTAAGCGAGGCGGCTTCACTCACACTCGTCAACGAAAACACGTCGACAGCCCGCAGAATCTCACCAACGTCGTTCCTGACTCCCAAGAACTCGATCGAGTTTGAAAACGACTTTCTTTGTTCGGAGAGTTCCCGGACGAGTGATTCCAAGTTCTGTCGTTCGGGACCGTCGCCGACGAGCAAGAGTTTCGCGGCCGGAAGCGACTCGTGCACGTGATGCCATGCGCGGATGAGGGTGGCGTGATCTTTCACGGGGTGAAAACGCGCGATGCAGGCGGCGTAGGGGCGTTCGATGTCGAGCTCGAGCTTTCGACGCAACGCCTCCTGCTCGGCTTGCCCGCCGCGTGCCGGAAGCTCTCGAAGATCGACCCCATTGGGCAGCGTGAACGCTTTTGGAAATCCTTCGATGTTCTTCAGTGCTTCGGTACTGAAGTCACAGCAGGCGGTTGTGATGTCGGCGTACCGTTGCAGCAGCAATCGATTCGCCCAGCGGCGTTTCCAGGAAACGATATCCGGGTAGTGGCGTCCGTGTTCGGTGAAAATCACTTTCGCTTTCGCACGGTGCCTGAGCCGGGCCAGCGCCGCGTAAAAGAATGGCGTGTACTGGTGTGCGTGGATGACTTCGAGGTTGCGACTCTTGATCTCGTCCGCAAGCCGTTTTGCCACGCCCCAATCCATCCCCGGCTCGCGATCCAACGAAATCACCGGCACGCCTTTCTCGATCAACTTGTAACCGAGTTCCCCGACCGCATCGAGACACAGCACCACTGGATCGATACGGCCTTCAAGCTGCTCGATGATCTGGGTCACGAGCACTTCCGCGCCGGCGACCTGCATCTTATGCATCACAAACCCGACGCGAATCGGAGTCGTGTCTTGCGTCGAATCCATTTCAGTTGCGTCCCGGCACCAATTGCGCCAAGTAACGCCCGTACTCATTCTTGTTTGAGTTCGCCAATTCGAGCAGTTGCTCCGCCGAGATGAAGCCCATTCGATAGGCGACTTCTTCCGGGCAACCGATCTTTAAGCCCTGCCGCTTTTCAATCGCGGCGACAAAGTTACACGCGTCCAAAAGCGAATCACGCGTTCCCGTGTCCAACCAAGCGAAGCCACGCGAGAATCGCTCGACTCGCAATTCGCCCGCTTCGAGGTAGGCCTTGTTCACGTCCGTGATTTCCAACTCCCCCCGCGAGGAAGGCTTGAGTCTCTCGGCGATCTCCACGACCCGATTGTCGTAGAAATAGAGCCCCGGCACCGCGAACGAAGACTTGGGTTGTTGCGGTTTCTCTTCCAAGGAAATGGCATTGCCCTCGTCGTCAAACTCGACGACTCCGTACCGCTGCGGTTCTTCGACGTGGTACGCAAAAATCGTTGCGCCCGAAGTCTCTGCGGAAACCCGCTGCAGCGTCGAGATGAAGCCTTGGCCGAAAAACAGGTTGTCGCCCAGCACAAGCGCCACACTTCGCTCGGCAATGAACTCGCGCCCGATCGTGAACGCTTGCGCCAAGCCATCGGGTGACGGTTGCTCGGCATATTCGATCCGCAGGCCCCACTCCTCACCGTCGCCAAGCAAACGCCGAAAGCCGGCCAGATCCTGGGGCGTTGAGATCAGCAAGATCTCTCGGATGCCCGCCAACATCAGTGTCGAAAGCGGGTAGTAGATCATCGGTTTGTCGTAAATCGGAATCAGTTGTTTGCTGATCGCGGAGGTGATTGGGGCGAGCCGGGTTCCCGACCCGCCGGCGAGGAGGATGCCTCGTCGACGCGAAGCGTCGACGAGTGGCGAGTGGCGAGTGACGAGTTGCGAGGACAAGAAGAGAGAGTCGCTAGTGACCGGTGGCGAGATGCGAAAGCGGGAAGTGTAGTTGCGAAAAGCGAGACGCTATTTTTGTCTCGCTCGGTATCGTTTGATGAGGGCTCCGAGCATCCGTCCCAACTGTTTGGCCTCGTCGCCCCAAGGTACGGCAAGACTTGGTTCGAGCAGTTGAGCTTCGATTCCGATCAAAATCTGAGTTTGGAGTTCGCCGGCAGACCCTTTTGCAATCGTGAGGAAACGCGCGATCTCAGCATCGCTATCGCGTTCGAAACCCTCGGCAATGTTTGACGGAATAGACAAGCCGCTACGGGTCAGTTGATCGCGAAATCCGAAGTCACGAAGCTCCCGAGTTTCAACGTAAAGAGAAACCGATAGAGCTTTCGATCGTTTCCAGACCTCCAAGTCCTCAAACCCCATGACCGCCCTTCAACTCTCACGCCGCTTGCCCGACACCCTTACTGCCCAACTGCCCAACTGCCTTACTCCCCAACTCCCTCGCTACTCGCGTCTCGCCCCTCGCACTCACTGCCCAACTCGCCTCTATTCTCGAAATACCACTTCACGGTTTCTCGGATGCCTTCGTCGAACGAAATGCGTGGTTGCCAGCCGAGCTGCGTTCGAATTCGGGTGGCGTCGATCGCGTATCGCCGGTCATGGCCGGGGCGATCGTTGACGAATGTGATTCGCTGCTGACATGGCTCGGCGGACTCGGGTAGCAGTTCATCGACGACTCCGCAGATGGCTTTCACGACGTCGAGATTCGTACGCTCGCAATCACCGCCGATATTGTAGGTCTCGCCGATTTCACCCGACGCGAGCACAACGCGAATGGCTTCGCAATGGTCCTCCACATGCAACCAATCGCGGACATGTTGCCCGTCTCCATAGACCGGAAGCGGTTTGCCTTCGATCGCGGCCAGCGTGATTAGTGGAATCAACTTTTCGGGAAACTGGTACGGCCCATAGTTGTTGGAACAATTGGTGATGAGCGTTGGAAGTCCGTAGGTGCGGTGCCAGGCGCGGACGAAGTGGTCCGCAGCAGCTTTGGAAGCGGAGTACGGAGAACTGGGGGCGTAGCGACGGCTCTCGTTAAAGCTGCCTTGTGGCTCCGCCTCTCCATAGACTTCGTCGGATGAGACGTGCAGAAATCGGAAGGTCTGTCGCTTCGACGAATCGAGCTGACGAAAGTAGTCCAGTGCGGATTCGAGCAGCTGATACGTGCCGACGACATTGGTTTCGACAAATCGTGCCGGGCCATCGATGGAACGGTCCACGTGGGACTCAGCTGCAAAATGAATGACGGCATCGATGCGGTGATCACGGAGCAGACTGCTGACGAGTTCTTGGTCGGCGATGTCGCCCCGTACAAAGACGTGGCGGTCCGATTCCTTGGGGATGGATCGGAGGTTGCCCGCGTAGGTGAGTGCATCCAGGTTGACGATCTTCGCGTCGGAACGCGCGATCGCATGACGCACAAAACAACTGCCGATGAATCCTGCACCGCCCGTGACGAGATAGTTGCACATCGGCTCAAAATCAGGTCAACGTCATTTCGTTGAGTAAGTCTTGGATGGGGGCGAGCTTAGCCGGCCACGCATAACGCTCGACCACCAAGTCTCGTGCCGCTCTTCCCATTTGAGTTCGGTGATGCTCGTCGCCGATCAGCTTGTCGAGCGCATCACACCACTGTTGTGTCGACTCGACGATCAGGAAGTGCTCTCCGTCTACCCCGTCGATGCCCGTCGCGGCCTGGGGCGTTGAGATCACTGGCAAACCGGCGGCCATCGCCTCAAGCACTTTGTTCTGAATCCCACGTGCCAAATGAAGCGGTGAAATCGCGATGGAGGCACGGTGTAGGAAGGGACGCACATCCGGCACGGCGCTGGTCACGTTGACGCCTGGAAGCTCGCCGAGTTCGACGACTTTGCGCGTCGGGTTCCGCCCCACGATGTCGAGTTGAATGTCGTGTCGCTGTCGGATCGTTGGCAAGACTTCACTACAGAACCAGCACATGCCCTCCACGTTGGGTGGATAGTCCATCACGCCGGTGAACACGAGCCGTCGCGTGTCGCTTTCGCTTGAAGTGGATGGCGGTGAAAAGTACTCCGCGTCCACGCCGTTGGAAACGCCCAGTGACGGCTGCGGCGGAGATGCGACTTCATCGAACAATCGGGCTTCGCTTTCACTGACCAAGGTGATCGAGTGAGCCGTCGAGCCGATCTCATGCTCCAGTTGCTTGACGCGACGAGACTCGGCCTTGTAGATCCAACGCTTCGGTCCGCGGTTCTCCTCACCCATCTGTCGCCATTTTTCGCTATCGACATCGACGACGTCGACGACTCGTGGCGTTGAACGGAAAAGTTCGTTTCGAACGTAGGGAAACATGCTCGAGCAGAACACGAACGCGACATCGAAGGGACGCGACTGCTGGGCGGCTTGAACCTTTCGCTGCAATGACGGAATCGAGAACAAACCCTCGGTCAAGCTCTTCCCGCCAAGCAGTGAGGCACCGGCGCGCAGCCAGCGTGTGTGGCGAACCGGTTCGGTGATCACGGACTCACAAAGTTCCTCAACATGCTGCATCTGATCTGGTTCGATCGGCTCATCATGCGGACAGGCGAGGGTGACATCGAACGTGTCGCAAAGAACCCGAAGCAGATTGTAGGACCGGATCCGATCGCCGCGGTTCGGTGGATACGGAAACCGATGCGTCAGCAGCAACACGCGGTGGCGCTGCGTCGGCTCGCAAGTTTGCACTTGGTCGGTTGGTTGGCTGGCGACACTCATGGAATGAAAAGGAGTG
>JBCBOT010000426.1:0-6198 GCA_039821165.1 Planctomycetota bacterium | reverse complement strand
CGGAAGCGATCGGTGGAGTCTTGCTCGATGACCTTGCGACATTCGCGCAAATGGCGACGAAAGCGATAAACGCGACAAACGGCTGGGTCGCTGCAAACCCGGAAGTAATCAGCCAACTCGGCAAGGTTGCTATCGCGGCGGGCGTAGCCGGTGGGGCGATCACCGCAATAGGTGTTTCCGCTTTGGCGGTGTCACAGGCGATGACGGTCGCGGGTGCTGTCGGTGGAGCGTTTTCGAGCGCAATGGGGGTGGTGTCTTTTGCTTTCGGTGTTACCGAGGCTGCCGTGCTAACGACTTCGGCGGCTCTTGCCTTGATGAGCGGTACGGCGACCGGATCGGCGGCGGCTATCGGGCTTTTGTCAGCATCCGAGGCGGCTAACGCCACAGTGACGGGGTTCCTCACGACCGTCTACGGCTTGTTGTCTGGACAGATGGGGATCGCAGCGGCGGCGACAACGCTCTTCGGTGGTGTATTCACTTCCGTTTCCGCAGCTGTGGCGGCGGGTTGGGCATTGATGTCCGGTCCACTATTGCCGTTCATCGCGGGAGGTGCTGCGCTGGTTGGAGTTTTCGCTGCTATCGGTGGCGTGGTTGCCGTTGCGGCGGTCCGCGCGATGGACTTCGGGGAGGCGTTTCGTTTTGTGTCGTCGACGGTGATGGGAGCGATCGACCTGATCAGTGAGTTGGCGAGCGTGACGATGAGCGCTTTTCAAACGGGTGATCTATCACTGACGGTTGAGACCCTTTGGGCTTCGGTCCAGGTGGGTTTCTGGCGAGGCGTTCGTGGGGCGTTGAAGTCGTTGGCATTCTTTGCCGTCGAAGGGCTCAAGACGATGCAACGGTTCTTCCGAGAACTCGTCGCGATGACCGCGCATTCGATGCAGGTAGTCGCGAGGTCCATCCAAAACCCGTTTAGCGCCGGAGGTGCGATCGCGAGCCTGTTTGCCTCGCTGTCGTCTCCGATTAGCTTCGATGTCGATCTCGCAATTGGGAAGGCGGAAGCAAAGCTCGACAAATTGAAAAAGGAAATCGCATCGCGAAAGAAGGAATCGAAAGACGTAACATCGGGCGGAACCCCATCCGACCCCGGTAGCGTAGGGACGACACCGAGCGAAGCGGTTGAGTCGATCGATGAAGCTTCGACCGACGCGGCTAAACGACGCCTCGAAACCATCAAGGCGGAGATCATCGAGCTTGAGCAGGGAGTCGACGCTGCCGAGCGATATCGTTTAGCTCAGGAGGGGATCGCCGAAGAACAGATCGACCAAATCATGAAGGAACGGGAAAAACTCGACGTCCTCAAAGCCCAAACTGAGGAGGTGGAGCGTATGGGTGACCGAAGAGTCGACGCTGTTTTTGATCGGGCAAACCAACTCGATGAGCAAGGTCTTTCGGCGGTTGAGATTCGGGAACGCGTTCAACGCCAAATCCAAAGCGACTTTCGCGCCGGACGGATCAACGAAGACCAAGCAAGAGACGCGTTCGCACGAAACGACGACGACTTTCGGAATCGCATCGACCGGCTCAAGGATGCTGCGGCGGCGATCAAAGAGAGCTTGCTCACCCCGGCGGAGAAACTCGCAAACGAAATCAAGGAAATTGAGAATCTACAGGGGCAGGGGTTCATAACTCGCGGAGAAGCGGGCGAGGCAATCGCCAGGCGTCGCGAGGAATTCGCCGAAAGACAGCAACGCGAACTAGACAGGGCACGCGGTAGCATCGCGACTCAAGGCCCGACGGGGACGTTCTCGGCCTTTGGGGCAACGCTCATAGGTGCGGGGCCAACGAGTCCGGAGCTAAATGAACTGCAAAAACAAACGCGCGAGCTTCGTGAAATAAAGCGTGGCGGAAAAGTAGCAAGATTCGGATAGTCGTTGGCGCCTGATCCGATCGCGGATAGTGCATTGGAGTTAGAATCGCAGCGAGCGATTCAATCCAATTCGCATCGATTGAGGGGGGTGAGATGCTTGCAGAACTGCTGAGATACCCGACCGTCTCCGCTGTGCTAGCGGCGTGCGTAACGGCGCTTCTTGGGATGGGCGCCTTCTTTTTGCAGACGCAGTACAAGATCCTCCTCGATAAGCGAGAACGTCGGCGCTTGTTGTACGAGACACTGATCGAGCAAGTCTTTCGACTTCTCGACGCAAAACCCGGGCGTGAAAGTTCCCAGGTCATGACTGAGATCGAAAAAAGCTGGCTTTTTGCGTCCGACGGAGTTCTCAAGGCTTGCTACTCAATATTTGAGGTCTACGAAGCTGCGGCAAACGAATCCGATGCCGGTGCTTCTTTGAAGCTTCGGGAGTCAGCCCAATCTCGCGAACAATTTGCCGCCGCAGTCTCTGATTTGTTTATCGCTTTGCGTGCTGAGTCTTACGGCCTATCGCGAATCGACCAAGAATGGGCGCTGAAGCACGTAAAGATTTATGAGTGGGGAGCCCTGCACAACGGTGACGAGTAAGGCGTTCGGGAGGCTGCGAAACCCATGAAATCGCCCAAGTAGTTTGTAGCTTTGAGTGGACTCTTCGAGAACACTCAATGGCAACACACAGCAATCCGAACGCCAGCACCTTCGGTGTCCTCAATCCGGTATTGGCAAACGGTCAATATCCCGGGGCAACGTTCTATAACGGTTTCGCTATCCAAGAGCTTTCAGGTCGGACTGGCACGGACTCACAGTCTGAGGCGAGTGCGGAGCGGGTGTTTTTGGTCGCCGGATCGATCGACCCTCTCGCCGCTCAGGACGCCCTGGAAGACGGCCCGCTTCCGATCGACCAATACGGTGGCCTCAACCGTTCAACGATCTCACATGAGCGCATAGGCCCTGAGTCTTGGCGATTCACGGTCGCCTACGATTCGATCACGCCAACGGTCGGAGGCTACACGGTTTCAATCGACACGACGGGCGGTTCGATCGTCCAGACCTACGCTGAATCGACGACGCGCTTTCCCGCGACTGGCGAAACGGCGAGCGACTTTGGCAACGCCATAGACGTCCAGAAAGACGGTGAAAACGGATTTACCGTGAAGGGCGTCTCACGGGTTATCCCCGCGCTGAAGATCAACGTTCGGGCCAAGATCGCGACCGCCTACGTTACGAGTCCGATCGCTTACTCCAAGTTGGTAGCGGGACTGACTGGCTACGTGAACAACGCCGCAATGTTCGGCGGCCAGTTTGCGGCTGGTGAGTTACTATTCACCGGGGCAACCGGAGAAGTCGTCGCGAAAAACCCGCAGCTGACCTTCACCTTCTTTGCGTCCGCAAATCTGACAAACGTCGATCTCGCTGGTGGCGCGATCACCGGCGTAACCAAAGGTGGTCACGAATACCTTTGGATTGAATTCAAAGACGGTGTCGACGCTAGTGGGCGGAAGGTTAAGACCCCGCGTGCGGCTCACGTGAACAAAATCTATGGCGAAGCGGACCTGTCCCTCCTCCGGATCGGGCAGCCCTGATGAGCCTCAACAAAGTCTCGGTAGGCGAGAGCCTCAAGGCTTCCGCGCACAACGAACTCATCGAGCGAGTCAATCGTCAAACCGCTGGCAACACCGCCGGAAAGCCGCTGCTCGGATCGTCGACTCTGCTTGTCCAGAACAACACGGGGCGAGCGATTCTCACCGGCGAGAGTGTCGCAATTGAGTCTTGGACTGGACCGACTACCGGCGACATCGAGGACATCGCCGCAAACGTCTCTCTACGGGTCGAAGCGACGACGTGGACCACCGGCGTTATCGGTACTGCGCAGATCGGCACGACGCTCGTCGTGGGAGGTACGCCCGGGAACCATGGCAAGATCGTAGTCGCAGCGGAACCGATTCCCGCGAACGAGTTCGGTCTCGTGATCACCTCGGGCAACTGCATGATGAAGGTCAGCACGACGGACGACGGCGGCTATCTCATGATCGACCCGGATGATCCCAAACAGTTCAGGGCAACGACCGGCGGTGTCGCTCGGTTCATTTCACGAATCAACAACGACTACGTCCTTGGCGATTTGTGGAACCTCGACGGCAACCTTTGGCGTTATCGATTGCTAGGAGACGCCAACGGGCCAGACGACACCGAGATCGAACTGCGAGAACTGTCGGGTAACGTCTACGCATCGTCGACATCGTTGTCCGATCCGCTAAGCATGTTGAGCGGGTATTCGACGGACTACGAGGGATTCTGTGTTTATATCGGTGGTCGATTCTTCGACGTCGCCGGACCTTGCACGGGGTAAAAGCAATGGCTCACCGAACTGGCCGGTGTTGCTGTACCGGCACGTGCCGTGATCCTCGCGATATGAACGCGTTTGGCCAATGGAACGCGACGGGCGGGTTCTACAGCGTAGATTTTGACAACAAGATCAACCTCGCCGGAACGATTGAGCCATCGTCACCGTACAACGTCGAGGCGTGGCGATTGTCTGGCAACATCGACAGCGGTGAAGTCTCTTTCGACATCGACGGCGTCATGGTCGTGATCAACACGAACGTCGGCGGCGGTGAGGTAAGCGTTTCGATCGACGGAGTGACGAAAAGGGTGCTCGCCACAGCTGGCACGACGACGGCACCGCTTTTCTATTCGATCGTCGCGACCCCGACGCACTTCTCCGCGTACATTCGCAATCAGAATTTCCAGTGGCTTGAGTTTCCTGTCACGGGCTTTCGTCGAAGCCTTCCGCTTTACAACATTGTCACAGTCGATCGCTCTGACCCGGTTCCGAACACGTTTTCGGTAACAAGCAACGGCGGCGTGTTCACGCTTGGATGGTCAGATTCGTCGGTGATCCCGGGAGATCCTTTGACCGAGTGCAGCGGCAGTGGGATCGATACCAATTGCCACTCGGACTTTTTCATGCAGATGATCCGCTCGGATCGTTCGCACCTGGAGGCGTACACGGGGTTGGGACCGCTCAGCCCGTTCACCGATCGAGCGTTCCCAGACATGGAATCGACCGGCTACGCGCCTGACCGATCGGGCGGCAACTTTCCGGCGATCCCGAACACGATCACGGTTCTCAATGGGCAGATGATCAATCAAGAGTCATCGCCGCAGCCTACAGAGCCGACATCGGTAGAACTGACTCACGCGATTCACACCCCGCAAAACGACAAGTGTGGCCAGATCGGCGGTGGCTTCGGTGGATGGGTCGATACCGCGAACAATGGCAACTGGGGCGTGCAGATGCTCAATGACATCTTCGATCAATTCGGTGCCGTCTCTTATGGCGCCAACGGACGTCATGAACTTGAGTTCCCAGCACCAACGCAGGCCGAGCGATACCCGAAGCCGATCTACCGAGTGATATTCACGATCGGCATGGCGGTGCAGCAACGGTGTCAGGAGTTCGGCGGCTTCTCTCCCGAACAATACTCGTGGTCGTTCGGCCAGTTGGGTATTTCGGCGACCGCTGAAATCGAGCCGAACGACGTTGACGCAGGCTTGATCATCGAGGCTTCCGGCCCGGGGGTGCTGACCCTGACGAACTGGCCCCCGACGAACCCGCTCAACAATTGCGGCGATGGGGCACCTCCGCCCGACGGTGAGATCATTTCCGCTCGATGGACGATTCCGGCAAGATGAGCCCCAAGTGCCCTACGTGTCGCCGTGCGTTCGCTTCGAGCGTCGATGCGACGTTCGAATGCTGCGGCAATGCCATCACGGT
This sequence comes from Planctomycetota bacterium, assembly GCA_039821165.1. Classification (GTDB taxonomy): domain Bacteria; phylum Planctomycetota; class Planctomycetia; order Pirellulales; family Pirellulaceae; genus Stieleria. The sequence continues at coordinate 550 of JBCBOT010000426.1, read as the reverse complement.
AGAGGGCCAGTCAGAGCCCGAGACGGTATCGCCTCAGCGTCAGCACCTCCGCGAATCAATGGCGACGTGCCGAGCGTGTGAGCACTGGGGCAAGGTTAAAGCCGGATGCGACAGCTGCACGATTTTTGGCAAGGGCTGTGGCTCGCTTGAGCGTCACTTTCTGGCTGGCGGCGGATGCTTTGACGACCCGCCAAGGTTCTCGCAGCTTGGCAGCGAGTGCATCAAGTTTGCACGCGCTGTTGATTAATCTGTGGACGACCGGGATTATCTCAGGGTCGCAGCCCACAAACTGCGACGCTTGCCTGATCGCACACGGCGGTCGGGTCTATCTCGGGCCCAATGTGCCCACCCATTACCACTGAGGTTTTGCGATGGTTCCACCAAACCAAGAGTTGAGCGCTGCGCTCAAAGCGTTAGACGCCCAAATCGAAGCGGCTGAAAAGAAGCTGAAACGAATGCCCGGCAGTCGGCACGAGAACGCGTCGATCGACATCTGGGACGAGGGCGACGAGTTTGATTGGCGCCTTGAATTCGCCGACGACGAGTTGGT
>JBCBOT010000425.1:0-6249 GCA_039821165.1 Planctomycetota bacterium | reverse complement strand
CCTGAATACGATAACTATCCTGGCTGCGCTCCTGATCGTTAATGATCGCGTCAAAGCTGAATTTCAGGTTATCGGTGGGCTCCCACTCGAGGGTCGTCGCAATGTTGGCGTAAGTAATCCCGGAATCGGGATTGAGCGAAATTTGCTTGTTGTAATACTCCAATGCCTTGTCGAGCTGATTGTTCCAGAAATAGACAGCTCCGAGATTGTTATTTGCCCAACTATGTTTCGGATCCAACTCGAGCAATCGATGATAAGTGCGAATACCCAGTTCGACTTCGCTTCGTATTCCAGCATCGACAAGAGCAAAACCAAGAGTCCACGCAACGTTGTTCAGCACGATTGGATCGTCTGGTCGAGCATCAAGAATAAACCTGAACAGCTTGATCGCTTTGTCAGGGTCGCTCTTGATGAGGCGTACTGCAGTGGTACCTATCTTCTTAATATGCTCTTTGGGCAAGCCGCTGCCGGTTGCATTCGCCGCGAGGCTTTTCAAGGCAAAAATTGTTGCTCTTTGAAGGGATTCGTCTTCCGCCAAACGATCGATGGAAGTTGCTTTCAACAGCAAGTTGGAACTGCTGGGGTTGTCGGGCTCGAGAGCATACGCGGCCATCGCGTGAGACATAGCTTCATCAAAACGCTGAGGGTTCTGAGCTAGGCAGGTGTTCGCCAACTTCACCTGAGCCCAATATTGGTCCGGATTCTGCTCGCAAACGAATCTTGCCAGATCCAATGCCTCTTCCTTTGCATCGGGGACTTCGAAATCATCCGTCGAAAACGAAAGTCTGAAACGAGCGAAGTGACGGGTCGTTTCGAGCTTGATTCTTAATTCCTTGTCAGCACTGAGGGCTTCCGCGTGCGAGGCATCTGAATTCAGCAGGTACACAATCTGGTGTTGGTTTCCCGAATCAAAGAGCGGACTGTAGGTTCGCCGCTTCCCGTCAAACGTGGCCCAGAGACGAAGTGGTCTGTGCGTGGGCAAATCACTCAATGCTCCGTAGATCGGAATGTCTTCGAACTCAGCGTTTTCATTTTCATCCTTGGATTGGCTGCGAACACCGACACTGAGGTCTACCAGATCCACCCATCCCGAATCGCTTCTTCCGAACGCCAGATTCCCATCTCGCTTTTCTGGGATGAGTTCTAACTTGACAGCTGTGGGAACGCGTTCACTCCAATCGAAAATAAGTTCCACATGCTCGTGTACGGGATAGCTACCGTCGATGGAGTAGCTTCCATCGTCGAGTCGTTCGATGGAAATGTTAGGATCGATGCTAAATCCTTTTCGATAAACCTCTGTGGACGCGATTTGAGTACTGGTCGCTGGTTTTGCCTGCCAATTCGAGTCGCGATTGATGAATCGCAGCAGCGTGCCACCGGATTTGTTTTCGACAAGTGCATCAATCAGTTGGAACTGCGAAACGAGCGGTTGTTGTTCAAGTTGTTCGTGGTTCCGAGTTCGATCGACGAGTGCTGCGAGATCATTGCGCTCGATCTCGCTCCGGAGTTCGGCTCGCCAAGCATCTGTATCCACTTCCTCGCTTAGTTTGGCTAACAAGTTGGCTTGCTCCCTTCCGTCGACCTTGCCCGGAACCGACCAACGAAAGCGTCCGATGTTTTCTCCTCCCCACAGGCCTGGTGCCCGGTCCGCATGGCTGATGAAGATAAGAAAGCCACTTGCGTCAGTCGGTGAATCCCGGCTTTCAAAAACTGCCTCGTGATCCTTTCCGCTACCTCTACCGACCATCCAGGACTCCGTTGTCAACGAGTGAACCGTTGAGTAGTTGTAGCTGTAGTCGGCAACCGCGGATTGAAGCCAAAGGCGACGGCGATCTTGCGGCCTTGCTCTGGGGGCATACCAAACCTCTATTCCCTGAAGCGAGAATATGCCAATCGCATCCTTGTAGGACTCTCCTGGGTTCGATCGTCCCGGTCCATTGTTCGGCAGTGACTCGTGTGTCAACGCTTCCAGTCGCAGTGCGGTCAGCGTCGTCACATCGGTTTCAAACTTCAATTCGTAGCCCATATGTGGATTGTCGCCACTTGCGAGAATCGACAGATCTTCCAAGACCTCGAGACGATCTCCTCCGCGTGACTTGAGGCTTAGGGGTTTCAATGTACTCCAAGGCTCCTCTCGCCACTCGTCCAGGCTGCGACTAAACACTAGGCGCTCTCGCCAGCGATCGAGTGATACGAATGCCGCTGGAAGAACGTTGGGGTGCATTCGCGAAAACTGCTTGGCCGCGTCCTCATCCGACAATCGCAGCCCCCAATCGGAGAATGCGCTCTCATACTTTTCGGCGGGACTCGCCAATTCGGCGATGGCTTTCGGCGCATCATCCAGGTTCTGGATCATGTTGGAATCTTGACCGACCGCCGTTCCTGCAACTTCGCTCTCCTCCGAGTCGAGCAAACTTAATCGTCGTGCGGCTTCGTACTCATTTTCGTATTGCCAACAGCTCTGCAGACTTTCCAAGAGTCGACGGTCCGCCGCGAGTTGTGTAACGGTGTCCCTAGCGGACTCAAAACGTTGCTTGTCTTCCAGATCGAGTTCGTCACTCGGTCCGCCTGCTGCTTCAACTCGCTCGATCGCAGACTGAGCCTCTTGGATCGCGATCTGAGTTGGTAAGACCGTGTTTGATTCGGCCAACAGTGACTCTGCGGTCGTCACCTCTGCCAGAAAGCGTTGTCGATCCTCCAGGCGATCGATTTGCTTTTGCCGCTCTGCATCCGCCTCGGCTTGACGCAGTGCAAAGTCTTTTTGTTTTGAATACAACCATCCCGCGCCGCCCACGCCCATCGTAAGCAACACCGATGCGGCCAACGCCATCATGACTTTGCGTCGCTTGCGTTCTTCGGTGGCCTTCGTATTGGCTTCGACTTTGGCCAGTTCTGCGGCACGCATCCGGGTTTCAAGGGAAGCCAGGTGATTGCTGACTCTTTCCGTCAGCACGCTGGCGTCGCGGATTCGGTCTTCTGGTTCTGGTGCGAGTGTTCCCCGCACGATTCCCATCAGCTCGGCATCAACGTTCTGCGATTCGAGCTCCGAAAAGCAATCATCCAACTTGGCTCGTGAGGCTTTGCGAAACACCTCGGTATGGTTTTCTCCTGTGTAAGGCGGCTGGCCCGTGAGTATTTCGCACAGAATTGCTCCCAGCCCAAACACGTCGCTGCGTTGATCGAGTCGATCGATCTCGCCAAGTGCTTGCTCGGGAGGCATGTAGGCTGGCGTTCCCATGACGCTACCCATCTGCGTATGCGATCCCGCGGACCCAGAACCGAAACTGGCGGGCGTGTCGCTGCCTAGAGAACGTATTGTTTGGATGATGCTCAGGTTCGTTCGTTTATCAATGGATCGTTTTTCATCCGCCACGCCGCCTTCGCTCAGAACTTTGGCCAGTCCCCAGTCCATGACTTGAACTTCACCAAAGGCACCCACCATGATGTTGGATGGTTTTAGATCGCGATGAATGACTCCGCGCGAATGCGCATAGGCCATCGTTTGGCAGATTTGCTCGAAGATGCCCAAGAACTTCGCTCGGTCTTCGTCCGGCGAGGAGCGATCTTCTAACAACGCGGAGAGTGTCTTGCCTTTGACCAATTTCATCGTGAAAAAAGGACGCTGGTCGGCGAACTGACCGAGCTCGTAAACGGGCGCGATGCCGGGATGCTGTAGCTGTCCGCCAATCTGAGCTTCCTCGATAAACCTTTGCACCACATGGGGCTTATCCTTGTGCTCATCCAGCAGCACCTTGACGGCGAGATCACGACCAAGGTCCGTATCTCGGCCTCGCATGACGGCGCCCATTCCCCCCACGAGCGATTTCGCCGTCGATGCGATATCGGCTATCGCTGGATTGATCGGGAATCTCAGGAGAACTGGGGCGCTGAACCGGTTCCTCGCCTTCTTCCGGCGATTCACGAAGCGAGATCCGCGGCACACCCTCCAAAGTCATGCCGATCGATTTCAACACACTGGGATTCGCGTCTCCAATCACCACCGGTTCGCTGACCGAGAACGCCGTTGAAGAGTCTGCAGTCTGCACTGCGGAACGATTTTCCCTGGAGCATCCGGCGCGATTGTCGGTTCCAAACCTGGAGCCGGTTTTTCCAGGAAGCTGCCAGCATGTTGATTGGACTGGAGCAATTGCTCAATTTGCTGGCGAAGTTCCAGATCGTCACCACAGGAATCTGCCAGGAAAGCATCGCGCTCCGCTTCTGACTCGATCTCGGAAGCTGCCAGAAAGAGCGAATCCAGATTCGGTTTGTCGTTGGACATTGGTCTTCCAAACACTGAACTTACGGAACGGAAGGATCTCGGGCCCCAAAATGACGCCAGGTTGAAGAACAGTGCGAAAAGCAGCGGATCAACCCATCACGGAATTTTGAAATTTGAGTAGCGCGGCTCTTCGAGCCGTGATTTTGGATCTTCGCCTCGGAGAGGCGAGCTACTATTCGGCGAGCTACTTTAGCTGTGAATGCAACCAAGCTCGGGCGAATTTCCAATATCGCTCGGCGGTCGCGGTTGAGACCCCCAGCGCCTCCGACGCTTCAGGAATCGTGAGGCCGGCAAAGTATTTCAGTTTCACCAGCTTCGCCTTGTCGGGCCATTGCTGTTCAAACCGAATCAAGGCTTCATCCAACGCCAGCAGGTCTTCCACGGGATCCTCCATCCCCGGGCCGGCAACATCTAAGTCGACTCGCTGCAGATGACCGCCACGCTTTTGGCTTTGCTTCTGTCGAGCCCTCTCAACCAGAATGCGTCGCATCGCCTCTGCGGCGGCTCCAAAGAAATGGCCCCTACTATTCCACCGCTGCGGATGTTCCACATCGACCAGCCGCAAATAGGCCTCATGTACCAGCATCGTCGGCTGTAGCGTTTGGCCGGGATTTTCCTTGGATAACTTCGCAGTCGCCAGCTTTCGCAGTTCCTGGTAGACCAACGGGAGTAGTTTGTCTGCTGCGTTTTGATCGCCACTTACGATGGCCGTTAAGATTCTTGTGACCTCACTCATGAAACCAATGTAGCATTCGCGAGCCATCGATTTTTACTGCCAGTTGAAACCACGGACTGCCGGTGCTTGAGGGTCTAGCCGAAGAGGCTCAACACGCCGCGCCGGAGATTCAGCGATTGTCGTCGGATGACGAGACCAGTAGCCTTGCCCAGTGGCAAGCATTGAGATGCTCGAGAGCCACCTTCGACTCGTCGTTAACCTGCGCCACCACTATCGCGCAATTCCAGAAACCGTTGCTTGTGTCAGACTACTATCGCGGCCACAACGAAAACTCTTCAGAATCTTCGCTTGTCTAAGAATCCTGATCGCCGGTTCGAGCAACGATTTCGTCAAATTGCCAACAACGTGATCAAAATGACGGGGGAAAACGCCTTCGACCTATTTGGAAAGGAGGGTGGCGTCGAGAATGTAACATCTGTTTTCGTGGTTGAGTTACATCCTCCCAAGCCAATCCGTCCTTGAGATCCAATCGATCCGTTAGCGATGAGATGCCAACGGGTAGTCGTGCTTCTCGGCCTACAGCGAGGCCAACGCGGACAGTGCCTAGCTAGGCCGCTACGTTCTGTGTCTCGACGTGCTCTTTGAGGGCTCGCAAGTCTTTGGCGCAGAGCTGGATCATCTTTTTCATGAGCGGCTTCATAATCACGCCCATCACCTTGGCGAAAATCGTCAACGGCTCCGCCGTGAAGTTGAACGACATCTTGGTCACGTCACCGTGGGGCTCAAAGCGGATTTCGGTGAGGTAGCGGCAGCCGTTGCTCTCAGCTTTGAGCACGTAGTGACTGGGTGGCTCGTATTCGACGACCTCCATTGTCTCGCTGGCTTCCCGTCCGAACAGCGTTCGGGTCTCGATGAATCGCGTGCCCACACCGACCGGTCCATCGGTGAGCATCTCGATCCGGTTGATCGCCGGAATGACTTCGGCCCACGCCGGGATGTTGCTGCTGGCGGCAAACACCACATCAGGTCGCGCCGCAATGGTCTCGGTCACCGTGATCGTGCTTGCCATCTCTCGTCCCCGTGTTGATTCAACTCGTCGAACACCCTTCGCGCGACTCTCTACGAGACACCATCACCTGCGGAGGCTTGGCTTCCTCGCAGGCACTCAAGCTTTGTCGTTACAGTTCCAGGAATAGCCGTGCCGGATCCTCGATGACTTCCTTGATGGTGCGCAGGAAACCGACAGCCTCGCGTCCGTCAACGATGCGGTGGTCATAAGTCAGCGCGACGTACA
>JBCBOT010000424.1:0-6343 GCA_039821165.1 Planctomycetota bacterium | reverse complement strand
GGAAATTTGACAGCCGGCGGTACGCAACCTGTTTTGATCGGTGCGGGTGAACAATCACAGCAACTACAAGCCCGCGCTCTCACGGACCTTTTCAACGGGACCCTTCTTCCGTTTGAGACGAAACCGGTCGCTACCGCGAGCGTCAATGACACGAATCTGATTGTCATCGATTCAGGGGCGAACATCACGGCGGCCACCAACGCATACATCCTCGCGCAAACGAATGACCTGGATCTTCTGGGTCAAGCGACGCGAGCGACGACGTACAGCGGTGAGAACAGTCTTGATCAAGACCGCTCGTTCGGATCGCGGTTCCGCGACGAATCCGTTACCTCCAACAACAATGTGATCGTCAACGGAAACGTCCGCGTCAACGCCGATCGGCAGCGACTCCTGACGCTTCGTCCCAACAACAACACGGCAAACCCCTATGACGTCATTCAAACTCGGAACGTCGGTGACATCATCTTCAACCAGGCGACCGAGGCGATCAATATTCGCGCTTACGTTGAACGACTCGTCTCACTCTCGATCGCGACCCGTGCCTCGCAAAATGCCGGGTTTGAAGCTCCTGGAGAGCAGATCGAACGGAACGCCGAACTGCAACGATTGATCGCGGTTGTCACGTCACTGACGGGAGTGAGCCTGGCAAGCGAACCGGAATTGCTGGCCGATTGGGATGACTCTGCATCAACCCAGGACGCCGACGTCGACCGCTTGATGACCCTGGTTCCCGAAACGGTGGAGCAGCAATCGATCGATCTCGATCCGATCTCGGTTTCGCTCGGTGATATTTACACGGCCGGGACCCTTACCGGATCAGGTTTGCTCAGCGCACCAAGAAACGCTGAAGTCGAAGTGGATGCCGATATTCCGCTCGAGTTGAACGTGGGTGACATCAGCATTCCTTTTCAGAATTTCGGGCGTGTCCTAAACGATCAATTCGAGGTGACTTCGCATCCCACACTTCGCCTGTTTGAGAACGCGGACGAACGAAGCGACCCGACGATCACAATCTTGAGCGATTACGGCAGCAATCCGTCAGAATCGCTCCCCATCCCCGCGATCAACTTGATCGGCGACGTCGAAAATGTGTTCGGTGGATTGCTCGTCCAGAACAGCGAGGGTGCCGTCGAAATCAATGGAGCGGTCCGCGCCGGAAGCATTGAAGTGATTTCGGGCGGCGATTTCTATCTCAGCGCCCCGGAACCCGTTATCAACAGCGCGGGGAACCCCGTGCTGGAAAGTCGTTTCGGGGTCGCCGATCCGTCGGTCGTCAATCTCGGTGGTGATGCCGAGCTACGACAGCGTGAGTTCACACGCAACAACTACGATCAATTGGCATTTACCGAGAGGTTTGTCGATGACGATTTCACCGACGTCGCGGACCAGTTCAACCTCGACACGATCTACCGTTACCTCTACGACGTTCCGACCCTCGGTGACTCGGTGCTTACGCCGATAGACTCGAGCGGTATCAAAGCTTCGGGCAACATCTACATCACCGCTCGCGTCATTAACGTCAACGGTGCCATCGAATCCGGCGAAGCCTTTCGCGGACTGACGATCAACCGCGAGATCGACACGCTGGTCGCAAGACTTCGATCAGAAGGTCACACCAACTTCGTCGAGATTCCTCGATCCGAGGGCAATGTCTCGTACTACACCGGCGACATCGACCTGTTCTACGATCCGCTCCGTGACCGACTCGAGATGGATCGGGTTCAATTCAAAGGTGGCTACGTCAACCTCAAAGGCCAAGTAGTCAGCACGGGCAACGGCTCCATCAGCGTTCTTGATGGGTATGGCGATGTTCGCATCCTCGACCTCAGTCAAACGGAACTGTACATCCCCGAGATCGACGCTGGTTCCGGTGTTCGCGGCCAAATCGATATCGTCGACACCGACGGGGCGACTCGCGAGACCGTTCGAGCGAACAGTTTCAACGACGACGGATCGAACAATCAAACCTATGTGCCGAGACCTGGCTACCTGCAATCGGTCTACCTCTACAATCGTGAATTCCGCGCGACGCAACGTTACAAAGGCCCCGAGGCTCGACTCCGCGAACTCGAACCCGGCTTTAGTATCGACTCGTTGCCCAACAACGTGAATCCGGTTGGCGGTCTAACAGGTATCGGAGTCTCTTCCGTGTTCGCGACCAGCGTCGGCATCGTGGATTCGTCGTTCCGGAGCGGTCCTGAACTGAACAATCTCGGCCTGGACTATCGCATGTTGGCGTATCCATTCCGCTTCACGGACTTGGAGTATCAACTCGGTGACATCATTGATATCCCCGCCGCCAACGACGAACGCGACCGTACGACGATCGCAGACATCGACTACTGGGTCGCTTCAATCGCGAAAGCCGACTTCCCGATCCAACTGAATTTCGTTGGCAGTGACACGGCGAACGTCGGAATCACCAGCAACTCGATGGTGACGACCGGAACCATTGTCGCGCGTGATGGCTCGGTCAACATCGCAACGTCGGGAGGCGTCAACGTTCCGAACTTCCCCATTCGCCAGGAAAGCAACGACGCCATTTTGATCGCGGACGAGGTGAACTTGTTCGGATCGACTATCACCGGCGTGGAATCGAATGCGAGTGACGCGCTGGGGAATGCGAATGGTTTCCGCATCGATCTAAGCGGCGACGATTCAACGCTTCGCGCCGTGGCGTCCGGCGGTGACTTGAGCATTGTCGAACTGGAGGGCAACCTAACGATCGACAGAGAGTTTCGATCTTCACACGAAATCGACATCGTGGTGCTCGGGGGCAACCTACTGAGCAATCTAGCCACGACCAGCCTGACGGGGACGCAAATCGATGTTTCCGTTCCCTCCGGGTCGATCGCCACGAACGCGCAGCCGCTCAGGGTCGATGCAACGCAAAAGTTCAACGCACTCGCCGCCGGCAACATCCAGTTGGAATCTCCGTCCACGGGAGATTTCCCGATCGGCAGCGTGGAATCGACGGCTGCGGACATCTTCGTGACTTCGACCGGCGACATCGTCGATGCGAACTCGGAAGACATTCCGGATGTGCGTGCAATCGATGCAATTCTCGACCTCTACGAGGACGCTCGTCTCACGCGGGAAACGGGATCACTCGAAATCGAAGCCGAAATCCGCAAGGATCTGATCGCGGGTCGCAATGTCGAATACTCGACGTACTGGACGCTACGCGGATTGAGGTTCGATGGCGAAACAGGAACGTATTCGTTCGATCCGTTTGATGAGAATTTCGTCTACGCACCCACGCCAGAAGAACTCGAAGAACTCATCGTCCTGAATGAGCCTTCCGAGCGGTACATCGAGCGTCGAACCCAGCAGTACTTTGACCTTCACGCGCTTTTCGGTGGCCAACCGTATGACCCCGAATTCTCCTACACTCCCACTTCGTCTGAGCTTGACGCGTTGCTCGCCGGCAACGAATGGAATCAACGCCAACTCGACAACTTCATCGACCTGACGGCACTCACTGGGCTCGGGTTGTTGCCCGTCACCGATACCGAAATCGTGATTGAGTCTCCGAACTTCTCATCGGACACACTCTCCGTTTCGACAGCCGGGGCGTTCGGTTCGACCGACGCACCGTTCATTTATCGACCCAGCGAATTTGATTCGCTCACGATCGAACAACAGAATCAGATTCTCGTTCGGCTCGGTGCGGCAGCGCCTTCGGACATCACCCAGAAAGGTGACCTCATTGAGATCGTTCGCCGCGAAGACATCGATGTCGCAGTTTCCACGGTATCCATCCTCGCAGCCGATGAGATCTACCTCGGAAGCGACGGGAACGACGAGCAACCCGGCAACGTGACGCTGCAATTCGTTACCAGCCTTGGGGGTGAGGTTCGAGTTAAAACGAGCGGTGACATCATGGGTGGTTCCGTGGGCGTTTTTGCCGCAACCGATGCCATGCTCGAATCTTCGGGTGGCGAAATCGGCACTCCACAAGACCCTGTCGAAGTCGTCGCCGACACTGGCACCCTCATCGCGCGGGCTCAGGACGGCATTTCGCTGACTTCATCCAAAACCATTGAATCCCCCCTGATGTTCACCGAAGGGAACCTGTGGTTGCAGAGTGACGAGACGATCCAGTTCACGGGTGACGCGATTGCCGAGAGCATCTTCATCGACAGCGGTGGTTCGATCACCGCGATCGAGTCCGCAACTGGCGACGGGAAACTCATCGCGTCAAACATCGAACTCGATGCAGACCAGTTCATCCGCGTCGAAATCGAGGGTGACGAAGCACTGCTGGTCGCAAAGGCGGATCAGGTCCTCGTGACCGCGGAGAACGATCTCGTTCTTGGCGAGACGGAAGGTCAATTCATTTCTGTCCTTGCCGGCGACGAACTTCGGGTGGCACCGAACACCGTGATCCGTGCCACGAACACCGCTGGCGACACGATCGCATTCGGGGGACGTGTGGTCGTGCTCCCGGACGATTCATTGCTACAAACCGTCGACCGCGGGGCCACCATTGTCAGTGCCGCGCCCGGATCCGATGCGTTCAAAGTAGAGTTGCTCGGCGAGATTCAGTCTTTCAACACCACCGTGATCGGAACAATTGGTGAAGACCAGATTACGCTGGGACGTGTGCCCGAATCACGCACGCGAGTTTTCACCGGCGATGGCAACGACACGCTCAACCTACTAAGTACGCCCGGCCACGAATTCGAAGGAACCGGCTCGCGAACGCTGAGTTTCTTTGGTGGCTCCGGCTACGATGCCGTAAACATCCTGGGCGATCAGACCGCTGCCGCTTCCTTGAGCTTGGACGAATACACCGTCAATGAGAACGGCGCGAGCGTCTTGCTTGATGAAACCACTGAGCGGCTCAACGTCGCCCTGATTTCGGATCAAAATCACACAATCACCGTCGAAAAGTCCTGGGCACTACCGGAGACCACCCTCATGACGTCAAACGGTGATGACACCATCGATGTCAAAGGACTGATGAGTTCGAACCAATCGCTTTCGATCGATTCAGGGGGCGGCAACGACGTGATCACCGTCGATCAAGCGTGCGTCGAGGGACTGATCGCCGTCGACGATTTCTATCAAACAGGCGAGGAACAGTCCGTTGATCTTCCGGTGCTTTTCAACGATGTCAATTTCGATGCCGCGATCGGAACGTTGGAGTTGAATGAAGCGGAAAACGATGATCGTCTCACGTTGACGAGTCTCGATGGTGTCCCCGTTTTCCGTTACCAACCACCCGCCGACTTCACGGGCCTTGAGGAATTCACCTACCGAATCGGGATCGGCGACAACGTGGCGATTGGAACGGTGAGAGTCAATGTCGTGGGTGTGAATGACGCACCTACCGCACAAGATGACACACTGCGAACGGACGAAGACCAATCGGTGCAGTTCTCCGTTTTGTCAAATGACACCGATCCGGACGACGATGCCATTGTGATCACGTCGTTCGAACAACCACAGAACGGGACAGTGATTGAGTTAGAAAACGGCGTTTTGAAATACATCCCGAATCTCGACTTCTTCGGAACGGATTCTTTCCAGTACACGATCGTGGATCCCGGCCAGGCGACTTCGACGGCGACGGTCTCGATCACCGTCGATCCGGTGACGGACGTTTTGATTGCGGTCGATGACGCAGCAATCACTCAAGAAAACGCCAACGTCGAAGTCCGTGTTCTCGACAACGACATCAACCCCGATGGTCTCGTCCTGACCCCGAACGTGATCGTACCGCCGATCAACGGGACCGTTGCGCCGACCCGGCTTCGATCATTCGTCTACACGCCGGACCCAGGCTTTTCGGGCGAAGACCAATTTGTCTATCAACTTCGCGATTCGGCTGGAAACGTGACCAATGCCGTCGTGACAATCAGTGTCTCCAGCGTGACGCCGTTGGCGAATGTCGACACGACATCGGTGCTCCAGGATGGCGAGGTTTCCATTGACGTCCTTGAGAATGATGAACAGCTCGAGAACTCTCCCGTGCAGGTCGCGATCGACCTCGATCCCGACTTCGGAACCGTCCGTGTCACATCGGACAACCGCGTTGTTTACACGCCGAAGGAGGGATTCTTCGGAACCGATTCGTTTCGCTATGTCGTCACCGATGGGCTCGGAAACTCCGATGATGCGATCGTCAACGTCCGAGTCAACGCACTTCCGGTCGCTGACAGCGGTGGACCCTATGTCATTCGTGAAGGCGACGATTTGACGTTGGATGGGGCTGCTTCACTGGATCCCGAAGGCGGCGATCTCACTTACCGATGGGACATTGATGGAGACGGCGACTTCGGGATCCAGTGAAGCAGCCCCATCCAACGTCAAATCGTCGCCTTCACGAATGACA
>JBCBOT010000423.1:0-6345 GCA_039821165.1 Planctomycetota bacterium | reverse complement strand
TATCCTCTGTAGAAGGATCGAATGCAAGTGCTCATTTTTTGTAAATGGATGCACTTGAAGTTCGATTTGGCAAAACCGTTCGCAGATTGCGGGAGAGACTCGAGGTCTCGCAGGAGGAGTTTGCCGAGCGTGCCGGTGTGCATCGCACCTATGCGAGTTCAATCGAGCGCGGCAAGGTGCAGGTGAGCATCACCGTCGCCGAAAAACTGGCGGTCGCTCTGGAGACGACGCTCAGTAAGCTCTTCAAGGAGGTGGAGAAGTGCGAAGAATGAGTGCGTTTTGCGTCGTCATGAGAGCTTGGACACGCGCGTAGTACTTCTTGAGGGTGTCGCGAGAACCAAGGAAAAGCAAGAGGGCGACCGCGGCCGCAACCAAATCAGTCATCGACGGCGCAGATGGGTTTGTGACGCGGTAACTCGCGTAGCCGATTACCACGGCGACGAGACTATTGCCGTAGAACTGGTAGTACTGATAGTGGTTTTCTTCGATCATGCGGTAGGCCTCGAGATTGGCTTGCAGCAGGCTAAAATCACGCTTCGCCGGCTTAACGCCTGTCCGATGGTGAATCGCATCGAGAACGAGCCACCTTGCGGTGCTAAAAAGCAATCCAAGAAGCAAAGCACCGAACGCGGCAAAAAGGAAGCCGCCAACGGAGGCTGCTTCATCAGATGCAGGCCCACGGAGCCACATCTGGACAACGGCGAAGTGTTGACTTGCGGCCGCTATCCCAATTAGGCCGGGCAGGAGGTAGGCGATCACAATACCGAAGTTGCTGCGAGAGAGGTCCTTCACACCTTCGAGGATAGATATTAACGCCGGAGTGCGCAACTCTCTTTCGTCCGAATTTCCTCATGGCTGAACGCGAGCTCACCTTCGTGCGACGATGGCCGGAAAAATGACAGATGAGATTTTCATCGTTCAGGGTGGGCTGGCCATGGATACGGTTTGGCGGATGTCTTCAGTTCCTTGTGTCGGCTGGATCGCGACTACCCCTCAAGGGTGGTCCACCCACCATTGAAAGGTGCCAGAGGAGCCCAAATGCTGGTCCTCACTCCCGTCAACGAACATTCGGCAGCGTTAGAATCAAATGTACATTTGACGGCGTTTCTTGGAGTGCAAGCCAGACCACCTGATGGTAGTATGAGTTGTGCGGTTTGAAACACCTGTCAACGGAGATTCACGTGAATCGCAATCACCTCGCAAACCCCATAAGTACCACACAAGAATCGAACACCCAGGGTTTCCCACCGAGCGACCGATTTCAGTGCGTACGCCGCATCGGAAAGGGTGGACAAAGTCACGTATTCGAGGCTTTGGACAAGCAACACGATAATCTGAGGGTTGCTTTAAAGGTGCTCAGAAATTCACGTCGAGACGTCCATGCGCTGAAACGTGAGTTCGCCGTACTCTCGGAACTACGACACAAGAACCTGGTCAATTTGTATGACCTTGTTTGCGAAGGCGGAGTTTGGTTTATCACCATGGAACTTATTGATGGTGTCGAACTTCGAAATTGGCGATACCGCGACTTTAATGAGCTGCGTGCAGTATTCTGCAGGCTAGCGGAGGCACTGCACGCAATCCATCTCTCGGGCCGGCTTCACCGAGATGTCAAGCCGGACAATGTCATGATCCGTGGCGATGGCTCTCCAGTCCTGCTTGACTTTGGTCTCGTTGCCAATTGGAATCTCCCCGGGACGGAAGAGTACATCGAAAGCATTGCAGAAACGGGATTAACTGGAACAATCGAGTACATAGCGCCAGAAATCTACGCTTCCTCGAGTCCTACACCAGAGAGTGATTTCTATTCGCTTGGGACAACCCTTTTTTCGACAGTCACCGGCAGCGTGCCGTTTCCGTACAATCCAAACGGAGGGCTGTTCGAATATGGATCGCAAAAGGTTAGTTCGTCGCCGCCCGACATTCGTGATCGTAGCAAAAAGTTGCCCGAGGATATCGCGCTCGTGTGCAACAGCCTTCTACGCGTGGAGCCATCTCAACGACCAGGTGGCCTTGAGATTATCCGGCGACTAGGGGGAAGTTCCGATCCTCAGCTTACTGAATTTAACTCGTCGACATCAAATTCGTCGTTCGTTGGAAGGGAAACTCACCTTGAATCGCTGAGCCGCGCATTCGGCGCAATCGAAACCGAAGGGCATTGTGTTGTAGCTCACATTAAAGGCGTTTCCGGAGTTGGTAAGAGCACGCTCGTGAAACGGTTTCTTGATGAGCTTCGGGACCAACAGCCCGTCGTACTCTCGGGACGATGTTTTGAAACTGCCTCAGTGCCGTTCAAGGCAGTCGACAGCGTTGTAGATTCACTCCGTAGATACTTGAGAAAGCTCGACGATCAGCTAACAGAAGTGTTGCTACCGAGGAACATTGATTCACTCCTGCGCGTGTTTCCGGTGCTTGAGCAAGTCAATTGCATTCGCGAATCTGCCAGGAAGCGTCCGAACGCAATTCAGGATCAACAAGAAGTACGAAGACGTGCCTTCCTAGCACTTCGGGAGTTGCTAGGGCGAATATGCGAGCATGAAAGACTCGTCGTTTTCATTGATGATTTGCAATGGGGCGACACGGAGAGCGCGAAGCTGCTAGCAGACCTTGTGCGTCCGCCGGACCCTCCTGCAATGATGTTGCTCTTAGCCTTCAGGGAGGAAGAAATTCAGCGTAGCAACTGCCTTATCGAACTCGAAAAAGCGTTCAAGTTTGATGGCAAAGGGGTCGAAGTCTTGGACCTTCCGGTCGACCGGCTGCCCGAATCGGACGCACGGAGGTTAGCCCTTTCCCGACTTGCTGCCCAGCATGCCAGCACATCTGTAGAACTTGCGAAGAAAATCGTTCAGGAGGCAGAGGGAATCCCATATTTCGTTCACGAACTCGCGAGATTTGGGGCCGACACAATACCGGATCTTAAGAACGTAGTTCATTCGCGAATCGAGGGGCTTGATCCTTCGGCAAGGCGACTTCTTGAATTTGCGGCTGTCGCTGGACGGCCATTAAGTCAACGAGAGCTGTTAACCGCTGCTGGGCTCGAAGAGGACTATGGGGCGGCATTGCAGTATCTGGATTCACTCAAAGTTAACCACTTACTCAAGGGACGAGGACGCAGCTCAGAGGATTTAATTGAGACTTTTCATGACCGAATCAGAGAGTCTGTGGTGAAGCAGCTCGATGATGACCAACTGAAACGCCGCTACGCGAGCTTGGCGTTTGCGGGTGAAACAATTGGAACAGTTGATCCTGAAACACTTGCGGAATACTACGATCGAGCGGGAATGCCTGACAAGGCTCGAAAGTTCTGCGTTTCCGCGGGCGATCAGGCCGCAGCCTCTCTGGCGTTCGACCGTGCGGTAAGACTGTACAAGACGACGATTGGTCTCTGGGGCGATGACCAAGAACTTCCATCGGATCTATTCGTCAAACTTGGTGACGCGCTGACCAATGCTGGCAGGTTTGCGGAGGCAGCTGACGCCTATATGGATGCTGCTGCAGATGCAAATGCAGCAGATCGACTGGACCTTAGAGGAAGGGCTGCGATCCAGAATCTTTACGCCGGGCAATACGACGAAGGATTTGATTCGCTGTCAAAGGTACTCAGCTCGGTTGGGCTTCCGTTTCCGCAGACGCCCTTTCTATCGGTGCTGCGACTATCGTTCTGCGTATTGCAGCTTGCTCTAAGAAAGAAGACGTTTCAGCAACGCGATGAAAGCCAAATTTCGGCTGAACAACTTGGTCGCATCGACATTTGCTGGTCAGCCGCGATCGGCTTGTCGGGTATCGACACTGTTCGCGGAGCATACTTCTTACATCGCAACCTGCTGCTAGCACTTTCCGCTGGTGAACCTTACCGCATATCACGTTCCATGGGCTACGTTGCCATGCATATGGCATCCACGGGCCAACACCGCAAAGCTGAGCTTCAACTTGAACGTGCGATGGTACTCCGTACAGGCTTGAAAAGCGGGAATGACCATCTTGATGCGGTACTTAAAATGGTCGCGGGCATGCTGGACTTCTTCAAAGGTCGTTATGAAAGCGCTGTTGAAAAACTCGATCAATCTGTCTCAATCTTTCGCGAACGCTGTGCCGGTGGGACATGGGAACACGGGAATGCCCAGTCCTTTTCCCTCGTGGCACTACATGAGCTTGGACGATATGGCGATCTGCGAAATCGATTGCCAGCAATTCTAGCGGAAGCAGAGGAAAGAAACGATCTGTTCCTCAAGACTACATTGCAGTCTGGTATGGGAGTTGAGGTGCGACTCGATGAAGGTGACCCTTCCGAAGCTGAAAGATATGTGGCCCACGCCCATGCGACTTGGTCGCAAGATCGTTTTCACCTTACGCACCACTTTGCCCTCTACGGTGCCGCCCACCTTTCGCTGTATCGCGAACGAGCAGAGGAAGCATTTTTTAACATACAAGAGAAGTGGGCAGCATTCCGCAAATCCCAGCTCCAGCGTGTTTGCTCCGTAAGAGTGATGATGCTATCAGTTCGAGCGCGTGCCGCTCTGGCCGCGTATGAAGGACGGACAAATTCCATGGTGCTCCAGAGTGCCAAGAGAGACGCAAGAGCGCTGATGCGTCTCCGTGCACCCAAAGCACTTGGTTTTGGAATGTTGGCCGAGGCAGGCATCGCTTCGCTTGAGGGCAATCTGACAAGGGCCCTTGAACTGTCACTTGCGTGTGAACAGGAGTTTAGCCGTCATGGTTTGCGGGCATACGCCGCTGTGGCAAAACTCCGACGAGGGCAGCTGTCTCAAGACGCACATGTTGCAAAAGTGGCAAATGATGAATTCCGAAACCTGGGGGTGCTTTCTTCAGAAGTATTTGCCCGGATCTGGGCGCCAGGTTATCGAATCACCTAGAGTTGATGCGGAGGGGCACGTTAAGCCTCGCGGGACAAACGCTTGCATTGCAGGGCATTCTGAGGTATTCCTCAAAGTTGATGAAACTTCATATGCAAATCAAGAGGAGCAAACGGAGTCGGAGCTTGCTTCACTACTTCAAAAAGGATCCGCATTTCCTTCTGAAGTATTACTCAATATCGTTGCTATTCGCGGTCGTCTGCGTCGCAGGTCTCGTCGTGTTCCGCACCGCCTACCCGTTTGACTTTTCGTTTTCGATTTGGCATTTGACCCTCCCGCCGATTGGAGTTCTTGCGGGGCTCTACTCTGCTGTCTTTCTGCACAACGCCGCCCACAGCAATTTTCGACCTCGCTGGCTCAATCGCCTAGTTGGCGAGTTTTGCGGATTCCACCAATTGTACGGATTTGCCGCATGGTCGATTTTGCATATGGCTCACCATCAGTTCCCTGATGACCCTGAGAAAGACCCGCACCCACCAGAGGGGCTCACTTTCCTTGAGTTTTCCATGGCCATGAAGGGGATGGCACGAAGGTCATTAAAACGCAATTTCCAACACCAATGGGGAGGCCGCGGAGCACTTATGTTGCTTTGGGCCGCGAAAGATTGGATCGCCATCGCCGGCATTTGGACGAAAGCCCTGGCTTGGCTTCTACTACTAGGCCCAACGGCTTTTTTACTGGGCTATCTGCCGTCATATCTGGCGACTTTTTGGTTTTTCGCCTACTTCAACTACTTCACGCATCGCGAAGGATCGGATGGTCGAGTTGAAATCGTTGATCTGGACGATTCGCTGTTCCACCAAATTGTGAATCGGTTTTTCTTCGGTGTCTTCTTCCATGAAACACACCACAGAAAACCTAGCCTTTTCAATCCGATGCAATCGTCGCCCCAACGGTGATCCGCTCAAGTTGACCAACCGAGATAACCGACCCATACCTCACAAGCGACCGCGCATGTGGGGGATGAGATGCAAAGAGTTAAGCGAACCGAATTGATTGTCATACTCATCGTTCTCCCATTTTGGTCCAGCTCGGTTTTTGGCCAGGCGAGTCAGTCCACGGGGGTTGGAACAAAGGATCGTTCATTTGGTGGTACGGCAATCGCCGCACCGATCGATCCGATCGGTGCGATCCATCGAAACCCCGGCTCCATCCTCGGATTTGAACGTTCGGAGATGGCAGGCTCACTTTCAGTGTTTTTCCCGGATTCCACCCTCTTCTCTTCGCTTCCAACAGGACAAGCGGGCGAAGTACGAAATCAGGTGGACGGAATCCCTTTTCCGAGCACAGGTATCGTTATTCGAGATGATTGTTGGGATGTCGCGCTTGGCGTCGGGGTCTTTTCCTCAGGAGGATTTTCGTTCAACTATCCGGCAAGCTCAACAAGTCCTATCTCGTCGCCAAGCGCGACATCCCAACAATCATCTCGAATAACGATACCTGTGCTCGGAAAAGGGATTCCGTCCACCTG
>JBCBOT010000422.1:0-6355 GCA_039821165.1 Planctomycetota bacterium | reverse complement strand
CGTTACTTGAAAGATTCATCTCCATCCTCGACAAGACTAAGCCGTTATCGTCGGATCGTTTTGCTGACAGACGGTTTTTCGACGCCCTTCTATGCCAAGACAGCCATCGGTCTCTTGCGGTATCGCGGCAATGATGTGGTTGCTGTGTTGGACCGCAAGTGTGCCGGTCAATCGACTGGAGAACTGTTCGGTGTGGGTGACGCAACACCCGTTGTCGGCTCCCTGGATGGACTTCATGCGGACGCTCTCTTTCTCGCCACCGCACTTGTTGGTGGACGAATCCCAGAAAACTGGCGGCGAATTCTGTTCGATGCAATTGGAAAGGGGATCGATGTCATATCGGGGACGCATGAATTCCTTTCCGAAGATAAGGAGTTCTCGAAATTGGCGGAGGCCTCCGGGGCAAACCTGATCGATGTCCGACGCAACATGGCGCGGGAAACGTCCACGGGACAACCACTTCATGAGGGTTGTCTTCGTATCCACACCGTCGGCCAAGACTGCACGCTCGGAAAGATGGTCGTGAGTCTCGAAGTCCAGCGACAACTCGCTCAAGATGGTTTGGATGCCCAATTCATTGCGACCGGTCAGACGGGCATCATGATCTCTGGGCAAGGTCTTCCGGTCGATTGCATCGTAGGCGACTTCATCAACGGCTCGGTCGAGTCGTTGGTGCGTCGAAATGAGCATCACGATATTCTTGTGATTGAGGGCCAAGGAAGTATTTCGCATCCGAGTTTCTCTGCCGTGACGCTCGGACTCCTCCACGGTTGTGCTCCGCACGGTTTGATCTACTGCTACGAACTCGGACGACAGACCGTCAAAGGGCTTGATGGGGTCCCGCTCCTCGATCATCGGACATTGATCGACGCCTATCTTGCCAACGCATCACTTCGCCAGCCGAGCGAGCTGATTGGTATCGCGATCAATGGCCGTAACGCTTCGGCGAATGAAGTTGAGTCCGAGAAACGAGAGTTGGAAGCAAGATTTAATGTCCCCGCGTGCGATGTCTACCGACACGGAGCCAAGCCACTCGCGGATGCTGTCCTGCGACTTGATGCGGAGCGAAAGCGATGAAAGTCTACCTGCATCGATTCGAAACACCGCTTCAGCACCCGTTCACGATCGCTCGGGGCACCACACATTCCGTCCGATCATTGATCGTGGAGATTCAACACGAAGGACAGATCGGATATGGCGAGGCTACCGAACACCTGTATTACGACATCAGCCTGGAGACGCTGACCGAAGCGGTCAATCGGTGTGTCCCTGAGATTGAATCTGGACGATACGTCGACGCTGAGGCTCTCTGGAATGCTGTCGCACCGAAATGCGGCAATTCCTTCGCGCTCGCGGCGATCGATGCGGCGGCCCACGACCTGTTCGGCAAACTGAAACACCGATGCACTCACGAGATGCTTGGACTCGTTTGGGAGAAGATCCCTGATTCAAGTTTTACGATCGGTATCGATTCGATCCCTCGCATGATTGCGAAGATGCACGAACGAGATCGTTGGGGGATCTTCAAAATCAAACTGGGCACGGAGAATGACGTCGAGATCGTTCGAGAGCTGCGCGCGGAGAGTGACGCCGTGTTCCGTGTCGACGCAAATTGTGCATGGACGGTCGAAGAGACGCTTCAAAACGCGGAGGCGTTGAAGATGCTCGGTGTTGAGTTCATCGAGCAGCCTCTTCCCGCAGACGCGCGACCCGAAGACAACTTTCGACTACTCAAACATTCGGTCTTGCCGATCATCGCAGATGAAAGTTGTTTGGTCGAAGCCGATCTGGAACGTTGCCACGGCTTTTTCCATGGGATCAATGTCAAGCTCAGCAAGTGTGGCGGGGTCACGCCGGCAGTACGGATGTTGAGACGAGCGAGAGAGTTGGGGATGAAGACGATGGTGGGCTGTATGGTGGAGTCTTCGGTCGGCATTTCGGCCGCCGCCCAGTTGTTGCCGCTCTTGGACTACGCGGACTTGGATGGAGCCGAACTGCTCGAGGGTGATATTGCTGACGGAGTGATGATTGTTGATGGTGTGCCGAGGCTTTCGGATCGATTCGGCAATGGTGTGATGCTCGGGGACAAGTGAGTCTGCACTTGAAAGCGAGGTGGACCATCGTTCTTCAGCGGTCGCGGTATTTCTGACTCGCTTGTTCCAAGATGAGTATTTCTTCGTCGGTCAACGATTCCCTTCCACTGGTTTGAATCTTCTCCAAGACCTGATCGAGTTGGGCTTCGAGTTTTTTTGTGGCCGGATCGATCGGTGATCGAGACGGTTCGCTGCGCGTTGCGTCCAAGGTCCCACGATCGAAGGGGATCGTGGACCGAGCCGGTGCGCGAACCGTTCGGGTTTGCCACCGAGACGACGATGATTTACCGCGAACACGCTGCCAGAGCGGAGTCAGCCGCCAGGAACGGTAGAAGTAAAGAGCGCCGAACGCGGCGCCACCCAGGTTCGCAGCTTGCGAAATGCCGCCGACAAAACCGCCGCCTCCGTTGAGCTGAAGCAGCACCGGGTGCAGGTTGTAGAGCAAATAGATCAACGCCAACCAGCGGATCTGGATGGGGAACAGAAAGTAAATGTGAACTTGTTCATAGGGGTGATGGATGACGTAGAGCACGACCAGCGCCCAGATCGCTCCTGAGGCGCCGACATTAGAAATCATCGCGTTTCCCGTGTAGAAACTGAATCCGAGAAATGCGACGGCGGCAACGAGAATCGATGCGAAGTAAAAGAGAGCGAACTCGGTGGGTCCGTACATCTGTTCGAGGCGAGTTCCGAACCAGTACAGGAAAATCATGTTGATCAGGATGCTCCACACACCCATGCGTTCATGCAGAAACGCGTATGTCACGAGTCGCCAAACTTGACCCCCGGCAACCTTGCTCGGATTGAGGTCACCGACGTCCTCGAGGACTGACACGGGGGGCGTCCATGCGAGCGCGTCTTCGATTGCGAAATCCGGTGAGCCTTCACCTTCTTCCAATTCTTGTTGGCTCATGGTCGCGCGGAGGTCCGCAACGGTTGCGGGACGCGTGATGACGATTTGTGCGACGTAGGTGACGATCACGGCAATCATCAATCGCTTGCAGACGACCGGCATGTCCCAGAAACCCGAGGGACGACCGTAGTCGCGCGAATCGCCTCGGTAGTAGTCGCGTTGTTCGATTCCCATCGAAAGTCCCGCAAGGAGTGATGACGTGGACCAGTTTACCGGGCGGGTGATGGAAGGAAACCGTTCTTGCTACTCCCGAGTCAACGTCACTCGGATTCGCGTGTACGGTCCACCGCGACGCATCGCCGGAGTCACAACGGGACGATATCCGTTTGCGGAGATGCGAAACCGCATCTCCGAAAACCCACTTGTCCGCGGCCATTTGAATTCGCCGCCGCGCATCGAAATCTTCAAATTGTCTCGCCAGCGAACGACTGATCGCCCCGAATCGTCGACCGAGAACGTCCCGGGTGTCGCGATGAACTCTTCAATCGGCTTTCCGGTCTTGGAGTCCACGACTGTGCCATCGATCAACCATTTCATCCTCGTGCCACCATCCACCTCGCGCAGGTCCACCGCGTCCTCTGTGAGAACAGCCGTTGAGAACAGCGTGGCGAAGATGATGGCGGTGCAGGACATCACTCCAGGATAACCAAAAGATCGCCGGCTTCGACTTGTGTCCCGGGAGGAGTTTGAATCGTCTTGATGGTTCCGGCGCGAGGTGCATTGACGGTCGTTTCCATTTTCATGGCTTCAAGGACCATCAACTTTTGGCCTTCTTTGACTTTGTCTCCCTCGGTCGCAGCGACGGTGATCACCATGCCCGGCATACTGGCCGCGACTTGGCTCTCATCCTTCGGATCCGCCTTGATCGCAGCCTTGGTCTCCGGCTCGAGCGATTTGTCGACCACCGAGACTTCGCGCGGTTGGCCGTTGAGTTCAAAGAAAACGGTGCGGGTCCCATCGGGGTGAGGCTGTCCGACGGCCAAGAACTTCACGATCAACCGCTTTCCCGTTTCGATGTCGACCGAGATTTCTTCACCGGGATTTTGCCCGTACAGGAAATTCGGCGTTGGCAGCTTGGCGACGTCTCCGTACTTGACGTGGTGTGCCGCGTAGTCGGCAAAAACCTTTGGATAGAGCAACTGTGTGACGGCCAGCCGATCGCTTTCGGAGGCGTTGATCGCAGCGGCGGATTCGGTCTTTGCCGATTCGACATCGGCGTCGGGCATCGATTCACCCGGCCGTTTGAGTACCGGCGGTTGGTCGCCCAAAATCCTGTCCATCACCGGTTGGGGGAATCCTCCCGGAGGTTGTCCCATCCGTCCACCGATCAAGTCCAGCACGCTCGCCGGATACGCCAGTGCTTTGTGATTGGTGAGCACTTCGTCCGCAGACATTTCATTGGCGACGAGGAACAACGCCATGTCACCGACGGCCTTGCTGGTCGGTGTGACTTTCACGATATCACCGAACAACTGGTTGACCTCGGCGTAGGCTCGGCAGACCTCGGCCCATCGATCTGACAAGCCGAGTGCGCGGGCTTGTTGAAAGAGGTTGGTGTATTGGCCGCCAGGCATCTCGTGTTCATACAAATCGCCGGTCGCCGGGAGCACATCGCTTTCGAACGGTCGATAGAATTCCCGCGCCGCCTGCCAATAGGTCGCCAGTCGCGTGAGGGCTTCGGTCGAAAGTTCGCTTTCCCGTGGCGTGTCGCGGAGCGCTTCGACCAACGTGTTCAGGTTGACTTGGCTGGTTCCACCGGACATCGGTGCGAGAGCGGCGTCAGCGATTTCGAGTCCTTCACCGGCTGCAGCGAGGATCGTCGAGGCTTGGATACCCGCGGTGTCGTGGGTGTGGAGATGGATCGGAAGGCCGACTTCCTGCTTGAGGGCTTTGACGAGCGTGATCGCCGCGTTGGGTTTGAGCAGGCCAGCCATATCCTTGATGGCGAGAAGGTGCGCACCCATTTTCTCGAGCTGCTTCGCCAGGTCGACATAGTATTTCAAGTCGTACTTGGTCCGCTTGGGATTTTGTAAATCGCCGGTGTAGCAGATAGAGGCTTCGCAGATGCCGCCTTCGGCGATCACGGCGTCCATCGCCACCTTCATGTTCTCTTCCCAGTTCAACGCATCGAAAACGCGGAACACGTCCATGCCCGCCTGAACGGCTTCGCGAACGAAAAGCCGAACGACGTTATCCGGGTAATTCGTGTAGCCGACGGCGTTGCTCGCTCGCAGCAACATCTGCGTGAGCACGTTCGGGATCGCTTCGCGAAGATCGGCCAAACGTTGCCAGGGTGACTCTTTCAGGAATCGCATGCTGGTGTCGAACGTTGCACCGCCCCACATCTCGAGTGAAAAGAGTTGCGACGCGTGATGTGAGTACGCCGGGGCGATCTGCAGCATGTCGTAGGTTCTAACCCGAGTCGCCAGCAACGACTGGTGGGCGTCACGCATCGTTGTGTCGGTTAGCAACAGACCTTTCTGCTCACCAATCCAGCGGATCAACCCTTCAATGCCTTCTTCACGAAAGATGTCCTTGCTGCCGCGCGGGGGTGTCTGTTTGAGATCGACTTCCGGAACGGGAGCGGGTGTGCGTCTTGTCGCGATGGGGCGATCCAAAACGAGTGGATTGCCGTTGACGATCGTTTCACCAAGGAACGTCAAGAGTCGTGTGGCTCGGTCGCGTCTTCTTGGAAGTTCGAAAAGTTCTGGCGTGGTGTCGATCAACCGGGTCGTGGCTTCGCCATTGAGAAACGTGTTGTGGTTGATCAACCGAAGCAGGAACGGAATGTTCGTTTTGACACCGCGGATCCGAAACTCTTGGAGGCAACGGTCCATGCGTGATGCCGCACCCGCCAACGATGAAGCCCGAGCAGAGACTTTGACGAGCATCGAATCGTAAAATGGGTTCACCACTGCGCCGCTAAAGGCTGTGCCCGCGTCGAGTCGAATGCCCAAGCCTGCGGCCGAGCGATAGTGGCTGATGCGCCCGTAGTCGGGCCGGAATTGATTTTCGGGATCCTCGGTGGTGACGCGGCACTGCATCGCGAAACCGGTGGTGCGGATTTCGTCTTGAGCGGGGATCCCCAGAACGTCGTCGGAGACCTGGTGGCCTTGTGCGATCAATATCTGTGAGCGAACGATGTCGATGCCGGTGACCTCTTCGGTGACCGTGTGTTCGACCTGGATCCGTGGATTGACTTCGATGAAGTAGAACTTGTTGGTGTCGACGTCGAGAAGAAACTCGACGGTCCCCGCGTTTTCGTAGCACGCCCCGTCACCACCGACGGCGTTGCCGATCTTCAACGCCGAATCTAGATCCCGAGGTTCGTGACGGACTGTGCGATGCG
>JBCBOT010000421.1:0-6364 GCA_039821165.1 Planctomycetota bacterium | reverse complement strand
CGACGCGGCTGCATGATCTGACGGATATGGCAGGGGAGGAGGTCCTGAGCCCAGACCCTCGCATCGCCTATCCGATCGGCCAAACGCTTGCGCAGGACGTTCTGGGGTCAGGCGGCAACGGGCTGCTCTACCCCTCGACACGCCGTGACGGTGGGCGCTGCCTCGTCGCGTTTCGCCCGCAATTGGTCCAGAACGTCCGCCAAGGCGATACGTGGAACTTCGAATGGAAAGGTGACGCCAGCCCCGAAATCACCCGAAGCTGAAGGCTACTTTTTCCGCGAGGTGGGCGGGAAGCAGCCGTTCGCCGCAGGCACAAATTTGTTCTTAGATGGCGAAAAAGCGGTCATTGGTCGTTCGGTAACGCGCGAAATGAGAAATACTCGTTTCAGGCTTCATGCACTGAGGAACATACACTCGGCGCTAGCTTTGTGAGCCTCGAATGTCTCACATCGCGGTCAATGTCGCGCGAAATGCAACAATTGAATTGACACTAAGCTGCGAGGCGTTTGATTTGTTTGGAAAAGATGCGGTGCAGATCGGCATAAGTCGACAGTAATACACCGCCGAGGCAGGCAGACAGGTTTGAAGTGAATGAATGGGGCTTTGCAGCCGAAGTAAGTAAGTGGTGGGAGCAGGCAGCGACCACTAATCCTGTGTGGCGACTGAATACCGTTCGCGTCGAAGAAGGCGTGCCGGGGAGTCGGCAGCGCAGCGATATTGTTGTGCTCGGTGACGGGCCGGTTCTTTGCGGCGAGATACGACTTCCAGATCATACGAATCCGTCGCCTTTAGACTTCGACAACCTGCGCGATGCCGTGAATAAGGCTCAGTCACATGGATGTAGGTGGGCATTCACCTCTGATTCAAAGTCGCTTTTCCTTATAGACACACAGCAAACCGGATCGCTGATTACCAGAGTCGTCCACAAAGAAGTTCTCGGAGAAGATTTCCGTAGGGAACAACTGAACGATCCGTCCGTTCTGGAAAAGATGAGAGGCGTTTGGACCGACGCCATCGGTACCCTTGCACCTATCGTTACCGGCCAGATTAGCCCTTCAGGCATGGCTCCGGACGAGTTATTCGTGGAAGCCCTCCGGGAGTTAATGGCAGCGCCCGTTGCGGCCATCCGAGATGGAATACACGTGAAAAGAACCGAGGATCCCGGATTTCAATCAAGACTGATTGAATGGATGGTGGATGAGCAGGGTTGGGTCCACGATCCGACCAAGTGGGACGATGAAGTATCGCGCACCGCCAAGCTTACGGGATATGTATTCGTCACCCGGCTGTTGTTCTACGAGGCCCTACGGCGAACAAAGACATCTCTCGCCCCACTGAGCCTTCCACCAGCGCCGAACGACAATGCCAGACTCGCCGGGCAGTTCTTAAACCTCCAATTCGAAGAGGCAAGAAAGGTATCCGGTGACTACGAAACGCTCTTCGCCTGGGATCAGGTTTCGGAATACGCTGTGGTCTCAGACCCTTGCATTCCGTTTTGGCGTCGGATGGTGCAGCACATTGAACACTTCGACCTTAGCTCGATTGATCACGATGTCCTGGGCCGCCTCTTCGAAAGGCTAATAGAGCCCCATGAGCGATACGAATGGGGACAGCACTACACTTCGTCTGACGTTGTGGACCTGATGCTGTCGTTCGCGATCAGAGACGGTGACGCCACAGTACTGGACCCGGCCGCAGGCGGCGGAACGTTTCTCGTTAGAGCATATGCTAGGAAGAAGGCGATCAAACCCGAAAAGTCACACCAGAACTGCCTCCAAGAGCTTTTCGGTATGGACGTTTCCCACTTCGCTGCCACGATTGCTACAGTAAACCTCGCCAGCAAGAAGCTGGAATTTCAGGACAACTACCCGCGCGTATCCACAAAGAGCTTCTTTCGGGTGGAGCCTGGCGATGAGATCATGCAGTTGCCACTGGGCGGGTCGCCGGACGAAAAGCACCATTTTCAATCGGTAAGGCTGCCGCAAATGGACGCGGTTGTAGGGAACCCGCCATACATTAGAGTTCACAAACTGGGTCCTGAAAGACAGAATGAGGTGAAGAGCGTACTCGGTCGCGGTGGCGTTGTACGAGCGCCGAAGAAGGTGCCTAAGGCTTCGAACTATCACGTCTACTTCTGGTTCCATGGAGCGAGGTTCTTAAAGCCAGGCGGGTATCTTGCACTTCTAACTTCGGGTGAATGGATGGACAGCGATTATGGCGCGTCCTTACAGCAGTGGTTGCTGAACAACTTCAAAATCAGCGCATTCATTGAGAGTGGTGCCGAGGCGTGGTTCTCCGAAGCTCGGGTGGGCACAGTGGTGACAGTCGCTCAGCAGTGTTCCGATGCGAAGCAACGGGAGGAAAACCGCGTACGATTTGTGACCTTGCGACGCAAGGTTCGAGAACTCGTCGGTCATCGTGACAATGACGCCGATCAAGCAGACGCAGTTGATGTGTTGAGGGACAAAATTCTAGAGTTGGAGGGACATGGCGAAAGCAGCGATATGGATTGGAGTTCTGTTACGCAGGCTGATTTGCGAGCGTTGAGCAGTAGGCAGTGAGTATGGCGGAAACAGATCAGCAACTTCCTGCAGATTTTGGACATCGCGCAGATGGGAAGTTCAAAGGCTCAGCTTGGCGTTCGCGCTTTTTGCGAGCGCCGAAGGTTGCGCTCGAGTTTTCTGATCGAGATGATTTCGTTCCACTCCGCGAATTGGCGGACGTTAAACTGGGGTTGAAAACAGGGGCCGACAATTTCTTCTTTTTGGAGGTCCACGCGGACGAAAGCGAAGACGGCGGTCTGCTTCCGCGCCGAGGAGTTGAAATTGTGAAAGGGCTGAGTGGCTGGATCGGTCAGATAGCTAAAGCCGACCTTGTTCCGGCGATGCTGAATCCGCATCAGTTGTATTCGCGCGATGGGCGAGCCTTTCAATTCCCGAAGAAGCCGAAGCACTACTACTTGTCACCAAGAGAAGGGAAGTTGCGCTACGGGCTCGCCGAGTATGTTCGCGCGGGTGAGTTAAACGGTGTTCACCAAGGCAAACTGGTCGAGAGCAACAGTCTCGACGGTGTGTGGTACAGGCAGGCTAGGACATTGGTATCGAGCCGTTGGGTTCTCCCGTACAACTCAGCCTATGACTATGGCGCTTGGTCGAACCCAAACGGTTTCGTTCTCAATGGCCGCTTCGTCGGTGTGGACCCGATTGACGAAGCACAATCGGACACTGTTGGAGCACTGCTGAACAGTACGTTCGCGGCCTTGGCGCGCCTGACCGAAGGCGTTGCCACGGGCGTAGAAGGAGCATTCGATGTTGGGCCGCCAGCAGCCCGTCAGATCACCCTTCCCGATCCACGCAGGTTCTCTGAATCAGGGATCGAACTCGTGCAAAAGGCGTTTGCGGAATTGGCGGCCTCTAACTCCATGCCGAGTGCGCCGAAGCGGGACGGTTCCGTTTCACGTGAACGGCTAGGTCTGGACACCGCAATCTTGATCGCCCTTGGCAACACGGAAGGTCAGGCTGCGGCAATTCTGGATCGGGTCTACACCAGCTACGGTCGTTGGAGGGGCAATGTCGAAGATGTCGAAACGCAAATGCGCGCGAATAGGCGTCAAATGTCTGCGACCGGACAGAGCCGGAACCAGAATCCCATCGACGTTGCCGCCAAGAGGGTTTGGGAAGAGATAGAGCATTTACTCCCGCTGATACCTAGCAGCTTCCTAATTCAGGATGAGACGCTTGAAATGATAAACGTTCCGAAGAGCGCGGTTCTCCATGAAACCCGTCCGCTGTTCGATGCGGGGGTAATTCAAACGAAGACCAAGGCTATCAATCTCAAGAGCTTCGAACGCGTCCGCTATGTTGCCATGCTGAGAACCATCGGCGTTGTCGGGAACGTCGAAATCCCAGTTCGAGGTGAGCGCGCTGAGGCGATTGTTGCGCTCTTTGACGAAAACGAAAGAAACTTCGCAACCATCGCGAGGGAAAACGCTTCTAAGTATGTGTCCGGTGACGAAGCGATCCGTGTCGTTGTGGAAAAGGTGCGCAAGCACTGGCACACGGCGTGTCGCAAGGCAGCTTTGAAAAGGGGCTCACCACCGGAAGACGCAAAGAAACTGAACTGAGAGCATACTTAATTGTCTGCGATGAATGGCAAAAATTTAGGCTGCATTCGCAGCATTTTTGGCTCCGCTCCGCATGACTGGTCTGGTCCGTCCAAATTAGAATGAGCAGCCTAGTTCCCCGTCAAGGACGATTGCCAGAAACTCACCCCTCGCTTCTCGGGCCTACGACGCGTGTGGGTAACTCCTTACTTTCTGGTTGACCCCGCTTGTGAGCCCGAACCCTCACCACTTTTCCATCGGAATACCTTCTTTCATGCTCGGCAACCCAATGCTCAGTTGGTGCAGCTCGGCTTGCGGCCCGGGCTTGTTCAAAGCGAAGCCTGGCCGTTAGCTCAGTCAAGTGTCGCTCACCTGCGGGTCCAATTCGAATGGTGACGTGAGACTTAAGAACATCTGTCATCCAAGTCTTGCCAAACCTCCGTGCGGTCTTAGCCTGAGTTGTTGAGAGGCTTGCAACTTCTTGCGGCAATAAATCGTCCTCACGCGCAGCAAGAGCAGCGAACAGCATAAACCCGATTACCATTTCGTATGTGAGGTGACCTTTGTGTTGCTCGAAATGTTCTCGCAATGAAGCATCGTCGGGCAATAGACCTGTTCTCATAAGCCCTGCAAGTACTGTTCGCTGATGCTGCCAACTGGCATCGTTAAAGTCGGGTCGACCATCTTGCGACTTCGATATCTCCAGTACAAAGGGCCCATCAAAGAAGATGGTGTCCGTCATTGCTGAGAAAAGACGCACGCTCAGTTTGTCGGCAGAACGATTGTCGAAGAGAAACCCGCGCTGATGCCGGTTGCTCAGCTCTTCTTCATCGAGGGTCGTTACTCCTCGAGCAAGACGATCCCCCCAAAGCTTTCGGTCGTCGTACTCGATCCAAATGAGTTCACGCGGGAGTTCGATATCGCGCACATAGTTTTGAATCTCGAACTCTGGCCTATCCTCCCACGGCATTCCTTGGACATCCATTCTAAGGGAGTCGAGATAATTCACAGCGTTGTGGTCGAGCATATAGATCTTCGCCGAAGAAAGATCGCCAAGAACTCCCTGCCAGTGCTGACGTGTTTCCTCGGAAGAGACCCAGTGCCCATCCGGGCCTCGCATGTCCACAGGCACTTCGTTTGCGAGATGGTGTCCAAACTTTAGAGCGATCGTTTTGTAAAGGATCATTGCGTTTACTCAAAAATTTAGTGGACCTATCTCGGATTGATCGCAGAACCTTCAGAGACATACCCAAGGACGTGTGAAACAAGGTGCTGATGCATTGACTATGCCAGCCTCGCCGCACTTAAACTCCGGCACAACGGGAAAACGCGCATCCAGCAGCTAAAAGGCCGGTTATCCTGCATTCCGAATTCTGCCGTTGTTAACGTTGAGGGGCGTCCTCTTTGGAGAAGTCGCGCCGCAGCAATTCTAGACATGATCAGTGACCGCTATGGGCCGAACCTGAGCGAGAAGGGCTGAAATTCCTACCTATAGGTCAGTAATACTGACATAACTGATAAGCATTCTTATGTTATAAGCAATAGTGCGGACGAAATTCTTTATGCGGCCCTTCATTCTCGCCGCGACTAACTCACGCTTTGAGCGCAGAGGGACCGACGCTACGCCTTGAATGGATGGTTGCGAAGCTCGGTTTGATGTCGTCGGCAAACTGATATCTGCCCAAGGCTGCCATTGAGCAGCATTGGGCTTTACTGTAGCCCGGCCCGATTTAGCGGTCATTCGCTGCAAATGCGATCCTCGGACGACGTCGAACTTTCAGATCGCTTAGTGGGCGGATGTTAGAATTCCGAGGCGCAACGTGCGTACTGCTATTTCAGTCTAGTGGTCATTTCTTCATGCATTTCAATGAAATCCAAGCGGCGCAGGCAGTAAAGATGAAATGCCGGTGAGCGCCAGCCAATCTGATTTGCTTGAGGTCTTCGAGAAGCACTTGGGGAAGCCTGGAATAACCCTCGCAATGTCGACGAACACACGTCCCGACAATAAGGCGGACGGCACAGTCCGATATTTCGAGATTAATTTGGAAGATGCTCTGGCAATTGCCCAAGCGATTGAGCTAAAAATCCGCCGCGCTGCCTTCGGCAGTAGCCCAAACCGTTGCCTCGTTTCGCGATCCAATTGATTGTCGAAACGCGACGGGAGGCGTTTTCTAAGCTACGACCGTCAGCGTCGGCTTCTGTCGAATGTGGGTTCCACCGCCAAAGCGCGTCGCGACGGTAAGGCCGGCCCGGATCACATGC
>JBCBOT010000420.1:0-6405 GCA_039821165.1 Planctomycetota bacterium | reverse complement strand
TCGACAACTTCAAGACCGCGATCTTCTTTTACTGCGGTGGACTCGAGCTCTACCCACGATAATCCCGGATGGACCAACCGCATTGCCCGCTGAAAGTGAAACCGGCACTCCGTCAATTTCGCCCTCGGTCGTGCCGTCGGTTGCAATTGCCAACATGTGAAACGGCATCGCTTTTTCGCGAGGCCCATCGTGAACCCGCTCACCGGGCAGAACTCGATACCATCCGGTACGGAGTCCAGGCTCATAATAGAAAACACCAAAATTCGATCCATGGCCTTTTCGAGTCGTGGTCTCACGAAACGAAATTGTCTCGGGGAACCCACGCGTCCAAAAATGAAATGAGAATGGATTGATGTCACCGACGTCGGCAAGCGTCGGTTGATAGCCCTCCATATGGAAAATACTCATCGGGGTAGAGTCGTCGGCGAACGCCTTGCCCTGCGCCGTCATCGCATTGATTGTGCCGGCATCGATCGCCAAGAGCGTTTCGGGTTCAATCCGATACCCGAAAGTTGGTCGGCCGGGCATGCCACTTCGCAGCGTCACTCTCCATTGACCATCCTGCTTGACTCCTTCCACTTCAACAGTCCACTCACCGTGCCCAGGCACTCGGATCGCGAAAGACCTTTCAGTCGACGCGAACCGATCTGACCGAAAGCTATCGACAAAGGACCGCAACACCTCCTCCACAGGCTTTGTATCTTGTTGCGGAGTCGGAGCCAACTCGTCAGGTGTCTTCGGCCCACTTCTCGCGGTCTGGTAATTGACTGAAATGGCGACGAACAGCAACGTCAGAAAGAGACAAAGGGCTCGATGGTTCATGTTAGTGGCTCACTTCGAGATTGGTGCGAACAGAGATGTCAAAGCAAGCCGCTTCAACACTGTTTCGAACATAGAGTCTCCCATTTGCGATGACGGGATGACTCCAAGTTTTGCCGTTCAACGCGGGAAAACGATGCAGCAGGTCCAACTCTTCAGAGTTCACCTTCAAGAGTACGAGTTCGCCAGATTCGGACAGGATTAACAAAAGGTTGTCGTCCTCAATCAATACGACTTGGCCATGACCGAAGCGTCCACGTTTCCACATTCGGTTTCCGGTATCCAGATCCACGCACGTAAAGATGTTCTTGTCAAAACCGTAGAGATAGTTGTTCGCGACTACAAAATCGTTGAAGTAGGGTTTGAGTGCTCGGCTCTTCCAGCGTTCCTCGGTATTCCATTGATCACCCTCGAACAAGACCGAGACTCGGGTCGTGCCCAGTCCGTATCCGGTACCGATCAAGATGTCATTTCCAACCGTCGCCGGTTGGACGATTCGAGCAGCACCACCGCCCAACTCCCACCCGTGCTCCCAGAGCATCTCCCCTGTTTCGGGTACATAAGAGGCGATTCCTTGCTCGGTCATCATCAAGATTTGGGGAACATCGTGAAGGACGACGAGGTGCGGAGAACTGTAGGAGAGGTAACCGCGACCAGCGCTCCATCGCATTTCGCCCGTCTCGCGGTCGTATGAGACCAACGACTTACCAGGACCGGCGCCCGAGAAAACCACGACGTTGTCACCGTACACCAGGGGTGAGCTAGAAAAGCCCCACATCGGAACGTCGGCGCCAGTGTCGTCGACTAGGCTTCGTCGCCAAATCTGTGTTCCCGTCGTCGACTCAAGACACTGGACCGTTCCACTGGGGCCAGTTGTAAAGAGCCGACCCTCTGAAAAAGTGGGCGTGGCTCGAGGCCCGACTCCACTTATCGACTCTTTAAATCGGTTCGCATCCCCAAAGCACCAACGCTCTTCTCCCGTTCGCGCGTCGTACGCGGACACCATTTCCTGATCGGCTCGTTGCTCCTGAGTGAATAACCAATCGCCGATGACGATGAAGGAAGACCACCCAGGACCGATACGCCGTCGCCACACTTCGGGCAGACCCGCTTGTGGCCAATCGCTGCGAATCGACACTCCGCGTAGGGATCCGTCGCGGCTACGTCCACGAAACTCGGGACAGTCCTGTGGTGAGGTCCGAATTTCAAGAGCCAATTCGGAAACGTCATAGCTCCGCGACAACCCAGATAAGAATATTTCCTCATCCGTTGAGCCCCACCGCCACACGAATTCCGAATTCAAGTCCCCGTCGACGCCCTGCATTCGCAGCTGCGACCAAAACAGCAATGTGACGGAAAACGTGGCGATGGCGACGATGCTGCGATTCAAGAACCGAACCTTTCGGAACAGTGCAAGGGTGATAATACCGCCAGTCGTTCCCGTTGGGATCGTGAACATGAAGAACGCGAACACCATGGTGTCGTCCATCAGCTTCCATGCCGGCCAAGCAAGTCCCGCACTGACAATTGGTAACGAGAGTCTGCTTTGCCACGGCGCTTTGCTGAACGCAAGCCACCAGAGCAAAAGAAGGGACGTCCCAACTAGCGGTCCGAGCAGCTTGCTATTGAGCACGGTTTGCGGATTATCCAAAAACTCCGGTTCGACCGTGATGTCACTTTGGCCACCCTTTTGATTCAGCGCAATCTGTGAAAGAAATTGGGGCCCAAGCATGATCGCGTATTGCAGGAAAAGAATACAGAATGCTGGCCAAAGGCGTAGCTGTCTCGGAGAACTCGAGGCCCCCGAGGTTGTTGGTGAATCGTCCATCGTATTCTGTCTCAAGATGCTCGAACCAGGAAACGGTTCAGTCGTTCCCTCATCATTCCGAAGGGTAACATCGAGCCGTGAACTGTCTTGAACAATTGGGACAGGGTCACCAAACGAGATGGCCAGCGTCCTTTTGGACTTCGCGCGGAGTGATACCTGCGAGTTGCATGAAGTCGCGATTCATATGGGATTGATCCGCGTAGCCCGCCGAGATTGCAATCTGCGGGAGTGCCAAGATTGGGCGGATTCTTGTGAGCTGAACAGCCCGATCGAAACGGATGATTTTCTCCAAGAGCTTCGGTGCGAGGCCAATGTTTTCACGCACCAGTCGCCCCAGGTGCCGGCGGGAAACACCGACATGCGTCGCCAGTGTGGAAACCCCTCGAAGCCCACCACATTCCTTCATCTCGGTCACCGCATCTTGCACTTGCGGATTAATCGCCTCGCTGGCCCGTTTGTTTAGCCAGGACTCAAACAATCGAATACAACTCACATTGCAGGGTGAATTGAGAAATCGATCTGAGAGCTCTTCAATCTGGAAGGACCGATCGACGACGCGTGTGAGGTCTTCACAACGGTCCGTGACGTGATCCATCGGAAGTCCCAGAACGGGGAGGCCACCCGTACAATTCAGCTGGACAATGAAAATCTGACTTGAAGGAGCAAGTTGAATCTCGAAGGCCTTTGTGCGCGGGCCGGACAAGGAGGCTTGAGACCATGTATCGCCATCGTTGTCCGACGAAATGAGACGCGAGCCATCGCGCTGGAAGACGAGATAGGGCGTCGCATCGGGCAGCACTTTCGCCTGGACGCTCTTGTCGTTCGACTCGATGGTCCAGATACCTTTGAGAACATGCTCAAGTTGTTGGGAGGCGGGATGCCAGCAAGCTTGCATGATTTCGGATATTCTTCGATCGACGTGAGGGCTTAGTGATGAAAACGCGTCTCACCTGATTCAAATAGTTCGTGCGTCGTTTCGCGATCTTGGCGACTTTCCAGCGAACATGCGTCCACGGGACACGAGACCGATGGCAAATAACGGACCACCGGAACGGTTCCTCCCGTGGCTCAGGCACCTGCAAGCAACCAAAAGACGAAAAGCGGATGGGGTTTGGTCCATTCTGCAAACAGCCAACCGAAAGGACAATGGTAGCGAACGTGCCTCAGTCGGTTTCTTGAAACCCCAAAAGTCCTGAATTTCCGTGTCGGATTGCTGTGGAGAATTCGTCGTGTGGATGGCGAATCACGCCGGGCGATTTCCGCATCGTGCGTGACCACGCTCCATCCACGACCGACAACAGAGATCAAATCTTGGGAATGCCGATGAACCGTTTTGCCACCGCTCTCGTTTTTTGCACGCATTTTGTGCTTATTCCGTTTTCTGTCGAAGCCGGTTTGATCACTGTTTTGGAGCGAGAAAGCTCGAGCCGGAACGAGTTACTCGCGGGTTCCGGTGGTGCGTTGCAGTTGCACAACGAATCCGCAGCGACCAACGCTCTTACAGGCGGATTTTCGTTCTCCGACAATGGCTTTGTGGATGTCACGACTTCGGACTTCGGTTCGACCGGTGCGGCGAGCGCAAGCGGGTCCATCTCAGTAAGCGACAACGTGATCCAGACAACTCCCGACGCGTTGACGTTGCAGGCGACTCGAACCGCAAGTGGTTCGGCAACTTATCTCAGCGGAAATGGGCTCGCGAGATCCGAGCAGAGACAAGAGTTTCGAGTTCGATTTCGCATCGAAGATGACCCGATCTACTATCGGCTGACAGGCGACTTTGATCCGGGAGTGGTCGGTGCGTTTACAAGTGCAAGCGCGATGCGTCTCCATCGCCCGTTCACCACACTTGAGTTCTTTGACATCACGACAAACACTCCTTTCGTCAACGAGACCGGCGTCTTGCCACTCGGCCCGTCCAACTCCGCAAGAATTTACGAGTTTCGCATTCGGTTAGACGACGTCTCAGGTGCAAGCGCACAGAATCAAGGACCATTTTCTGATGCCAGCGATTTTAATGTTCAGCTAGAACTGAGTTCGACGCCGTTTACCTCGAGTACCGTGCCGGAACCGAGTTCGATGTGCTGCGCCATTGCGTTCAGTGTTTTCGGTCTGATGCGTCGCAAGAAACGCGCATCAGGGGGTCGCTAGGAAAGATCCCGGCAGCCGCACGAATCGCTGGACGAATTGAGAGGTCTAGCCGCACGGATCTTCCAAGCGGTTAGACTTTTTGACGTTTGACACGATGCATCCTCACCGACATGCCGAAGACAACCGACTCCTCCGCAGAAGCCGATTATTCGTCGTTGTTGGCGGCGTACCACGAGTCATTGGTCAATCAACGGTCAGCGCCGGTTGATATGCGGATGCAAGAAGAACTCGGCGGAGTTATCCAGTGTCTGCTCTTGATGGAGCGTAATCGTCAACTCACATCGTCGTCGAATCTCGATTCCGATTCGGTAGCAACAGAACAACAGCCTACCCTCGGTGATCGACCTGGAGACATCGCCTCGCACCGCCCAGAACGATCACCATCTGAGAACCGAATCGGCAGGTTTGAAATCAAACGGACGCTTGGCGTTGGTGGCAACGGGATCGTACTTTTGGCTTACGATCCCGAGCTGAGACGCGACGTCGCCCTGAAAGTGCCAAAGCCGGAAGCGCTCCTCAACGAAGAGTTCGTGCTGCGGTTCGACCGAGAAGCAAGAATCGCTGCCAAGCTCAAACACCCGAACATCGTTTCGGTCCTGGAATCGGGCGCGATTGGCCCGATTCATTACATTGCCACGGACTATTGCAATGGCCCCAGTCTTCGCACTTGGATTCGCGGGCAAAAAGGACAAGTCGCGCCGCAGACGGCGGCTTCCATGATTCGCGATCTCGCGGATGCTCTACGGCATGCACACGAATGCGGGGTGCTTCACCGGGACATCAAGCCGTCCAATATTCTGTTTGATGCCAGCGAGGAAGGCATTGCCGTTCGGCTGGCGGACTTTGGCTTGGCAAAGAGTCAAACAGATAGTGCCGACATGACTGCAACCGGCGCGGTGATCGGTACTCCCGCCTACATGGCCCCGGAACAAGCAGCTGGCAGACTGAAAGATGTCGGGCCACACTCTGACATCTTTTCGATTGGCGTCGTCCTGTATGAATTGTTGACGGGGATTTCACCGTTTGAACGGCAAACTTCGCTGGGAACCCTGGAGGCAGTTCGGAGCGTTGACATCGTGTCGCTCGAATCTGATTCTGGCGTGGTGGTACCACCCGATTTAGAGGCGATCTGCCTGAAGTGCTTGCGGAAAAAACCTACCGAAAGGTACAGCCACGCCGCCAAGTTGGCGAACGATCTCAAACGATTTTTGGATGGCGAATCAACTCGCCCGCAGTCCCGATCAACTCCGAGGCGAATCGCGCACCGAGTGTTCGCGTGTCAAAAATCCATCGTTTCGATAGCAGTGGTACTCGGTTTGATCGTTGCCAACGCAGTGCTTCTCCAGTCACGGAGCAAGTTACGCGATGACCTGTCTTCGATGACCAGTGAAAGGGACGAGACACTTCACTCGCTGTTTCGAAACTATGAAGCCCTCGCAAGCATGGAACGGCAAAGCGGGATCATGGGACAGCGTTCGAAATCGATGCGATCGATCGGCGCCGCAGTCAAACTTGCCCAGACGATCCCGGATGGCGTGGACGAGGTAGAACGTTTGGCAGACGATGCGTTGTCGTCGCTCTGGCTGACAGATCTTGACCGAGAACAAAAC
>JBCBOT010000419.1:0-6475 GCA_039821165.1 Planctomycetota bacterium | reverse complement strand
CCAAACCCCGGGGTTTTCAACCCCAAAATGTGGACTGCTGTCCAGCGTTAAGGATTCGCCTGCCCGCAAAACCCCGAGATCGCTCAGTCGACCGCTTTGGTCTTTGGAATCGTTGTCCGCGTCGACGCAGTAAATCGCCAGCGGTGCCTTGTCACCCATGCGGTAATATCCACCGCAGGTTCCCGACTTCCCAGCGAAGATTGCAGCCGATTCGACGATCACATCTCGGTTGAACGTGACGGCAATTGCCTCACCGCCATCGACTTCGCCACGCCCGGCAACCTTCGCATCCTTGCTTGCGATACCAATCCCGTCGGATGAATAATCAAATCGGCTGTTCTCTCCAACGATCGCCCAATTTGCAAACAGGCGCTGTTTCCCGACGAAACCCGAGATGCCGATCGACGCACCACCGTCGCTGCCGAATTCGTATTGAGTCAGGTCGAGTTCCCAACGATCGGACGAAGCGAACGTTGCGGCGCGATGCCCGCCCGAATTCCGATGCAGTTCCGCCAACGCACTCAAATAATTCACCAGCGGCTCGAGCGACTTCAAGCCAATCAGGTTCTCACTCTCACGCGGATCGACTGCGAGATTGTAGAGTTCAAAGGGATGGGCTTCGCCGAGCCGAATCAGTCGAGCATCGAAAAACAGTTTCCATTGCCCATCGAACGTCTCGTCACCCACTTTCGGATTGTCGACTCGAAGGGCAGAGACGGCGGGATCGTCCTTGGATTGCTTGTGGTCATGCACAAACATCGGTGAACGATTGGCGAGGGTCTTTCCGCGTAGCGCGGGCAACACGCTGAAAGAATCTTCGCCGCCTTTCTCACCCTTGCGCAAGTCCGGCAATTCCGCGCCGACAAGCTCGCTGAAGGTCGCGTACATGTCCTGAAGTCCAATCGGTGACGCACTCGACAGCCCCGCAGTCGTTGGATCCCCATCGCCCACTCCACCGGCTGGCCAACAAGCAATAAAGGGCACGCGGTGACCGCCTTCATAGCAAGAGCCCTTATTGGATCGAAAAGGCCCCGTCGCAACGTCGCTATCCTTTTCGGCACCGTTGTCGCTTGTAAATACAACCAACGTATTCTCGATCAACGTCTTGTCGTCGGAGCGGGGATCCGGCGTTTGCGCCAACCAATCGATCAAACGTCCGAGAGCGACATCATTCTCGTAAACAAAGTCGTGCCGCTTATCCATCGATTGCCCTGCGACCGTGCGTGCCGCGCCCGCAACCGGGACTCCATCAATGGACAAGTCCGGTGTGTACGGACCGTGATTTGAATTCGCGGGGTAGTAGAGAAAGAACGGCTTTCCGCTTTCGTTGCCCTCGACATGCGATTGCAGCCACTCTAACGCATGGTTCGAATGCCGACTCCCCAACTTCCGCAAGGCATAGACGTCGGGGCCTTTATCAACCAGCTGCCTGCCGTTCTCGGTCGCGCCGACTGCTATCCGCCCGTGGACGTGCCCGGGCCCGACGGTTTGTTCGGGCAGATTCCGTTTCGCCTTTTTCGGCTTCTTGAGGGTCGGATCCGGTCCGGAAGTATCGTGCGACCGCGACGTGAATCTTGCAAAGTCGAACCCGTGATCGATGGGCGTCGTGTGCAGCGGCTTCGTGAGATCCGCGTCCTTGAACTCTGCCGCCGGTGTCCCATCAGACCGTCGGTAGCGAAGGCCGACATGCCACTTTCCGACCATCGCCGTCGCATAGCCATTGTCACGCAACATCGAGGCAATCGTTGGCCGATCCGACTCGATCATCGGGTCACCTTG
Organism: Planctomycetota bacterium; assembly: GCA_039821165.1. Taxonomy (GTDB): domain Bacteria; phylum Planctomycetota; class Planctomycetia; order Pirellulales; family Pirellulaceae; genus Stieleria. Next base: position 4,696 of record JBCBOT010000419.1, on the reverse strand, counting down.
TGCACCGAACAGCACCCAAAATTTCAATCGATTGCGCCATGGATACCGTCCGGTCAACAATCCGTACCGAGTCGGCGAGCAACGCGATGCGGGCGTGTGGGCATCGGTAAAGCGAATGCCCATCCGCGCGAGCCGCTCCATGTTCGGCGTTCGTACTTGAACGTCATCCGGATTACCCGTGAAGTCTTGGTACGCGCTCGTATCCCCCATGCCCATGTCGTCGGCCATCATAAAAACGATGTTCGGCGGCGAGCCCCAGATGGTCCCCGAACCAACGACCAGGATCAAAAAAACAACGCATCGGGTCATGGTGAAAATCCGTGGACGGTGCAATGTGCTACTTCAGTGACCGATCCCACAATCGAATCACCACTCTCGGCAGCCAATCGTGTTCACATTGGAAGCCATCGTTCCTTGGCTGTCCAATTCGCAGACAACGCTGCTCAAGCTATTGAAGCGGAAACTCAACCGGACGACGTTCGTTGTTGGATCGGTAAATCGCTTGAAACATCTCGACGACGACGCGTCCCTCCTCTCCAGTGACCTCCGGGTTGCGATCATCGATGATCGCAAGCAAGAAGTCCCGGATCTGAAGCGTGTGATAATGTTGCGTCGCATCGCGAGTCGCAAACACGTTGCGGTCCTGTTCTCGAAATTCTTCCAGCAAGGATTCCTCGCCCGCAATCGTCCAAACGTCATTGAGCGGCGGCTCCGCAATCTCACTCATCCCCGCCACAAACGAGGCACCTGTATCGGTCTGGACGCCTACCGATGCCCCGTTGGAACCATGAATGTGAACCTTGGTGTAGATGCCCGGCTTCTGCGACAAGCTCGTCACGATGTTCCCGATCGCTCCGCTCTTGAAACGAATGTTCGCAACCGCAGTGTCTTCCACTTCAATGGTCGGGTGATTGAGATTCGCCCAATAGCCGGAGACTTCCGCAATGTCTCCCATGAACCACTGGAGCAGATCCAACTGGTGCGGTGACTGGTTGACCAGAACACCGCCGCCCTCAGTTTCCCATTTCCCGCGCCATGGATCCGATCGGTAATAGGCTTCATCGCGCCAGCTATACATCACAAACGTCGCAAGAATCGGCCGGCCAATCTTGCCCGCATCGATCGCGGCTTTCATCCGTCGAACGGGTTCCAAAAATCGTCGTTGACTGACCACTCCGAGCTTCACACCGGACTCCTCCGCTGCGCGAATCATCGCGTCACAAGCTTCGAGTGTCGCCGCGAGCGGCTTTTCGACCAACACATGCGCCCCCGCTTTCGCGGCTGCAACCGTCGGTGACTCATGCAAAGGATGCGGGGTGCAGACCATCACGGCTTCGACACCACCAGAGCGGACCATCGACTCGACGGACTCAAACGCTTTCACCCCGTACCGCTCGGCGAACCGAAGTGCTCGATCCGGATCCACATCGCATACTCCGACGAACTCGGCCTCAGCGAGTTCACTGAGCGCTCGCGCATGTAGTCCGCCGACTTTGCCACATCCCACGATCCCCGCTCGAACGCTAGTCATCACCGCCCTCGGGGAAATACTTCAGAACCATCGCATTGAGAAAATCCAGCGAGCGGCGCATCTCATCCATACCATTCATGCCGTCTTCGATGCTGATCCATCCCGAATAACCTTGCTCGGCCAAGATCGTGAAGATCGCCTCGTAATCGTTCAATCCTTCCCCGGTCACTCCGTGCAACAGCTTTTCCGAATATCCGATCGTCCCGTCGCTCTGCTTGAGTTCCTCGAGACTCGCACCGTCGACCAAGTAACGGTCACTCGCGTGCATCGACACGACGCGGTCGGCCACGTGACGCAATAGTTCAATCGGATCGTCGCCGGCGACCACAGCATTCGATGGATCGTATTGCACACCAAAATGTTCGCGTTCGGGAAACGCAGCGAGCAACTCCAGAAACACGTCCTGCTTCTGAGCGAACTCCGGGTACTTCCAGAATCCATCCTTGTAATGATTCTCCAGCCCAAGAATCACGCCGAGATCCCGGGCAAGTGGCAAGAGTTGTTCGAAACACTCGCAGACCCAATCGATTCCCTGCGATCGCTCCACTTCGGGATACCGCTGGCCGCTGAGCACACGACAGACCGTGCCACTGCCGCCGAGATGATGGCAAGCACGAATCATGCCGAGTTGGCGTTCGACCTGAGCACGACGAAACTCGGGATCCGGATGCGTGAAGTCCGGAGAGCAACAAAGCATCGGCATCACGAAACCGGCATCGTGAATCGCCTCGGCGACTCGATCCAAATAGTCAGTCTCCAAGTTCTCGAAAAACCCGTCGTACATCTCGAGACCTTGCGCCGGCAGCCCTCGCGCCAGCTCGATCCACTCGAACACCGACATCGATCGTTCGCCCGCGATCCGATCGAGGTAACACTTTGGAAACGCGGAAACTTTTACGCCCATCAAACGCCGCCTTGAGGAATCGTTGCTCAACCGCTCCGTGGTCGTGTCAGAGTTTTAACAACAATTCAAGACGCTTGGGTCCGCGACCGCCGCGACGCATGACTTCCGAGCGACGGCTCCGCTAAACTCAGGCGTCCCACGCACCCCCGAGGAAACATCATGAACCGGCTCTTTCTGTTGACGCTTGCCGTTGCGCTCTTCGCAGCCCCTTCGGCAGCACAGGTACGTCCCAATTTTGTCGTGATTCTCTGTGACGACCTCGGCTGGGGAGATCTGCAAAATTACGGGCATCCGCACATCGAGACCCCTAACCTTGTGCGGATGGCAGACGAGGGCATCCGATTCACCAACTTTTACTCGGCCGCTCCCGTGTGCTCGCCATCGCGCGTCGGATTATTGACCGGCAGGACCCCTAATCGCGCGGGCGTCTACGACTGGATCCCCAACGCGGATCCGAATCGACCGCCTCGGCAGTCGCGTGCGTTGGTGCAAATGCGGGACACCGAACTCACGATTCCAAGTCTGCTCAAAACGGTCGGCTACGCGACGTGCATGTCCGGCAAGTGGCACTGCAATGCAATGTTCAACTCCGACAAACAAGCGCAGCCCGGTGATCACGGATTCGACCACTGGTTCGCAACCCAGAATAACGCGTCGCCGTCGCACGAAAACCCGAAGAACTTTGTTCGCAATGGGCAAGTCGTCGGCGAACTCGAAGGCTTTAGCTGCCAGCTCGTGGCCGACGAATTCATCGATTGGCTTCGAACTCACAAACGCGATGAGCCGGACCAACCATTTTTCGGATACGTCGCCTACCACGAACCCCATGAGCCAGTCGCGTCACCCGCCGATTTGGTCGAGAAGTACAAACAGAAAGGTGCTCGCAACAACGACGAAGCCCACTACTTTGCCAACGTGGAAAACCTCGACGCAGCGACCGGTCGAATCTTGAAAACCCTTGATGACCTCGGCTACGGAAAGAATACCCTGGTCATCTTCACCTCAGACAACGGCCCGGAAACACTCAACCGATACCGCAGCGCGAATCGCAGTTACGGCACGCCCGGAAAACTGCGAGGCATGAAATTGCACACGCATGAAGCGGGTTACCGCGTCGCGGGGATCATGCGGTGGCCGGATCAAATCGACGGAGGGCAAATTTCCTCAGAACCCGTTTGCTCGTTGGATTTCCTACCGACGTTCGCGAAACTCGCCCGTGCAGATTTTCCGAAAGAACGAACGTTGGATGGTGCAGACTTCTTTCCCGCACTGTTCGGCAAGCCGATCCGACGCGAGCGACCGCTGATGTGGGTTTACTATCACTCGTATACGGAGCAAAAACGCTGGGTGCCTTCCGTTTCGATGCGAGATGGAGACATGAAAGTCCGAGCGGTCATCGACGGCTTCGATGGTATCGTGCAGGTCGACGAGTCGAATGTCGACATGGTGCGTGCCGGCGAACTCAGCGGATTCGAACTCTACGATCTGAGCAAAGATCCGTCGGAGTCGCGTCCACTGCCGATTGAAGGCAGTCCATTGCCGGAAAAACTCCGCAAGCAGTACAACGACGCCTTGCAATCGTTTCTCGTCTGGCCGGCAGTCAAAGGACGCTGAACCGGTCGCCTCAGGTACCCGCGTTCGCACCCTCACTCCGTCCCACAGTTGCGGATATTGAGTCCTCCGCAATTCAAAGCCGCAGGCCGCGAGTGTAGGCCGGAGGCCGACACATCTTTGCCGGTGGTGTAAACCACCGGTCTCGATGGCACATCGCAGTCGAGCCCGGAGGGCGGCACAACGATCGAGAAAACCCAGGCTCGCGTGTGTCGCCCGATGGGCTATGCAATCAGAGTCACGACAAACCGGCGGTTCACACCGCCGGCAGTTCGTGTCTCGCCCGCTGGGCTATTCCCACGGCAGGGCGCCGTCTGGCAAAATACAACCTCTCAAAGCGGTCATTCAAACCCCGCCCAAGGCTAAGGTCCATTGCCAAGGGCTACGATTCAAGGACAAGGGCTGCGGTTCAAGACTCGGGCAAATCCAATTCAAGGCCGAAGGCCGCGAGCGTAGGCCTGAGGCCGGCACATCTTTGCCGGTGGTGTAAACCACCGGTCTCGATGGCACATCGAAGTCGAGCCCGGAGGGCGGCACAACCAATTCAAGGCCGAAGACCGAGAGTGTAGGCCGGAGGCCGGCACATCTTTGCCGGTGGTGTAAACCACCGGTCTCGATGGCACATCGAAGTCGAGCCCGGAGGGCGGCAC
>JBCBOT010000418.1:0-6517 GCA_039821165.1 Planctomycetota bacterium | reverse complement strand
ATTCGGTCCAGGACGCCCGCTCGCCCAACCACCGTTGGAACCGAAAGCGCAACGTCACGGACTCCGAAGCAACCGTTTTGAACGCTGCTGACCGGAAGCACGCATCGCTGGTCGAGTATCACTGCATCGATCACGTCACGAATCGCAATTCCGACAGCGAAGCCCGCACCGCCCTTGCGTTTGATCACCTCGGCCCCACTCCCACGTGTCCGCGTGAAGAGTTGCGTTGCGAGTGTCGGACTCCAACCGGGATACTTGTCCAGCGGAAGTCCGGCGATCGCAGCACTGCTCCAAATCGGAACCATTGACTCGCCGTGTTCACCCAAGATGAGTGCCTTGGTTTGCGTCGGAGGTGCTGAGAGTTGTTCTGCGATGAGAGAACAAAAGCGGATCGTGTCGAGTTGGGTCCCCAAGCCGATGACCTGATCGCTCGGCAAGCCGAGTTTCTGAGCGGCGACGTAGGTGAGGATATCCACCGGGTTACTGACGACCACAACGATCGCCGTCGATTTAGGGCCCGCCGCCTTGATGTCTTTCAGAATCTGTACGAACAGGTCCGTGTTGCGGTTGATCAAATCGAGCCGAGATTCGTCAGGCTTTCTCCGCAGACCGGCCGTGATGCAGATCACATCGCTCGTGGGGATATGTTCGTATCCACCCCCCGTGATGACTTGGTCCGCGACGCTCGGACCACCGTGTTGCAGGTCGAGTGCGTGGCCCGCTGCGAGGTCCTGGTTGATGTCCAGCAACGCGATCTCGCGGGCCAGGCCACCGCATTGAAGCGCGAACGCAGCGCACGAACCGACCAAACCGCCTGCGCCAATGATGGAGACTTTCATGATGTGATGTTGTGGGGTTGGAGTGTTTTGTATGAGCCGCAGGACGCCAGTCGCGTTTACGGAGCTGGTCTTGGGCTGGTTGTCTTTCTTGGGCTGAGGGCCAACGTCTGGCCGCTCACCAGGCCGTTTCTCAGCCAGTGTTTATTTGGGGATCGCCTAAGCCTTCATCTGCCGGATCACTTCATCGGTGATTAGCTTGACGAGGGCTTCTTCATCGATGCCACTCGCTCCCGTTGCGGCGGGAGTGGGTTGCGAAGGCATTGCCGGCGGCGCGTCGAACGCTCTTCGTTCCACACCCGACGCCTTCCACGAATCACGGAAAATGTCATTCGCGCAGATGTCGCAATCCTCGTAGTCTTTCGTATTGCGCGGGTCGCTGAAGCCCCATTTGTCTTTCAGGTCCAGCAGTTCCTGAGACTTTTGCTGGTTCAAGAAAGCGACATTGCCGAGTTGCTTCGCGAGCAACAGCATGCGGCAGTAGGAATCCAAAATCTCGGTCCACCAGTAGGCTCGTTCGACACTTTCGCCGTAGCTGACGGTGCCGTGATTGGCCAAGATGATCACGTTGGTACGATCGACGAAGGGGATGATCGTGTCGGCGAAGTCTTGCCCGCCAGGTGTCTCGTATTGTGTGATCGGGACGTCACCGAGGAACACCTCCACTTCGGGCAAGATGCACTGGGGGATCGGTTCACGAGCAATCGCGAATGCGGTCGCGTGCGGTGGATGGCAGTGCACGACACTCTTTACATCTTCGCGTTGCTTATAGATTTCCAAGTGCAACAGCGCTTCGCTGGAGCGTTTCTTGCGCCCCGCGATCTGCTTGCCGGTCATGTCAATCGTTGCGATGTCTTCCGGCTTGAGAAAACCCTTGCAGTGCATAGTGGGCGTGCAAAGGACTTCGTTCTCACTGATCCGCACCGTGATGTTGCCGTCGTTCGCGGCGGCAAATTGACGGTTGTAGATTCGGCGACCGATGTCACAAATGTCTTGCTTGATTTTGTGAGCGTTTTGCATGGCGTCTTCGAGTCGAAAGAAGGTGAGTGATTTGGTGAGTGTTCGTTGAGTCGCTAGAGGTCGGCGCGATCGATGAGGGCGACGATCGACGCGTCGAGTGGTTTGATATCGGGGCGGAAGGGTTGAGACGCTTCGGGACCCTCGGCCAACGCGACGAGATCGCCGATGCCGGTGCTGCAAAGATCCCAAGCCACGACCGTGTCACCGCCGAGTGGTTGCTGTTCCAATTGGTCAATCGAGTCGATCATCTCAATACAGCGGAGCTTCGTCTGGTGCATCGCCGGATGTGCCTTTGACAACGTGACCGAGCCGATCGTGCGTGCCAGCTTCATTTGGAGCCTCCGGCGGTCAATTGTGCGATTCGTGCCGCCGCGTTCACGGCAGCGACGAGATTGATTCGTTTGCGATCCAGAACCCACACGTCGGGACGCAGTTCTTGCATGAAGCGTTCGACATCTGAAAACGCGGTGATCATCACGGCACGCCGACCGCCACCGCACGCTTCGAATACCGCTTTCGCGGGCTCATCGGTCCAAAGCAACTCGGTGTCGGCGGGAAGCACCACACCGCGGCGTTGCATCTGAGATTCGAGGGCTGGATCGCGTTCGATCGCGGGCGAAAACGCCGGTTCCGTTGGTTTTTTTCGCAGCCGCGCAAGGACTTCGCGCGTCACCCGGGCGATCAGCGCCGGATCGATGCTTCGGTCGTGTTGCGTGGTTGACATGTGATTTCAGTTTTCGTCCAAGATTCCGATCACCGTCCATCGGGCCGGCGTGTTGTCATGTCCCGTCGCCTCACGGGCGTATGTCCCATCGCTGGTGATCATGACGTGGTCGCCCTTTCGCGATCCGAGGGCATCGATCGCAATCAGCGGCGGACCATCCGCTTGGTCGTCCAACTTGACCGGTTGCAGCACGACCAAACGCTGGCCGTTGAAGCTTTCGTGCTTCACGGTGGCGTGGGTCGATCCGAGAACAATCGCGGGCTGCATGTGAGTGGCGAGTGGCGAGTGGCGAGTGGCGAGTGGCGAGTGGCGAGTGGCGAGGGGCGAGGGGCGAGGGGCGAGGGGCGAGTGGCGAGTCAGACGACTCGTAGTTCATCGATCATGCTGCAGCGTCGTTCACGGGTGAACGTCGTGGGGGTCGTCACGCCTTCGCCGGTCGGCCCGGCAATCGAGAACGACAAGTAGCCTTCGCCGCCAAGTCCGAGCGATGCCATGCACGGTCCGTTCTTGACGTAGAGCGTCGTGTCCAGTTCGCGACCCATCTTGGTCATGTTTCGAACGTTGCGCGAGTGAATGATCGCGGTGTGACGAAAACCGTGTTCGTATTCTTTCGCGAGTGCGATCGCGTGGTCGACGTCACGAGCGCGAACGAATGGTACGAAGGGCATCATCTGTTCGACGGTCACAAAAGGATGGTGCTCGTCCGTTTCGCCGAACACCAATTCGACATCGGGACTCGCGACCACGCCCGCCGCTTCGGCGAGAACCGAAGCATCTTGACCGATAAAGTCCTTGCATGCCGCGTCGTGCTGGTCATCACCGACTTTGACAATGGCTTTCGAAGTCAACTGGGCAATCTGGCTCGCATTCAATTGCAGCGCGCCCGCTCGTCGCATCGCATCCATCATCTGATCGAATACGGACTCGACCACGAAGACTTCCTTTTCGGCAATGCAGAGCAAGTTGTTGTCGTAGGCGGCACCAGTGATGATCGATCGCGCTGCCAAGTCGAGATCGGCTGTTTCATCAACAACCACGGGCGGATTACCAGGTCCGGCGACGATGGCCCGTTTTCCGCTGCGGAGTGCGGCTCGACCCACAGCGGGACCACCCGTGACGCAAATCAGTGCCACATCGCGGTGCGCGAACAAGGCTTCCGCTGACTCGAGTGTGGGCTCGGCAATCACGCAGATCAGATTGTCGATGCCGACTTCGGCCAGGATCGCTTCGTTAAACCGACGGACGCCCTCGGTGGCGACTTGCTTTCCCGACGGGTGAGGATTGACCACGACGGCGTTGCCGCCGGCAATCATGCTGACCGCGTTGCCGGTGATCGTCGGCAGACTGTGGGTCACGGGCGTGATCGCACCGATCACTCCGAAGGGGGCGCGGTCGATCACGGCGAGACCGTTGTCACCGCTGAACGCAACCGTTTCCAGAAACTCGACTCCCGGCGTCTGTTCACCGAGCGTCTTCAGTTTCTCGATCTTGTGTTCGAGTCGGCCGATCTTGGTTTCGTTCATTTCCATCGTGCCGAGCTGTTCGCATTGTTCGATGGAGATGCGTCGAATGATGTCGATGACTCGTTTGCGGTCCGCCATCGGGCGTTCACGCAATTGTTCAAAGGCGGCTCGGGCGGCCGAGACAGCGGAGTCGGCGTCGTAGAAGACACCGTTGCTGCCCGATGCGGCTGCATGCTCCAGCGGCGGCATCGGACCGACTTCGGCCAACACCTGCGCGACTACGTTTCGAATCAGATTTTCGTCGTATTGCATGTTTATTCTCGATCGCGTGCGTAGACGCTCAATTTGTCGATGTGAACTTGGTCGACGATGCCGATGATGACTGCATCGATCGGCAGCTTTTGTGTTTCCGGAGTGAGACGGGCGCTGCTGCCCTGTGTGATCAGCACAAAGTCGTCTTCGCCCGATCCGAGGGTGTCGACGGCGATAAACGTTCGCCCCGTCGAAACAAGCGACTCCCGTTTCGATTCATCCAGTCGGTACGGCTCGACGACCAACAGCTTGTGACCGGTCATCGAGTCGACTTTTTGCGTGCTGACAACGGAGCCGGTGACGCGTGCGATAAACATTCGTGTCAGTCTCTCTTGCGGATTTGAAAACGGATCACGATTGCTTCAGTGCATGAACGGTTTGGCGAGCGACGATGACTTCTTCGTTCGTCGGGATCACCCACAACTGAGTCTTCGAATCGGGGGCGTGGAACGAGGCTTCACCCAGGTCGTTGGCCCGTTCGCGGATGCTGGCGTTGGCGGCCGGGTCGAGCGCGATGCCCAATCCATCCAATCCCGCGCAAACACCTTCGCGAATACCGACGCCGTTCTCCCCGATGCCCCCCGTGAACACGATCGCATCGGCACCACCGAGCGCCACGAGCATGCCTCCAAGGTGACGCCGAATCTCTTCGACGTAGACATCGAGTGCGAGTTTGGCTTGTTCATTGCCGTTTGCTGCCGCCGACTCCAAGTCTCGAATATCACCACTCTCATCACTCAATCCCAACAGACCGCCTCGACTGGCCAGTTGTTTCAACGCTTCCTCGAGCGATAATCCGGTCCGCTCCAGGATCAGTGGCATCGCGAACGCATCGAAGTCTCCGACGCGATTGTTTTGCGGCAGTCCGGTTTGGGGCGTCATTCCCATCGTGGTCTGCACACTTTCTCGCGAATCGATCGCGGTCAACGAACTGCTGCCGCCGAGGTGACACGAGATCACACGAGCGTCCGAGCGTCCGAGGACTTCCGCGCTGCGGTAGGCGATGTATCGATGGCTCGCGCCATGGAATCCCCATTTGCGAACGTGAAATTCATCGGCCCACTTGCGAGGAATCGCATACTCTTTGCGTGCCGCCGGAATCGTCTGATGGAACGCCGTTTCGAACGCGGCAACCAAAGGCAACTGTGGGAACCGTTCCCGCAGCGTCTTCATTGCAGCGATGTAAGGCGGATTGTGTGCCGGAGCGGCCGCATTCATCTCACCCATTGCGTCGAGCACTTCATCATCAACGACGAAGACTCCCGACAGACGTCCTCCGTGAACGGCTTTGAAACCGATCGCGGCCACGTCGGCTGGATCACGAATCACGCCGTGCTCTGAATCAGTCAACTGATCCAAGCAGGCTTGAACCGCGACGCCGTGGTCGGGAACAGGCATGGTGACCTCATCGGACCAATCACCGATCGAGACCGTGCATTGACTTTGCACCTCTCCGATACGGTCAACGGCACCCCGCGCCAAACAAGTGGCATTTTGGATGTCGTCGAGCGCTCCGTCATCGGTCAAATCAAACAACCGATATTTGAAGCTGGTCGAGCCGAGGTTAGCAACGAGTACGAGCATAGCGGTATCCTCCGCGGGCACTTTCCATACAAACGTGATTCAAACGGCGAATCGCGTTACGCCAAAAATGCTTTGGTCACGCCTTCAGCCGGACGCGGGATGACGTGGCTGGAAAGCAGTTCGCCGACGGTGGAAGCCGCGTTTGCACCAGCTTCGACTGCCGCGCGGACGCTTCCGACGTCGCCGCTGACCACGGTGGTGACCAAGCCACCGCCGATGTCGACACGTTTTACGATTTCGACGTTGGCCGCCTTCGCCATCGCATCAGTCGCTTCGATCAGAGCGAGCAGGCCTTTGGTTTCGATCAATCCGATTGCATCATTCATGGTTGTTTTGTTCGTTTGGTTGGGAGCGGGTCGTTTCTTTGCCACGATTGGTTCCTCGCGGTTCGGCGGTTAGCCTTTCGCCGGCGCGGCAGTCTTGAGGACCTTGGCCAAATCGTCATGGGGACGCGGGATGACTTGAACACTGACGACTTCGCCGACACGTCCTGCCGCCGCAGCACCGGCGTCCGTGGCTGCCTTGACGGCCGCTACGTCACCGCTGACGAAGACGCTCACGAGGCCGCTACCGACTTT
>JBCBOT010000417.1:0-6542 GCA_039821165.1 Planctomycetota bacterium | reverse complement strand
CTTCGGCAAATTTCAACACAGTGGTCGGCCGTTTCGGACGCCAATTTCTTTGTGCTTCGTTACGTCGATGCGATACGCCACTATTTGCGACGGCTTGTTAGCAACGAAGACGATGTCGAGGATGTGCTTCAACAATTCCTCGTCAAGGTCATCGAAAACGGATTCCAGCGAGCAAGCCCGGATCGCGGACGTTTCAGGCACTACCTCATTCGCGCGATCCGCAACGAAGTGGTGACGTGGCAGCGAAAACAATCAAAACGCCGGACGCTTTCAATCGCCGCCATCGAAGACCCGGCCGACAGCGAGGCCGATCAGGCATCGACGGATTGGGACCAGCAGTGGCACCAATGTGTGCTCGCTCGATGTTGGAAGCACCTTCGCCAATACGAATCCGATCACGATGGGAATCTGGCTTACTCGGTTCTGTCGACGGCATCGGAGAACTCTGGACTCCGGTCGGAGGCACTCGCCGAGCTTGTCACCGCGAGTTCGGGTCAAACGCTGACAGCTCCCGCGTTCCGCAAGCAACTCAGCCGCGCACGCCGCCTATTTGCAGAGTTCATCATTCGCGAAGTCTCGGAGACGCTGGAGCAGCCGTCACCGGAAAGCGTGAAAGCTGAGTTGCGCGACCTCGGACTCACACCGTTTGTCGCGAGTTACTTTCCTGCGAGTTGGAACGGCTGAGCGTGTGCCTTGTCGGGCGTTCGTTCCTTGGAGAGGAACAGGGCCTCGCCCGTGAACGCGGCACGAAGCATGGCGTCGTCCCAGTAGCTCCAGCCCATCGCCGGGTCTGCGACCTTCCAGCGACCATCCGCGGTACGACTGTGAACGACGACGGCATGCTTGTCGCCGTCTTGCCCCAAAAAGCCACGAATGTGATTCCGTTTTCTGAGGCTGTCGAATTGAACGATCGCGATGTTCGGAAGTTGCCCCTTTGCCTGCCAGAAGCCTGGATCGGAGTCCGCAACGCGTGCCTGTGCCCCGGTTCCCTCCAACGAGACTTTCAAGCCACGGAAGAGCCCCAGGGACGACGTCCCCTCGCCGCTAGTTAAGCACAAGTCGGCAAGCTGCATTTCGTACCGCGTGACCCCACTGCTAGGCCGGGCGTGACGAAGTTGATGAAGCAAGGTCGCCACGGCAGCAGGCCCGCAACTCGCTTCGTTACTTTGAAGACAAACGCCGTCGCGCCACTGATCAAACTCTGCGAGACGAATCGGCGAAAGGTGTGGCCGGGCGACCGGCAGCATCAAAAACCCCACCCCAATCATTAGGAACACGCCGACGACAAGTCGTCGCCAACCGCTTCGCACCGCGGACATTTCCGTCGCAAGTCCTGCAGCGAACGACAAGAAGATTGGCAACCAATTCGACCAACAAACGGCCGCTGAAAATGGAATCGCGTGCACCCAAGACAGTCGGCCAAAGACGCCAAAAGCGAACACGATCGAAAACGCGAGGCACTCCATCAGGAGAAGGGGACGGTGACGATAGACGCCGAGCGACAATCGCCGGCCGGCAGTGAACGCCAGACCAGAGATCGCGGCGACCATACCCATCGCGATCCAAAGGTCCCAACCCATCGGTCATCCCTTTCGAAACATTTCCGATCCGCCTAAAGCAACGCCTGAGACGAACGAAATCGAACTCTATTAAGAAACAGTGAAGGATTAGCTCAGGACAAGTGTGATTCAGGACACCACTCGATATTTCGGGCAAAAATTAACATCTCTTTCTGGGGGAATGCTGATTTTCAATCTTGTGCATACAGCGCAAACCGTGACGTCGGGCTTACGGCCCTGGCGGATCGCTCACGATTTCAGCCGGTCCTTGCCAGAGCCGCCTGTGCTTTTTTTGCTTCTGGCGGGTCATGAATTTCACAATTTTTCAGATTCATCCGTGGAGGCTCTCCGACTGAGCCGTTTGCAAGCGAAACGGATATCGCTTGTCTTCTTGTCCATGGATTCACCGCATGCTCCACACTCACGCAAAAGTGACGTTCGGGATACTGCTGACCGCTGCTTGCGGCTGGCACCGCGACGCCGCTGCTCAGTTCGTTCCGGACCTCCCAGAGACTCCGTACAACTATTCTCAAATCACACTCCCTCAGCACTTTTCGGTGAATGCGTTTCCGGCGAACCTGCCGCAGAATGCGGTGACCGACAACGACAACACGCCGGCAGATAACCCGATTACCGATGCGGGAGCCACGCTCGGGCGTGTTCTCTTTTATGAGCGCAAGTTGAGCGCGAACGAGACTGTCGCCTGCGCGACGTGCCACCAACAAGAGTTTGCATTCACCGACCCCCTCGCACTCAGCGTCGGCTTCGAAGGCGGCACGACGCGGCGACGGTCGATGAGCCTGATCAATGCTCGCTTTTACGAGTCGGGCAAGTTCTTTTGGGACGAACGCGCCGACACGCTGGAAGATCAAGTGCTGGAGCCGATTCAAGACCACGTCGAGATGGGCCTGACACTGGAAGAGCTTGTCACCGTGGTCGAATCCCAGGACTACTACCCGGACCTCTTCACCGATGCTTTCGGCGATTCGGAAGTGACGACCGACCGCATCTCTCGCGCGCTCGCTCAGTTCGTGAGAAGCATCGTCAGCTATCGTTCCAAGTATGACGAAGGCCGAGCGCAAGTGAACTCACCGCTTGCTCCGTTTCCCAACTTCACGCAGGAGGAAAACGCTGGAAAGAACCTGTTCATGCGGCCCGTTCCCAACACACAGGCGAGTTGTGTCACATGCCACATGAGCGAAGCCTTTATCACACCGGCTCGATTCAACGCGCCACCCAATGTCATCTCTGACGCCACGAATAACGGCCTCGACCCCGTCTCGACGATCGATTTCGGTGTGCTGGAGGCGACGGGCAATCAAGCGGACGATTTCAAGTTCAAAGTTCCCTCGCTGCGCAACGTCGCCGTACGCCCTCCGTACATGCACGACGGTCGCTTCACGAGTCTCCAACAAGTCATCGGGTTCTACAGTGGCGGAATCCGAAATCACCCGAACTTGCACCCGATCCTGCGTGGGCCCAACGGCCAGCCCGTTCGATTCAACTTCAACGCCCAGCAACGCGATGCAATGGTCGCCTTTTTGGAAACACTGACCGACGAAGATGTCATGTCCGAGGACATGTACAGCGATCCCTTCGTTTTCGTACCGCCGCCACCACTCGTGGAAGGATTCCTGATCAACGCCGGTGACCCGCAACGATCATTGGTCACGGAAGTGTCCGTCTTTTTTGACCAGGAAGTCACCGCGGAGGACTCGGCGTTTAGCATTCTGGATCGCGAAACGGGGGATTCCGTGGAGGGCCTGATCGTCCAACGCGAAGTGCTCGAAGGCAAAACGGTCGTGCACTTGACCTTCAGCGAAGACGCACATGTGATCCTTCGTGACAACGGTGCCCATTCACTGATCGATGGTAACTATCAGTTGGACATTCGAGCGGTCGACGTAACGGCGATCGACAGCGGTCCGGCGATGGAGAGAGATGTTTCTTTCGGAACCATCGAAGACGACCAATTCTTCTGTCTCTTCGGCGATTCTGATGGGGACCGCGACGTCGACGGCGTCAACTACGGACACTTCTCGCAGACGTTCTTCCGGTCCGCACCCGATCCGAACTACAACGAGATCTTCGACTATGACGGTGACGATGATGTCGACGGACAGGACTTCGGAAACTTCCTCGCCCGGTGGATGATGACGATGCCGTTCAGTTCCGGCAGTCTCTCGTTCGGCCTCTGAAGACGCTGATTCGTTGATGGGCCAAGGAGGGACGAGTAGACTCCGGTCTGACTCGTCCCGCCCATCAAGGAGTCATTGAATGAGCCGGTCCGTTCTCGCGCTGTTCGTGATCACGTTTTTGGTCCCGTCGCTCTCCGCCGCGGCGCCTCCTTCTCATGTGATGCTGATCCTGCTGGACGATTCGGGCTGGACCGATTTTGGGTGTTACGGAAGCCAGATCGACACTCCGAACGTCGACCGATTCGCGAGCGAGTCGATGCGGTTCACAGACTGCCACTCGGCAGCACCAAACTGTTCGCCGTCTCGTTGCGGATTGTTGACCGGACGGACACCATCGCGAGCCGGAATCTTTAGCTACTTGCCTGGCGGGCATGTGATGCATCTTCGTGACGAGGAGGTCACGATTGCCGAGTTGCTCAAGGATGCTGGCTACCGCACCGGGCATTTCGGCAAATGGCATCTTTCTCGCCTGAGATCGACGCAACCGCAACCAGCGGACCAAGGATTCGAGGAATCGCTAGGCACGGACAACAACGCGTCACCGAGTCACCTGAATCCCGACAACTTCGTCCGCAACGGAAGCCCCGTCGGACCCACCAAAGGCTATTCCTGCCAGTTGGTCGTGGACGCAACGCTGGATTGGCTGAAGACCCAGACGAACGAGAACGAAAAGACGTTTAGTTGTGTTTGGTTTCATGAACCGCACACACCGATCGCCTCGCCGCCGGAATTGGTCGCGAAGTATCAGAAGCAGTTTCCCAAGCTCAAGAAGAAGCACGCCGAGTACTACGCGAATATCGAAAACGTCGATCGAGCCGTCGGTCGACTCTTGGCCGGAATGAATTCGCTCGGCATGACGGAAGACACGCTGGTCTTTTTGACATCCGACAATGGCCCACTCAACGCGTTTTCAAAGGGCGAGCTGAGGGGACGAAAATCGCATGTCTGGGAAGGCGGCCATCGCGTCCCGGGTGTCTTTCGTTGGCCGGGCAAGATCGAACCCGATTCGGTTTGCGAAGTCCCGATTTGCGGCGTCGACTTCCTGCCAACGGTTTGCGATGCGGTCGGTATCGCGCCGCCGAATGATCGCGTGCTTGACGGCCACAGCTTGCTGCCGCTGTTGATAGGCGACGCAAAGTCGATCACGAGAAAGAGACCGCTGTACTGGTTCTTCTATCGATTGAATCCAGCGATCGCGATGCGCGAGGACGACTGGTTACTCATCGCTCAAAGCGACGATTGGAAACGCCCCAAAGCGCATCCACTGTTGCGGGAGGACATCCCATTCATCAAAAACAGCCGCCCCATCGAGTTTGAACTGTACCATCTGAAGGACGATCTTTCGCAACGAGTGGACCGGGCAAAGTCCGAACCCACGCGACTTACCGCCATGGTGGAACGCTTGCGAGGAATGCATCGCGAGGTACTCGACGAGGCTCCGAGCTGGGACATTCCAGAGACCTATCAGAAGGATGCCAAGAAGAAGATTTGGTCGTCCGAGTAGCCACGCCGCGGTGGCGTCGCCTCTGCGTGATCCGCGGTCGTCTTTCTCGAAGAGCCCGTGATGGCGTAAACTCTCGCCATGACGTTTTCGGCCAACTTCACCGCGATCGATTTTGAAACCGCCAATCGGCGACCCGACAGTGCCTGCCAGTTGGGCGCGGTCGTCGTTCGTGGGGGCGAGATCGTCGAAGAGCGAATGTGGATGATCCGGCCCGACCCGTTTTTCTTCTCGGCCGGCAATATTCGCATCCATGGCATTCGCCCGGGTGACGTCGACCATGAACCCAACTTTGCGGATGTTTGGCCGGAGGTCGAACCGTACGTGACCGACGATTGCCTAATCGCGCACAATGCCGGGTTCGATATCAACGTCTTGGTCTCCTGCCTTCGCCGGCACCAGCTCGAGGTCCCCGAGCTCAACTTCTCCTGCACACGCTTGATTGCGAAGCAAGCATGGCCCTCGCGTCCCCGATATGGACTCAAACCGCTTTCCAACTGGTTGGGTGTCGAGTTCAAACACCATGATGCGTTGGAGGACTCGATCGCATGTGCCCGCGTCCTATTGGCGGCGGGAATCACGAAAGAGGCGTCCTCACTCGAAGAACTCGAAAAGACGCTTCGTCTTCAACGAGGCAAAGCCGGTGAATGGGGCATTCAACAAGCGACGAAAATCCGCCGTCGTCACGGTCGCTCCCAGAATCGCAGCGACTCTCGCCCGAAGCGCCGGACACGCCGCCCGGAATCGCGCCAACTTTCGCTCCCGCTGAATCCATTTGACGAACAAGCGATGACGCGTGAACCGTCGATGGACTACCGACGTGAAGCCTCGCCCGCTCCAATTGGAGGCAACTTACAGCGTGTGCTCATCCGTGCCGAGTTCGTTCAACCATTGCGAGGACGGTGCATCGTCTTGCAAGGAAAACTGAAGACGATGACGACGGATCAGGTCATCGACGTGACGACGCGAAGTGGGGGCGTTTTCCAGTCCGCGGTGGATGAGTCGACCAATTGCATCGTCCTGGGTGCTGAGAACACCGACGAAATCAACGGCCCTGGCGATGCCCCTCCGCTCGACGGGGCGATGGAAGTGCTCAGCGAGAGCGAATTCCTCGGCATGATCGGCTTGCAGTAGCGGCGTCGACTCAGACACCGCTTACGCAATACCAAGCACTGTCAACCAGCAATTCGCGAGATGCGATTGTTGGGCTGTGCGATCTCATCGACGGTCGGCTGATAGCGAAACTGCATCAGGTACGCGTCCTCGACGGTATCGTCATAGAAG
>JBCBOT010000416.1:0-6618 GCA_039821165.1 Planctomycetota bacterium | reverse complement strand
TCGTGCATGGGCGTGCTTGGGTTTCCGATTGGAACGGCCATCCACGACATGATGATCGCCGCGATTCGAGCAACGCCGTTGAACCTGCGTAATCCAAGTCCCATCGCCAAGAAGCCGCCGCCAAACGCCGCATAAAGGAATACGGCAAACACCAGAAACAGCGCGTCAGGCCCGCCCTGTGCGAGACCAATCAATGCACCGAAGAGCCCGATCACGCCGAAGAAGCAACCGATCGTGCCGCCGATCATATAGAGCGCGCCGATTGTTTTGATCGATGCTTCTTGCTGAAGGTGTTCGTTGCGGAGTATTTCCGCCGCATTGCTACCCGCCGCTGAAGGCGTGCTTGCACCAACCGTGGCGGCATACGGGTTGATGTTCCCTCCCGTGATCGGCGAAGGACTTGCTGGAAATCCACTCGCTGCCGGTGCTGGCGTCGGTGCAGGAGCGCCGAGGTCTGCAAAGGGGTTATCACCAGCCGGCGCCGGTATGGGTGCTCCCACGCCCGCGAACGGGTCGTTCCCGGGCATCGGCGATGCCACGGGGGTCGCAGGAGCGGGGGCGACCGTTGGCGCCGTCGCTCCGCCAGGTACCTGGACCATCTGCTGACACTTGGGGCATCGCAGTTGTTTGCCAGCGGCTCCCGGCGGCACGCGTAGCATCTGGCCGCAACCGCAGCGAACTGTCGTCACGGGAGCTGGCTGGGCCGGTTGAGTCGGGGCGACCTGTGGTGCGACCGGAGTCGCGACCGGGGCCGGCGTCGGGTTCAGTGCGGGCACGGTCAGTACGGCTTTGCACTTGGGACACCGAATTTGTTTGCCAGATAATTCGGGTTTGATCGCCAATGCGGCCCCGCAACCGCATTTCATCGTGCTCTGAGACATAGCTGCCGTGCTTGAAGTGGATGGAAACACCGCCCGCTACTATAACCAAACCACCTGGGGGCTGCCGTGTTTCGCCAGTCCACCCGACTCGCGGCGAGACCAAGCTATTTCCGGATCGCTGCGCGAGCCTGGACAGCTTGCGCGTTCAACAGATGCGCGAGGAGTTCCTTGGTCACCGCCGTCAGTTTGCCAGCCTCGTGTTGATCAAGTAACCGCTTCGTTGGCGCCGGGAGTGTGATCTCATATTCGGCAAGAAACGCTTTCGCCTCGAGGAGGCGCTTTTCGGTCGACTCAAGCGAGTTACCTGCCTGCAATCGTTCTTCGTCCGTCGCCGAGAGCATGAGGAAGTCGTTGTCTGACGAGCGCAATGCGAGGATTCCTTTTTCAACGGACCGACGCACCTTCGCCATTTCAACGCTTGCAACACGGTCTTTCATGAAGTCCGCGGTGACGTCGATCATGGTTTGTTTCAAGAGTTTGCTTTCGATTTTTCCGTCCACACGCTCGGCTTCGAGTTGGATTCCAAGAATCTGCGGAAAGCGACTGCGAAGACGACTCAGTTGGTGTGTGGGAAACATCGGGTCATATTCGGCGCTGTCGGTCTTGCTGTAATTCGCCGCGGCGTCGAATTGCCTGTCATACGGGTCGAAGAATAATCCCTTGATTCGTTCGGGATGTTTGCCGTTCCTTGCCTTGATTGGCGAACCGGGCGTTGGGGGAGCCTCGGTCGGGACGGGCTCCATCTCCATGTCGGCAAACAGATTGAGTCGTGCCGACAGAACAGCCTCACGCATTCCGGTTGTACCCGTCGGAAGCGTGTCCATTCGGATTTCACGATAACCGTTTTCGAGCGGAACAATGCAGCGGCCTACGTAGCGATAGCCATTGAGATTATTGTAGACGTCTTTCGTGATGAAGTAGGCGACGTTGGTGCCGTTGCGTTTGACGAGACGCGCTTCGATCAGCCCACCTTTCTCGGCCGCAGCTTGCTTTCTCACGCGTGCTCGCAGCTTCTCGACGTTCTCGAGCGGATAATCCGTTTTGCCCTCGTGGTCCGTGACAATGAAGTAGCTGCCAGGGCGTTCGAGCCAAACCGTTTGATTGTCCGTCGTCTTCAGGACTTTCCAGTTTTCCGATCCGGGGAGCGTTCGTTCCGTGGAGTCTTCCGCCAGGAGGTTTGTGGCGAGAAGACTGAGAAGGACGAGCCAGGTTGCCTGAGAAACTTGCATGACGGTACCGGAGTATCTGGGAAAAGCTCGCGCTCGAGTGCTCCGGAGACGACACACTGTGATCCGGGGATTTTCGAATCGATGCACTGTGACATGACGAGGCTCAAACGCTTACGGATTCCAGTTTACAGAGAAAAGACGACTTTCTTCGCGTCGGTCATCGCTTTGTCACTGAGATGCTCTTGAAGCACCAGCTCGTGAATGAGATGCCGGTCCTCATCCCGCCGGAAAGCGAACGATCCGTTTCGCTGAGTGCGCGATCGTATTTTCAGCCCGAACGTCTAAATCTGTGGCACACAGCGAGCGTTGTCTCGAGCCGAAGGGGTGTTGATGTGGTAACTTCCGGTGCCGAAAGGCCCGTTGCCATGTTCCGACTGCCGATCCGCGGTTCGATTAGGGGCGACGCCGAGCAGGACACAGTGCGTGGTCGTGAAGCAAGATCGTCTGAAAACGAACAATCCGAAATGAATGTTGAAGTCACGTCAGGATCGCAGGCAGGTCGAAGGCGATCTCAACGTCTAAGCCAGCATCAAGCGATCGGTCACCCGAATGCATGAATCCAATCAAGAAAAGGTCGCCAGATATCGGTCGGCGCTCAACCAACTGATCGAGCGAGCTACCGACGACCGGTACGTTCTCGCCGTGGTTCTGGTTGGAAGCCTGAGCGAAGAAACGGTCTGGAGCAAAGAGTCCTTATCGGTCTGGATTATCGAAGCCGATGGTGTCAGTCGTCGCCTGCGGAGTGACGGAAATGAGGAGCGAATCTTTCGAATCCTCGTGGAAGAAAACGTCACCTTCCACAGCGAAGTGATTCCCCGCAGTCGCTTCAAGCAGATGGTTGAGGGGACGTCACGCACCGCATTCTCCTGCAATTTGTTTTCCATTCGCGAAGTGGTCTACTGCGATGATCCATCGATTCTAAAGTGGTTTGAGACCGCCAATACGCTTGCCACGAAGGATCAGCAACGCGACTGACGTTTTCGACCTGGACGATTCACGCGCACCGCCACGCCGAGAATCGTTTGACGGTCAAAAAAGACATCGAGCTTGCGGCCCAGGAAATTCTTTGGGCGGCGCATAGCGTCGCCCACACGGAAATCCTCCGCAAAGGAGAGATCTGCGAACAGGATGTCATCTATCGGGCCATCGACGGCGCACCCGAGTTGTTCCAGACCATTTATCTCGATGTGCTCGCCAAACGAAAAAACAAGACCGTGTTAGCGGCGGCTCTTGCTGCGATCGAAGGCTACCTCGTCGAAAACCATCGCGAACACCTCAAACCGCTGTTCGACTACTTCCGAAAGAACCCGAGGGTCGTGCCACTCTCAGAAATCAGCGATCACTTTGCATTTTCGGAAGTCTATCCGTGGCACATCGAATCGGCTTGCGATTGGCTCGAGCGTCATGGCTATCTCGAAAGACTGTCGGCTCCATTCAAGCTGACGAAGCGAAGTCGCGACGGATTCGAAGAGCCGGCTTACCTGATGGACTCCTGAAGAGTTCAATTGCGAAGAATTGGGAACGATGAGAACAACGATCGAAGTTCAGGGGGCACGCGAAAACAACCTCAAGAATGTCAGTGTCGAGATTCCACGTGATGCGTTGGTTGTTGTCACAGGGGTCAGTGGTTCGGGCAAATCGTCACTCGCGTTTGACACGATCTACGCCGAAGGCCAGCGGCGGTTGTTGGCGTCGATGTCGACGTTCGCAAAACGATTCGTCGGGCAACTTAAGAAGCCTGATGTGGATTTCGTGAACGGCCTTTCGCCGGTGGTCTCGATCGATCAGAAGACGATCGGTAGCAATCCACGCTCGACGGTCGGAACCATGACCGACATCTCGGACTACTTGAGGATGTTGTTCGCGACGATGGGGACGCCCCACTGTCCGATTTGTGAATGTGAGATCGAGGTGCGCACGACGCGCCAAATGACGGAGCGATTGTTGTCGCTCCCCGCGGGAACCGAAGTCGAAGTCCGCGCGCCCGTATTTAAGATCCACGGCGAAGACTACGAGTACCTCTTTGAGCAGATTCGAGTGAACGGCTATCGTCACGCACGAATCGACGGCGATTCGGTGGATCTGGGTGAACCTCTCGAACTCGATGAAGACTCAACCTACTCCGTCGAGGCCATCGTCGATCGATTCGTTATCGGGCCCGGTATCGAGAACCTGGTCCTTGCCTCGCTCGATCATGGTCTGAAACTCGGTGACGGTTTGCTCAGCTTTCATATCGTCAAACCAAAACGCCTCAGTGCCAAGTTGAAAAAGTTCTACGACAACTTTGGATGTGCGAAGCATCGAGTTGTCGCCGGCGAAATGAGCCAAGCCCAGTTCACGTTCAATGATCCCTCGGGAGCATGTCCGACGTGTGCCGGAATTGGAACGTCCATGCGCGTGCATCCACAATTACTGGTGCCGGACCCAACTCGCTCACTCGCCGACGGCGCTTTCGTCAAAGCGGCACTCAGCAACAGCCGTGACAGTTGGGGTGGTCGCATTCTGCACAGCCTCTCGGCTCACTATGGGATCGATCTCGAGAGGCCTTTCAACGAGCTGCCGAAAAAGCACGTCGACATTCTGCTCCACGGAACGAAGGGAGGAAAGTTCAAGGTTGTGTTGCCACCGGGGGCGAAGCAAGGGAAGCAGCACGAAGGCAAGGAAATCAAATACAACGGCGTCGTCAATCAACTCGAACATCACTATCACTGGTATCGCAAACAAGGCGCCTCCAACGCCGGCATGGATGAGCATCTCAAGAAGGTGATGGTCGAATTTGACTGCCCCGAATGTGGCGGCGCTCGTCTTAAACGAGCTCGGCGCTTGGTGACCGTCGCCAACAAGAGTATCTACGAGTTGGGACAACTGCATCTCGTCGAACTGTTGGCCTTTCTTAAGAAGATCAAGCCCGTCGCCAAGCACCGCGCCGTGGCCAAAATCATCTTGAAGGAAGTCACCGCCCGGCTCGAGCTGTTGATCGCGATCGGACTCGACTATCTGAATCTGAACCGTCGCTCGTCGACGCTCTCTGGTGGGGAGTCGCAGCGAATTCGTTTGTCTTCGCAAATCGGTTCGGGACTCATGGGGATGCTCTATGTACTGGATGAACCGAGCATCGGTTTGCATCCCAAGGACAATGCCAAAATGATTCAAACCATTGGTCGCCTTCGTGACCTTGGCAATACGGTGATTGTTGTCGAACACGATGAAGACACGATCCGCGCGGCGGATCATGTCTTGGAAATCGGTCCTGGGCCGGGGGTGCACGGAGGCAAATTAGTCGCGCAGGGAACGCCCGACCAAGTCAGTTCAAACCGCAAGTCTGTGACCGGGAAATACTTGAGTGGGGAGCGTGTGATCGGAGTTCCCGCTCAACGCCGAAACGATTGCGATACGTTCTTAACGATACGGGGCGCGCGGCAGAACAATCTGAACAATATCGACGTGGACATTCCGCTCGAACGGTTCGTTTGCATTACCGGCGCATCCGGATCCGGAAAAAGCTCGTTGATCCACGAGATACTTTTCAAGAAGCTCTACTCGCTTCTTCACGACAGCCGAGTACTTTCGGGCGACCATGATGAATTGCTCGGGCATGAGCAGGTTCACGACATCATCAATATCGACCAATCACCGATCGGCCGATCGTCTCGATCCAACCCGGCAACCTACGTCGGAATCTATGATGCGATTCGCAAGCTGTTCGCGGAGACGGAGGAATCCAAGTCGCGCGGCTACACGGCCTCGCGTTTTAGTTTCAATGTCAAAGGCGGCCGCTGTGAGGAGTGCAGTGGAGAAGGCGCCATCACCACGCAGTTGTCGTTTATGCCCGATGTGGAGGTAACGTGTCCGACCTGCAAAGGGTTAAGGTACAACCAGGAGACGTTGGAGATCACGTATCGAGACAATACAATCTCCGACGTCTTGGAGATGTCGATCGAGGACGCCGTCGACTTCTTCGCCGATCAGCCGACGATCGCTCGAAAGATCGGTGTGCTTCACGAACTCGGTCTTGGCTACCTCAAGCTCGGTCATCCATCGACGATTCTCAGTGGAGGTGAAGCTCAGAGGGTCAAGCTTGCGACCGAATTGGGCAAACTCAAACGCGGCAAGCACAATCTCTACATTCTCGACGAGCCTACGACGGGACTTCATTTTGCCGATATCGATCGGCTGCTCGACAGCCTGAATCAACTGGTTGAAAACGGCCATAGCGTCGTTGTCATCGAACACAATCTGGACGTCATCAAAACGGCGGATCATGTGATCGATCTTGGGCCCGAGGGTGGTCACAAGGGTGGCAAGATCATGGCGGTCGGGACACCCGAAGACATTGCGGCATCGAAGAAGTCGCACACTGGCAAGTTTTTGGCCAAATGCTTGTAGGGCGTAGCTACTCAAACTGAGCGGTTTTGGTGAATTCACCCTCCCTCGTTTTGTCTTTGATGCCAACGGCATCAAAGACAAAACGAATGGGAGGGTCGGTTCTTTTGCGGCGTTCGTCCGCA
>JBCBOT010000415.1:0-6653 GCA_039821165.1 Planctomycetota bacterium | reverse complement strand
CCATTCGTTTTGTCTTTGATGCCAACGGCAACAAAGACAAAACGAGGGAGGGTGAATTCGCACAAACCGCTCAGTTTGAGTAGCTACTGTCCTGCTAGAACACGTCACGTAAAGAAGCGAGGGCGAGGGGCTCTTTGGTCGCGAATGGTTCACCGTAGCGTCGGCCGATCAAATTGCCAAAGTATCCCGCGTCGGTTTCGATTCGATCGAGGAATGTCGGTGGCTCGGTGGGTCGGCCCGTTATCAATTGACTCTCGTAGGCACGAAGCGAGTCCATTTTGCGTTGCATCGTTTCGCTGATATCCACGATCCAACCGGGTTGGATCGCGAGTTTGAGGTGCACGCAAAAGTAGTAGTAGAGGCGTTCGGGGTGAAAGCGTTCTCCCGGCATATCCGTCTTGCTGAGCTTGGACCAAAAACGCGCCGCTTCGACGAGGTCTGTCGCCACGACATGGTCCGGATGTGCATCGTGATAGTAGGGTGCGAAGATCCATCGCGGTCGCAGCATTCGAAAGTAACTCGCGACGAGCTTTCTCGCCTCCAGCGTGTGTTGCAATTCGCGATTGGGCAAACCGGCGTTGCCTCGCCATGTCACACCAAGGATTTCAGTCGCGCGAAGAGTCTCCTCACGACGAATCGTCTCGCTGCCATGCGGCGTCGGTTCACCCGTCGTCAAATCGAGGATTCCGACTCGCATCCCTTCGTCGATCATCTTGATAATCGTCCCGCCCATACCGATTTCGGCGTCATCGGGATGAGGCGCAACGACCAGGAAATCCAGCGGCTCAATTTCACCGATTGATGCGGGGTCTCCGGTGTAGATCACTGTTTCGCTCCGGTTCGTTCACTTCGTGGTTGGCTCGGTGTTTCCAGCGGCGACGAGGCCGTCAACAACCCGACGAACATCGGGCGTCGCGGTCCAGTCGGTCTGTTGCATGATCTGACGTTGCGCCTCATTCATTGGCATTCGCCAGCGTCCGACGAAAATGGGTGCGAGGTCTCTTTTTGCCGCGATCGAAGCGGAGACAACCCAGTTGAAGATCTGTGTCTGAGCGGAGTTCAGATCCTTTGCCGGAACGGGTTCGCATTTTCGTAGCGTGTGAAAGAATCGCTTCACCCACTCATCGCCTCCGAATTCGCGGCGTAGCTTCATCATCGCGGTCGCATACATCACGGGTTGGTCGCTCGGCTGGATCGAGCGACCTTTGGCATCCTTGAGCCGGTTGCTCTTTTCTCCACTGCCAAGATTCGTGAATGCCTCGTAAAAATCCAAATCCGATCGAGCGAACACCGCTTCACACTCCTCGATGGTTTGACGAGTCTGCGAGTCGGTGTCTCGGCATTGCTGTTGGTCCATGCAAACGTAACGCATGAAGACGGCGTACCCCGTGGTGAATAGCGAATGGCGATCACCGAAGACGAAAAAGTTGCGTCCCATTTCGTAAAAGTAGTAGTGACGAAAGCTGTCTCGGTGTTTCTCGAATTCAGGTAGGTCGATGTTGTAAAACGCAGACGCCTCGATGCCAGTGGCACCGACGTAGCCGCAACCATAGCCGCAAGAAAGATCCGACTTTGGAAGGGCGCAAATGGTCGGTTTTCCGTGGAACGACTTGAGTCGCCGCGGCTGCACACCTATCAAGTCCGAATAGGATTTCCAACCGCTGTCGAGGCGTTCAACGAACTTCGTCATCAACATCGGGTCGTACTCCCCACGCTTGGTCACAAAGACGACGTTCTCGCCTTCCCATGCGAGCATGTTGAAGTCCTGTCCGGCGCGTTTCCACCGCTCGGGATAGAACGCGAGCTTGCTGAAGTCAATCGGTTCGGGTTCGAGTGTTTTCGCCGTTTCGGCGGGAGCGGCGAAGACTTGAATTTCCACCAGCTTCGAGAAGGAGTCAAAAACGTAACCCTTATTGCCGTTCGTCACGACGCGAACGTAACGAGCCTCGCGGGGATCAAAGGTGTGTTCGACGGACACCGCCGCGTTGGGAGACGACCGCGATGGCTGCGTGGACCGCTCGAGTTGTTCACCGACTTTTTCGAACGTCTTACCGTCCACGGACAACTCGACGGAGTATCGTTCGGCGGAGTTACTGATCGAATAGGCGTGGACGATGACACGGTCAATCCGCTGCACTTGCTCCAAGTCCACGGTCACGCGAATCGGCTCCGGCTCGGCGGGGTAGCCGAGGTAAAAATCGAGATTGCCCTCGCCACCATCGGTGAGTCGGTCCACCGAAAAGGGACTTGCCGATGACGCCGTGGAGACAACCGGTTTTCCGAGCGCAAGATTGCCAGTCGGACGAACACACGTGAGTTTCAACCGACTCCCATGTCCGATCTGATTTCCCGAGCCGAACGCAGCAGCACGAACAACCTTGGACTCCTCCAATTTGATGGGGGTCGAGTATCGTGGTGAGGAAGCCGTCGGTGCAGTGCCGTCGAGTGTGTAGCGAACTTCCGCATCGCCTTCCGGGCGAGTGAGGTCGAAGCGAATCTCCGTTTGGTTGTGAAAGACACCGTCGGAGGGAAGGGCGAGCTCCGACGCTTGAATCACGACCGGGTAGAAGGCCGAACGCCTGGTGGATTCGGCGGTGGCCACGCGATCAGCGAATGCCTCATAGTCACGTTGCGCTGAGGGGTTCCATGCGACTTCGGCAAACGGGATAAGCCGTGGGACGATTTGCGGGAAGAAGTTCTCCTCGCGTCCTTCCCACCAGGGCATACAGAATCCGATCAAACGATCCGTTGTTTCAACGTCGATTGGATTGGCGAACGTTTGGATGCCGGGATTCACATGTTTGAAACGTGTGAGTTTCAATTTCTCGTAGACATGCCGAGGTGACGTCATCGTGAAATTGATGCGTGGGTAGTGGTCCACGATGTAAAGCGGATCCCACGCCGCGTTGACCACGCGATAACCGTCTTGGAGCATTTGATCTGCCGGGTAATTGATCGTGCGCCAATTCACGTGGATGACTTCCGTGTTGACCTTATTCTCCCCTTCACCGGCATGCGGTCCTTCCCAAACGATGGTCTGTCGGCCTTTCGATTTCAGGTAAGCGTGCAGCTTATTGATGAGATCACGCTGTGCCACTTGTGGGACCCCGAACGCTTCGTCACCGCCAATGTGGATGTAGGGCGTCGACGTGAAAACACCCATCAACTCATCGAGGAGTGTTTTGATTCCCGTGAGTGCGGTCTCGGATGTCGCCAGCTCGGTACTGTTTTTGCCAAAGACCTCTGGGTAAAGCGAACATAACTTTCCAGAGTGACCTGGAACTTCGAGTTCAGGAATGATGGTGACGCCGCGCACCACCGCGTACGCTTCGAGTTCACGAAACTCCTCGAGCGAGATCAATCCATCCCAGAGTTTGGGATATGCCGTCGAAGGCCACGCGAATCGCTGGTCATCTTTCTAATGCATTTGCACCGAATAGACTTTGTAATACCAAAGTAGATCGATCGTTTCTTTCAGCAGTTCGATGCTGTGTGGATTCCTCCCCATGTCAATCATGAAGTTGCGGTAGGGTGTGCCCGGAGCATCTTCGATTTGGAGGGATGGAAGCCGTCCGTCCTCGGCACTTCCGATCAATTGGACCAGCGTTGCCGTCCCGTGTGCCAATCCTTTGAGCGACGAAGCATTCAACCGGATTTGTTCGGGACTGACGTCGAGCGTATACGCCCTATTTTCCAGTTGATCCACCTTCTTGATCAACAGCGTGGGGGCACGTTGATCGTCGATTGCAATTCGATGCTTTCCCAGAGTCAGTGCTTGAACCGTCTCGCTGAGGAACTCCACGTGTGACGTCCACTCATCCGGGACGCTTACGACCAACCGTTCCGGCAATTCCGTGTCAGCCCCGGATCGCACCTGCGTGGAGGCCGGCAGAGGGACCACGGGCGGAGAGGTCGCCAACGCGACGGTTTGAATGCTGAGAAGGAACCACACCAAAAGGGACTTCATTTGAGATCAATACTCGGCGGAGAAAACTTGATTCCAGAATTGTCTGTACTGGGGCCACTTCACAAAATTGATGCCCCAATGCGGGCTTGCACCGGTCGTCCAAGCCGTGACACGACCGTCGCCGCGCGAGCACGCTGCGAACAACGGGTACCAACGACCCGCGAACTGGATGTCGAGGATGGTGTCGATCGATTCACGGCGTCGTGTTTCGTTAAAGCCTAGTAGCGGCGGAAGCGAACGAAAGTCGATTCCTGCAACGGCCGGGTGATCGGGTTGATTGTTTCGGGTCGCAAATGCTTCGGTGGACTCGAAAAGATCGTCGGACTCGAGGCAACCAACTGGGAGGGCATCCGCAAACAGGCTTCTCCCCCAACCGCCCTTGCCGAGTTGGCCGCTGAACGAGTACCAGCCTCCGTTCATGTGGAAGTGTCCACCCGATTCGACCCATCGTTTGAGAAGATTGAATCGGTCCGGAAACGTGACGTAACCGGATTCCCACTTGGAGCGATTGAAGAAGTCGGGGTGCAACATCATGCATTTCGTTTCCACGTCGCCAAAGACAATCGTGTCGGCCCACTGCAGTCGTTCATCGAAAGCTTCTGGGGAGAGGTTATACAACTCCCAGGATGGTTGACTGATCACCTCGGCCCCGTCAATCGCTTCGAGCGCCTCGACGAATGGACGCCCGTAGTTCAAGACTTCGACGTTCTTTTTGGCCGACAAGAAAGGCGACTCGATGTATTCGTTGCCGGTGTGGATACACCAATTCCCGACGTGCCAAACGCGCTTTGTCACGTTGTTTCCTCCGATGTCGGTGCGGGGCTGGTTGACTCAGTGCTAGTCGACGCAGGCCATGAGCGGACCAGAACGGTACCCGAGACGATCGCCACCACGACGCTTACAACGAACGACGTCCAACGCCCGTACAACAAATATCCCGTCCCAAAAAGCAAGGCATAGATCATGAATGTTGAGGCAACCATCGCCGAGAGTCCCTGTGCAATGGAGTCGCCCGATTCAACGTGGATTCCCTCCGCCGCCAGCTCATCATGGATCGGCTTCCATCCGGGGCCGCCTGGACGAATGGTTTGGTAGAAACGTTTCAGAACATTTCGGTCGGTCGTGGGTGAGACCAGCGTGACAACAAACCAGGCCGCTGTGGTGATCAAGACGCTGATGAGCAACTGCTGCCAATCGGCTAGCACTGGGAGTCCTGTGCTCGCATAGAAGAATTTGAAGAAGACGGCGATGACAAAGGAAACCGCCATCCCCGTGATTTCAGTCGCCGCGTTCACGCGCCACCAGAACCACCTCAGGATATAGATCAAACCCGTTCCCGCTCCGATCATCAGGATGATTTGAAAGCCTTCCATGGCACTCTCGAGCGCCAACGCCACAATGCTTGCGAGAATCATCAAGGCGACGGTCGCGATTCTTCCGACCGCCACGAGTCGCTTTTCCGATGCATCCGGTTTGACGAACCGGCGGTAAAAGTCATGAGCAAAGTACGACGCCCCCCAATTCAATTGGGTCGAAATGGTGGACATGAATGCCGCCATGAGACTGGCAATCACGATGCCGATCAGTCCGGGCGGAAGGAAGGTGAGCATGGCCGGATAGGCGAGATCGTCTTTGACAATGTCGGGATCGATCTCTGGAAACGCCGTCTGAATGCTCTCCAAGTCGGGGAACACGATAAGTGATGCCAACGCGACGATGATCCAGGGCCAAGGGCGGATGGCGTAGTGAGCGATCTGAAAGAGGAGCGTTGCGGTCATCGCGCCGGATTCGGAACGGGCGCCCAACATTCGCTGCGCCACATAGCCTCCACCGCCGGGTTCCGAGCCGGGATACCAGCTGCTCCACCACTGCACCGCAAGCGGAATGATGAACAGCGGCATGATCGCGTTGATGTCAGAAAAATCTGGGAGCGGGTTGAGCTTGCCCGCGACGTTCTCGTGTGCCAAGAGAGTTTGAAATCCGCCAATTTCAGGCAACCTGCAGACGACGACGGCGGCCGCGATCGCGCCGAACATCGCCAAGAGAAACTGAATGCAATCGGTAAGGATCACCCCTCTCAATCCGCCGAGCAGCGTGTAAATGACGGTGACTGTCCCCGCCAACATCACCGTCTGAAGCGGGGACAGGCCCAGCAGGATGCCACCTAGCTTGATGCCCGCCAAGATGACGTTGGCCATCACAAGGCAATTGAAGATGACGCCCAAATAGAGCGCGCGAAAACCGCGAAGGAAGCCGGCCGAACTTCCGCTGTAACGGATTTCGTAGAACTCAAGGTCGGTCAGTACGCCGCTTCGCTTCCAAAGCCGCGCGTACACAAAAACGGTCAGCAGCCCCGTCAGTAGAAACGCCCACCAAACCCAATTTCCGCTGACGCCGTCCCGCCGAACAATGTCCGTGACCAAGTTCGGCGTGTCGGCGGCGAACGTGGTGGCAACCATGGAAATGCCGAGCATCCACCATGGCATTTGGCCGCCCGCTAAAAAGTACTCCGAAAAGCTCTTGCCGGCCCGTCGCGACGCGAAAACTCCGACCAACGCCGAGATGATGAATGACGCGGCGATGATTGAGTAGTCGAGTACCGTGAGTCTCATTCTTGTTCCTTCCGACGCTTTCGCGAACGGCTTCCAGATACAGTTTTGAAGCTGTCTTGCTCGACGATTCCGTG
>JBCBOT010000414.1:0-6653 GCA_039821165.1 Planctomycetota bacterium | reverse complement strand
ACGACGGCTGGAATCGTGCCGACGATTAGCAGCGGAATCACGCGTCGATCGCTGGAGAGCAGATCCAGAATCCGCCGCCAAAAGACGACCAGGATCGATCCCAGCGTGCCGGCGTGAAGGATGATCTCGAGCGTCGGTGTCGCGTTCGGGGGAACACCCTTCATCCGACTCATGATTTCGCCGAGTACGACCAGGTGCCCCGAAGAACTGATCGGGAGAAATTCGGCGATTCCCTGCACGACTGCCAGAATGATCGTTTCGATGAGCGTATCGAACACGCGGTGATTCCTAGTTCAGGTCAATTCAATGGCCGCATCTTTTCGATCGCGGCGGTCACGATCACACTGTCGACGAAAGAGTGCCCACAGGCCCACAAACGTGGCGACGGCACGAGTATTCATCGAAGCCCTGGTGAAGGGAACCGTGCATGACAACGTCGGCCCAACTGGACCCCGATTCCAATCCCGTCGATCCGAATATCGGGACTTTGTCGAACGATAAACCCTCCGGTGTGGAGCGTCCGGACGGTTCGTTGCGTTCCGATTTGCTCAACGTTCTCCGGGGGTTCTGCATGGGCGCTGCCGACACCGTTCCGGGAGTCAGCGGAGGTACGGTCGCACTGATTCTCGGGCATTACCAAAGGTTGGTCTCCGCGATCAGTCAGGTCGATTCGACGTCGGTCAAACTGGTACTGGGGCGCCGCTGGTCGGAAGCGTGGCGGCACCTCGACGGTCGATTTTTGTTTGCAATCGGTGCCGGCGTTGGGATCGGATTGGTGACGCTCGCCGGCCTCATGCACTGGCTGCTCGATGAACATCTGCCGGAGACGTTTGCCGTCTTCTTCGGGTTGATCCTCGCCAGCATCTGGATCGTTGGACGGTCCATTACAAGCTGGTCCTCCAAGTGTTTCGTCGGTTGCCTCGTGGGGGCGGTCGTCGCCTTTGCGATCGGTACGCTCACACCGACGGTCGCCAACGACTACTCGATTCCCTACCTGTTTGTGGCGTCGTCGGTCGCGATCTGCGCGATGATTCTTCCCGGCATCAGCGGAGCATTTGTGTTGTTGCTTTTCGGTGTTTATCACCCGGTCACGGGGATGGTCAAAGGTGCCGCAAAGGGTGAAATCGACACGCAAGTCATTCTACAACTCGGGACCGTCGCGTTCGGATGCTTGTTCGGATTGCTCGCCTTCACTCGATTGCTTCGTTGGTTGTTGGCAAACCATCACGACTTGACGATGGCATCGTTGATCGGATTGATGCTGGGGAGTTGCGTCAAACTCTGGCCACTCCAAGTCGCCACCGAAGCGACCAAGGATCTGAAGATGAAGGAACGGGTGATGCAGTATGTTTCGCCCGCGGATTGGCCGGATAGCTTAGCCTTGTTGGTCGTGCTCGCGATCGCGGCCGCCGTCGGCGTACTGGTTTTGGAGCGTGTTGCGGCGTCGTTGAATAGGGGCGAGGGGTGAGTAGCGAGTGGCGAGTTGCGAGTTGCTAGTTGCTAGTTGCTAGTTGCTAGTTGCGATTAGAGCGAAGCGAGTAGCTTCGGGACTTCGATGGAAGCCTTGCCGCGGATCGTCGTGTCGAATCGGTCGCTTTGCGGCGTGTCGTCGAGATTGATTTCGATCCGGCGGCAATCGTTTCGCGTCGCTTGGACGATCCCGGCTGCCGGATACACGACCGCCGATGTGCCGATCGCGAGAAAGACATCGCACGTTTGCGCAAAGGCAGCGATCTCTTCGAGACCGAACGGCATTTCGCCGAACCAAACGATGTGAGGACGTAGCGTTCCACGGAGTTCTGGCTGATTCGGGTGGGCGGTCTCCGTGCTCAAATCCTCTCGCCATTCAAAGACCTCGTCGGTTCGTTCGCAGCGAACTTTGAGCAATTCGCCGTGCATCGGAAGGACGTTTTGACTGCCCGCACGTCGATGGAGATCGTCGATGTTTTGCGTCACCAGGAAAAAGTCGTCGTCGTGGTTGGCCTCGAATTCAGCTAGTGCGATGTGGGCCGCATTGGGTTCGATCGACGGTTCGAGCAGTTTCCGGCGCCGCATGTTGTAAAAACGATGGACCAGTACGGGGTCGGATTCGAAGGCTTTTGGCGTCGCGACTTCTTCGACGTTGTGTCCTTCCCACAAGCCGTTTGCGTCTCGAAACGTGGGGATTCCAGACTCGGCGGAGATGCCGGCGCCGGTGAGAACCATGACTTTCATGAATCTTGTCCAAAAGGTTGTCGTGCCCGCGCGCGGCTGGAATCGCGATAGCGTCCCGGAGTCTCATTGACCTCGCGTTTGAACACGACCGAAAAATACTCGGAGTGTTTGAATCCGGTGAGCTGCGATATCTTGACGAGGCTCAAATCGGTGTCGCGAAGTAACTGGCATGCGCGTTTGATTTGGACCCGTCGAATCTCTGCTTGCGGTGACCGGCCGAGATACTGACGAAACCGACGTTCAAGCGAACTTCGAGCGATCGGCACCTCTTCGAGTATGTCGGACACGGTAAGTCCCTCACAGGCTCGCAGGCGAATCAACTGAATTGCCGACGCGACGTCTTCGTCGTCGATCGCCATGACTTCTGTCGAGAGACGCTCGGCGATTCCCAATGGTGCGATTTCTTGATGAATCAACTCCGGCGGTTGGCCGCGCATCAATTGATCGAGCATTACCGCGGCCTCGTAGCCGATACGTTCGGCAGCCGGAATGATGCTCGAAAGCGGCGGGTCGCAAAAGTCGCAAAGGACGTGATCGTTATCGACGCCGAGTACCGCGGCTTCATCCGGGACAGAAAGCTTGGCCGTCTGGCAGGCTTCGAGGACATGCTGTCCGCGAAAATCGTTGCAGGCAAAGATACCGACCGGACGTGGAAGCTCCCGCACCCAGTTGACGATCTCGTCCTGTGTCGCCTGCCATCCGCTACGAGTCGCCCGAGACCAATCGGATTCGTGCACATGCACACGCAATTCCGGCGACTGCATGCCGCGCTCTTTCAGGCCCGCCAAGAAACCGATGCGACGCTGTGCCGACCAGTGATGATCGCTAAATCCGGCGAATGCAAAGTGCTCGATTCCCTTGTCAACAAGATGCGTGGCAGCCGTTCGCCCGATCGCGTTGTGATCATTCAGCACGGAAGGAAGCGAATCGTTGGCGCGGATGTCGCTCAAGTTGACGGTCGGGATACCGCGCTCGAGCACGACTTCAATCAATTCATCGGTGGCATTGCGTGTGATGATCCCATCGCCGTCCCAGGATCGAAACCAAGCCGGTGGCCCGGCCAGCAACTCTCGCAGATCCAATTGCACCGCCCACGGCTGGTTTTCGATCCGGTAGCGGCTGATTCCTTCCAGGACGCTGCGACCGAACGCCATCGTCGTTTCAACAAGCAAGAGGACTTTGGGCCGCGCGATGAGAGGAGCGGTCTTGGCCACGGATATCGACCTTGGGAGGCATTTTGGAACCGTTCATGGAAAACCCTAGGCCGAAATATGTCTCAATTTTTGATCGCGAGCAATCGGTCCGATGTTCCTGGGGCTGAAAAACGTCGGTGAAAATGGTCTTCACGAATTGGAATATATCTTTGTGTTCATTGCCGGCGCGGGAACGGTCAGAAACTCTCGTAAGACAAAACTTGACGCTGCGTCAGACTTGACATACCGTCATTTTTGACACGGTGTCAGAAATCCTTCGGAGACAGTTGTGGTATCCCTCACCCGAAAACAGGTCGAGATACAGACCCGCGAAGCGCGGATTCTGCAGCTTGCGCTACCAATGGTCGCGCGGGGCGGATTAGCGGGTCTGAGCATGGACGCGATCGCCAGCGAAATGGAGTACGCCAAAGGAACGATCTACAACCACTTTTCGTGCAAGGAAGATGTGCTGCTGGCACTCGCCATCCGCGCCACCGAGACGCGGCTGCAGTTGTTCAACCTCGCCGTCACACGAGACGGGCCGGCGCGCGACAAGATGGTCGGCATCGGGGTGGCGTGCGAAGAATATCGCCTCCGCTTCACGGACTTCTTCCGCATCGAAAGCATGGTTCGCCACGAAGCGATTTGGGAGAAAACTTCCGAGCAGCGCCGCGAGGTGATGCAAACCTGCGAAGCGAACTGCATGGGGGTCGTCGCGGGCGTCGCATTCGAAGCGGTCGCTGCGGGCGATTTGCAGGTGCCCGAAGGTCGTAGCGTGCAAGACGTCGTGTTCGGTCTTTGGTCCATCTCCTACGGCGGGATGATCATCGACGAGACCAGTCCCGGTCTGGATCAGATCGGGATCACGGACACACACGCGGCCATCCGCCGAAATTGTCACGCTTTGATGGACGGTTTCGGTTGGCAACCGCTGTATGACGCCGAGGCGGATCGAAAACTCGTGCGGAGTATCCGTGCGATGTTGAAGCGAAAACTTCCAACGCCAAAAGAATATGCCCTGGAGGACTCCCAATGAGTTCGACTGACGCGCTCCTCGATGAACCCGCATCTGCTTTTCCGCCCGAACATGAGGAGCATTCTCCCGTGGACTCGGTGCAGGCCAACACAGACGATGCCGTGAATCCCACTGCGACAACGGTCTCCGAACCGTCCAAGCCCGGCACGTGGTCGCGGCGCTCGGTGGGACTCGCAATCGCCGCAAGCGGGATCGCGATCATTGGATCGATCGCCTTGATGACGTCAAAGCCATCGGGTTCGGGTGCGGCTGCAGAGCCGACGGACGTCGCGGGGGCGATCCCTGTGAGCATCATTCGTGCGGGCACGATGACCGCGCCCGATCTGACACGTTCTTATTCGGGTGTGTTGCTGGCTCGCCAGGAAAGCCTGTTGAGTTTCGAGCGTGGCGGACGCGTGTTGACGCTCTCAAAGCAAGAAGGCGATGTCGTGCTCGCCGGCGAGCATTTGGCCGAACTCGACCAAGAGAATCTCGACGCCGCGGAGCTTCGGACTCAAAGCGAGTTGGCGGCGGCCGAAGCACGCCTGGCGGAGTTGGTTGCGGGACCGAGACAACAGACGCTTGATGCCGCGAAGGCACGGGTCGAACAGCTGACCGCGGAGGTCGGTTTGGCGAAAGTCGATGCGGATCGGCAACAACGTTTGATCGTGACCAACGCGACGAGTCGAGCGGCCTATGATGCCGCCGTCTTCGGGCTGCGTGCGAAGGAGAACGCCCTCGCGGCGCAGCGGGCGACGCTCGATGAACTGGTGGAAGGCACCCGCAAAGAACAGATCGCGATTCAGAAAGCGAATGTCGCGGGGATGCAGGCCGCGCTCAAGGAAATCCAGGCTCAGCGTCGGGATTCGCGGATCGAAGCGCCGTTCGATGGCAAGATCCAATCGCGCGTCGTCGATGAAGGCGTCGTCGTTAGCACCGGCGCCGCCGCGTTCCAGTTGGTCAGCCATGCAATCGAAGCTCGCTTCGGTCTGCCTCCGAGCGTCGCCACTCAGTTCAAGGTTGGCGCGATCGTGACGATTCGTCTTCATGGTCAAACTCGCCAAGGCTGGGTGGATCGCGTCGAACCCACGATCGACCGAAGCACGCGGACGCGTGGTGTCTTCATCCGCTTCGGTGAATCCAGTGGTGACGAGCCCGAGTTGTTCGAGCGTCTTGCGGAGAGTGGTTGGGTGGCCGGCGAGCTTCCGGAATTGCTCATCAATGAGAGCGACGCCTCCCAGGCCCAGGACAAGTTTTGGCTGCCCACGAAAAGCCTGAAACGTGGTGCACGTGGGCTGTGGATGGTGCTTGTCGTTCCCGGCGATGCCCCGGCGGTGGTTTGCGAACGCCGGGCCGTGGAACTGCTCAAGACCGATGGGGACCGCGCGCTCGTTCAAGGCATGATTGCCCGCGGTGAACGGATCATCGATGCCGGGTTGCATCGAGTCACGGCAGGGTTGCTTGTCGCACCGACCGAATGAGGACCACGCCCATGACTCAAGAAAGCACAACGCCTGTCGCAGAGACGCTCGCGGATCGCTGGTCCACGATCTTTTTCCGTAATCCACGAGCCCTCATGCTCGTGATCGGTTTGGTCGCGGTGAGCGGACTCACCTCTTACGCGATCCTGCCGCGAATGGAGGACCCGACCATCGGTCAGCGAGGCGGACTGGTGTCGACTCGGATGCCAGGTGCGGATGCCGAACGCGTCGAAGTCCTCGTGACGGAGCCGATGGAAGATCGACTCCAAGAGATCGAGGAGATCAAGAAACTGACGAGCGTTAGTCGTCCGGGGATTAGCACGATCCAGGTCGAACTGCGCGATGAGGTCATCGAGACGGATCAGGTTTGGAGCGAAGTTCGTTCCAAAGTCAACGACGCCGTTTCCGTCCTACCGAGCGAGGCCGAACGCCCTGTTTTTGAGGAAGTCGATGTCCGCGCGTACGCCTTGATCGTCAGCCTGAGTTGGCAGCGCGATGACGAACCGAATTGGGTTGTCCTTCGACGGTTGGCGAAGCATCTGGAAGACGATCTTCGCGCGCTGAAAGGGACTGAATTGGTGGATCGTTTTGCCGATCCCGGCGAAGAGATCACCGTCGAGATCAACACCGACGATGCGGCCAGCCTCGGACTCAGCGCAGCGGACGTCGCCCAAGCGATGCGGTCCGCGGATGCCAAGAACTCTGCGGGGTTGCTCCACTCGCAAGGAAGCGACCAGCTCATCGAAATCG
>JBCBOT010000413.1:0-6706 GCA_039821165.1 Planctomycetota bacterium | reverse complement strand
CGCCCGGCTTCAATGTTGCGATTCTCTTCAAGCAGCTTCAGGTAGTCTTGGACGGAGAAGCCAAACTTGGATGCGAGACGGTTGATCTCTTCAGCGACTTCGGATTCCGTGACCGAGATGCCTTTTTCCTGGCACGCTTGCAGAATCAACTGGCGATTGATGATGACGTTGTCCAGAACGGTGCTGCCGTAACGCTTCATCGTCGCGTCGGACAACATTTGGCGGGTGATTGGATCGGCATTGACGACCGCAACGACCGAGTTGCCCTCCTGAGCCTGCACCGCGGGGAAAGCCATCGCGAAGACAAGTAGCGATAGCAGCGGCCACTTCTTGCGAGACATAACGTCACTCCTTTGACTGTTTCTTTCGATCGCTGATTGGCGGGAAAATGCGAGGAACACTCCGTCGCACCCATGCGAGCCCCGATCATTAGCAAAAATTCTGATTTCGGCTCAAGTCGAATGTCACCACGAAGCGGGGTGTCGGAAACACTGAGAACGTCGGGGCCCGTCCGCGTGTTATCGCCTGCGACGAAGGATCCGTGAGCGAGGAAGCTCGGGTGACTTCAACTCGCCGTGTGCCTTCTCTAAGCTAAACCGGATGACCAGCGAGGTAACTGATCCCCCGATCGACACGGATTCGCGAGACTCCGTCGGTGATCTCGTCGAGCGGCCGATCGGCCAACTCGCGACGGTGCTGTTGTTCTACTGTGGATTGCTCGCACCGGTGTTCGCACACCTGTTCCTTGTGCCCAGCCTTACCGGCGACATTCGCTATCAAACCGGGCTGCTGAAACACCAATACGGGTTCGTGCTGACGTTCGGCGCGATGATTTGGATGTACCCGCTCGTTCTGTTCAGCATCGCCGCGTTCACGGTGACCGTGTTGGATCTCAAGAACACCGGACAAGAGTTTTGGGCTCGATTGGGATTGTCGACCAGTATTCCCATCGGAGTTCTCTACCACATCGCCATCGTGGTCCGGTTCGGTTTGGAACCGGCTTGGTTGATCGCGTATCACATCACTCCGCTTGTTCTGTGGTTGCTGAGTTGGGGTTACATCAGGTTCATTCGCTGGGTGACGCCAAATTCGAAGGCGGCATGGACCTATGGCCTCTCGATTCTGTTCGGCGGGTTGACGCTGGTGACGACCATCACCGTTATCGCCAGTGGTGACCGCTCCCATTTCTCGTTGCTGGCCGTTCCCTTC
The DNA here is from genome assembly GCA_039821165.1 of Planctomycetota bacterium. Taxonomy (GTDB): domain Bacteria; phylum Planctomycetota; class Planctomycetia; order Pirellulales; family Pirellulaceae; genus Stieleria. Next base: position 5,497 of record JBCBOT010000413.1, on the reverse strand, counting down.
GTGCTGATCTTTTATGGCTCGCTGATCTATAGTCCGCTGCTGATGTTGGCCAGTCATGGTTGGCTGATCGCGCGGGTTGTTTCTGCGCACGCCGACGCTCGCCGTCTTTCCTTGCGTTTGCTGATGAGTTGGGTCACCTGGTTGGGGTGTCTTTTTGCAGCCTGTCGCTACGCGGTCTTGGTTTCACTCACGGAGTACTCCAAGCTTCCGCTGGAAGACCCCGGTACGTGCTTCGTGGCGACGGCGGCTTGTCGCGGACACCGACGAGTGGTGCGCGCTGGTCGTTGTGACAACGGTGGATTGGTGTCTCCGCAACTTCAGCGACTCAAGGGATTTGAGATTGGGCTTCGAACACTCTTCCCGCGGTTTCACCGCGGGCTCCGGGTTGTTTACAACGCTCTGGGGCCACGAGTCGCTCGAAGGGTCCGTTCGCCGTGGGCGGGCGATCTTTGCTATCTCGCGCTCAAGCCGGCGGAGTGGTTCGCGCTCCTTGTGTTGTGGGGTGTCTTACACCGCGACGTTGTTGTGATTCGTCAGCTCTATCGCCAAAACGTCCGATAGGTTTCTCCGGGCGACTTTTTGGCGAGGTACTGTTGAACCGCGTTTCAAGTAGAGTACTTCGCACCGAGATTGAGTCTGCGCCGGGCTCGACGTGGCTGTTTGTTGGCGGACAATAAATGGCGTTCCACTTCCGTATTTCCACAAATCGTTCCATGTCGTCAGCAAACGATCTTCCCGACGAACTCGCCCAACTCGATGCAATGATCCTGAAGACGTTGCGACGGCGAGATGAGTTGGTGGCTGAGATGGCCAAGCAGGATTGCCTGCCCGCCATCAGCCTGGAGCATGCTCGACATGCGGAGCAAATCCAATCTGAATCGGCGGCCGATTCCCTCGCGGCAATCATGCGTCACATTGCGAGCCATTCTCGCTCTTTGGTCCAAACAAACCGAATCAGCTTTCTCGGTCCGCAGTACAGTTACAGCCATCTCGCGGCGATCAAGTACTTTGGCGATTCGATGCAGTTCGATCCCGTATCAAGCATTCCCGATGTCTTTGAGGCGGTACATCGGGGCGACGCGACGAGCGGATTGGTACCGATCGAAAACAGCACCGACGGGCGGATCGTTGACACGCTTGGGATGTTTGTCAAACAGCACATGCGGATTTGCGGCGAGGTGTTGCTTCCGATCCATCACAACCTATTGGCGATCGGCCGGCGCGAGGACATTCGCGAGATTCATAGCAAGCCGCAAGCGTTGTCTCAGTGTCGAGGATGGTTGGCCGCAAACTTTCCGAAAGCGACGCTGCATGAAGTCAGTAGCACGACAGCCGCTGCCGAGGCGGCTTCGAAAGACGCTGGGATCGCGGCAGTCGCAAGTCTCCCGGCGGGACGCGCGTACAACCTCAACGTGATCGACGCCGACATCGAAGACAATCGAGACAACGTCACTCGTTTTGCGGTCCTTGGGACAACAGAAACCGAGCCGACGGGGATGGACAAAACGTCCATCTTGTTTCAGGTCGAACACTTGCCCGGCGCACTCGCCAAGGCGATGACGCTGTTCAGCGGTGCCGGACTCAACCTGACTTGGATCGAGTCGTTCCCGGCGCCCGGAACCCACAACGAGTATCTATTCTTCGTCGAACTCTCCGGACATGAAGCCGAACCACCGGTGCGAGACGCAATCATGCGACTCGGTGAGATGTCGCGACGGCTCGACGTGTTAGGCTCGTACCCTGTCGCGCGACTCGATGGGTGAGAGGGCCGCTGCGATGGACGGCTTCGGCGCGGGAGTGCTCGCGGAGTTGTTCGATTCCGTTGGCACAGCGGGCGAGCGGTGGAGCATTCGTGCGCAACGTCGCAGCGTTCGTTGTGGCGACATCATCATCGACATCAGCAAACGTGCCGTCCCACGCAACCGTTGACCACCATAAAGTTCTGCGACGGCTTGCCGATATTGACCGATCGATAATGCGTCGGCGCGAAAAAGCCAACCATGTGGCCACCGGCTGATCGCGTGCTCGCGTTTGAAGTCTTCGATCGAGATTTCCGGTTGACTTGATTCGCGAAGCCGCGACAGGTGAGCGGCATACTCGTTGTAAAGCTGCGCCTGGATGATGCGGCGTCCGTTGATGCTCGATCCGTGAAAACGATAGTGAAGCAAAACCTCGTCAAGGTTGGCCAACTGGGAAATCTCACCGAGTCGCAGAAACAGGTCCCAGTCTTCGGCGATGTCGTGACACCAATAGCCGCCGACGCGTTCATAGAGGGACTTGCGAAAGACAACCGTCGGGTTGCAGAGAGCATGATGGTTCTTGCGCAGCATCGACCAGATGGTCGCATGGTCCGTCGGAAGCAGCGAACGCAGTCCCGCGCGATGCGAACCGAGTCGCCGAATTTGACTACCGACCAGTCCGACTTCGGGATGGTGACTTAGAAATCGAAGCTGTTTTTCCAATCGGTGCGGGTGGCAAACGTCGTCGGCATCCATGCGGGCGATCAATGGACTCACCGCCTCACGAATTCCAATATCGGCGGCGACGTGCTGGCCTTGGTTGGGCTGGTCCAAAACGCGGATCCGCGAGTCCTCCGCGGCATACTCGTTTAGGCAGTGGCTCGATCCGTCCGTCGAGCCATCGTTGACGACAATCAACTCCCAATCCGAAAACGTTTGTTTTCGAATCGAGTCGATGGCGTCAGGTAGATAGGGCATGCCGTTGTAGCATGCCATCACGATTGAAACGGCGGGCATAGTTCTCTCGAGGGTGTTACCCCCCGATGCTGCACAGCAGGATCGCCAATTTCAACGGTAAATCCGTCCATACAAAAAGATAGACCGACGGAACGGCGGACTATGACGATTCGCCGGCGTCCACCCCGAAGACGCGACCGCAGGCCGATTCACCCCTTTTCCGCGATCAGCCGCATGAGAGCAAACATTTCCGCACCGATTTCGTCGCGGCGATCGTCGTAGGTCGAGGCTTCCACGGGGGTGTCATCGGATTCCTTGGGGTCGCGATAGTGCAGCGACACTCGTCCAACGCTCCCGTGGATCACCGGACAATTGTCGTCTGCGTGATCACAGCACATCATGGCAACGAAAGACGATTGCCCGTTGTAGGGGTCGTCGAACGTTTTGCTGAACAGTTCGATCGGCGCGGTGTCGTCCGAGTACTGCAACAGGTATCGGGGATTCGAATCGGTCGGACTCGGGTTCACGACCGAGAAACCGGCTCGTCGAAGTGACGCAACAACCCGCGGGTTGCACGCGGTGGCCTCTGTTCCTCCGCTCATCATTCTCAACCAATCGAGCTGATGGGCCTGTGCCGCAACGGTCGCCCAGATCTGCGAAAGATGACTGCGTCGCGAGTTGTGCGTGCAAATGAAGTTGAGTCCGAGCGTTGAGCCCACGTCCCGCTTTGCGGCGATCCGCGTGGCGGCCCCACTCAGAAAATCGATCCGCGCGGGGGCGATCCTTGCGGCCAGCGACTCGATCCGCGCGATCGTCTCGACGAGCGGCTCGATCCAAGGCTTCATCGTACGGTTTGGCGTCCGAGTGATCCCGTGACAACGCAGTTGACGGCTTTGCCGCCCTTGAGATCCGTTTCGAAGCGGATTTCCTGGGCGATTCGATCCGCTCCCGCGCCGGCCTTGAAGCGAATCGTTACGAAGTGGATCTTCTTGGCCTCATCCGGAATCACGAATTCGAAACGATCGTCCGAGCAAACGACATCGCTAATTCGGAACGGCTCATCGCCACGAACCAAAACACGTTTCTCGATGATCGAAGAGGGTTCGGCGGTACCAAGGCTTAATGCCGCAGGCGACACGCTGAGCGAGGGACGTACGCGGCCGTTGATCGACATCTCGGTTGTTGGAAAGTCTCGATCGTTGCTGATCAGCGTGAGTCTTTCGCGGACATCGCCCTCACTCATGCTGCCAAGGACTTTCACCCGCATGCGGTACTGGACCTTGCCGGGCGTTTTCGTCGCAGGACTGAGTTGTACCTGCAAGTCGCTGCAGTGGCTGCGAACGTCTGTGATTTGCCAATCCTTGCTACCGGTGTAGGTGATCAGGACATCCTGCTGAGTTTCGCTGCCCGGTGCAATTTCGCCGAACGCGATCTCAGGCGGATCAAACGTCACATCGGTCCGGATAAAGCCACCAACTTTGAGTTGAACTTCCGCGTAGTATGGCTTGTCGAAGACGACCGTGATCGTCGCCGCTTTCTTTCCGATGAACGTGCTCGTGTTGAATTTGGCCACGACCGCAGACTTTTCGTGCGTCTTCAACGTGTCCTTGGTCACCGTCGGCGTCGTGCATCCGCAACTGCTTCGAACGGACGCAACATGCACATCTTCTTGGAAGAGGTTGGCGAACGTGAAGTGGTATTCGCACTTGGTGCCGCGACCCACGATGCGGAAGTCGTGCTCGGTTTCGTCGAACATCTTGGCCGCCCAATTCGTTGCGTCGACGGTTTGGCCGAGGACGGGAGCGGCAGGAAGCGCGAGGAGCGTTCCGCAAACGGCGATAGCAAAACCACGTCTACCGGTGATGGGTGAGAACTGAGTCATCGATCCAAAGCGTCGCGGTGAGATGATTGGAGTGAACGTTGATCGCGATTGCTTGCGCAGTTTGCCGCGACCGACGCATCTTTACCAGACTCTACCAGAATCGACAAATTTCAAGTAGTCGAGTCCGGTTCAGACACAGAGATGGTTTCGGCAACCTCGTCAAAGTTTTCCAGCAATTCTTTGAGCCTCTCCATTGGTAGCCCCACAACGTTGCTCTCGCTGCCCTCACCGACGATTTGAATCCAGTCATTTCCGTCTTGATAGCCAAAGCCTCCCGCTTTGCCTTCCCAGAGCATGGTGTCGAGATACATCTGAATCTTGTCTTCAGACAGTGGCTGCATTTGAAGTTCCGTGCGAACCACGTCGACCACACAGCGGTTGTCGACCGCCGACCAGAGGCAAACACCGGTGAAGACATCGTGACGACGTCCGCTCATGAGTTCGAGCATCGATCGCGCGTGCGATTCGTCTTCGGGCTTCCCGAGAATCTGGCCGCTACAAGATGCGACGGTGTCGGCCGCCAAGATCACCGCCGATTGGTAACGCCCGATCACGCTTTGCGCTTTGCGGTAGGCGTAGCGTGCAACAAGCTCGGGTGCTGTTTCACGACTACAAACGCCGCACTCGGCGTCCGCACTCGCCGGGTCGATCGTGAACTCGTAGCCCGCCGCCTTCAAGAGCTGCGATCGTCGTGGAGAACCGCTCGCCAAAACCAGCGGCAATTGGTCAGGGATCGCGGCCTTGGGCAGTCCCCGCATCAACGGTAAATCATCTGATATCGCCATCGGTTATTCCGTGGGACCACCACCTGCCGGGCCTGCGTTTGGGTCCTCGCCGGGCAGACCTGTCCCGGGTGGATCGTTGCCGGTCGGGTCATTTCCGGTGGGTGGTTCCGTCGGATTGCCCTGCGGAGGATTGG
>JBCBOT010000412.1:0-6759 GCA_039821165.1 Planctomycetota bacterium | reverse complement strand
ACTGTCAAAGCTCGGTTGTCACGCCTGAAATGCTCGAGCGCGACCCGGAGAACCGATTTTTGGCTCGCGCCCCACGGTTGCGATTGGATGCCGAAGTCTTGCGCGATCAGGCATTGTTCGTCAGCGGTCTCCTGGTCTCTAAAGTCGGGGGCAAAGCGGTGAAGCCTTATCAGCCGCCGGACATCTGGGAGCCCGTTGGTTTCGGTAACAGTAACACTCGGTATTACAAACAGGATTCGGGAGAGGCACTCTATCGTCGGAGCCTCTATACGTTCCTCAAGAGAACCGCACCGCCGCCGTTCATGGCGTCGTTCGACGCGCCCAACCGTGAACAGAGTTGTTCGGTTCGCGGGCGAACCAACACGCCGATGCAGGCGCTGCAGTTGATGAATGATGTCCAGCACATCGAAGCGGCGCGGCATTTGGCTTCGCGGATGTTACGTGAAGGCGGCGACGGCGAGCGCTCTCGGATCGAGTGGGTTTGGCAGTGTGTCACGGGGCGACCGCCGAACGATCTGGAACGCCAAGTTGCGCAGCAGACATTGGGTCGCTTCCGTGCCCGCTACGCGGAGCAAAGCGACGCCGCTGCGGAACTCGTGTCTTACGGCGACAGTCCGACCGACGAATCGCTCGAAAAGACGGAGTGGGCGGCTTACACGATGCTGGCGAATCTCGTCCTCAATCTCGACGAAACGGTAACCAAGAACTGATGTCACTCCCAAGCCCGATCGAAGCGTATCAACGTGGACTCAATCGTCGACAATTCTTTGCGAGTGCTGGACTCAGTCTCGGTGGGTTGGCAATGGCAGGATTGCAGGCGGAGTCGGTAGCGGCATCGGATGCGATGCACCCGCCTATACCGGGGTTGCCTCACTTTCCGCCGACGGCCAAGCGGTTGATCTATTTGCACATGAATGGTGCGCCGTCGCAGTTGGACCTGTTCGATTATAAGCCAGGTCTGAACGAGTACTTTGACAAGGAACTGCCGCCATCGGTTCGCAACAACCAGCGGATCACGACGATGACGAGTGGGCAGGCCCGATTTCCCGTCGCCCCTTCCAAGTTCAAGTTCGAACGTTGTGGTCAAAGCGGCATGCTGATGAGCGAGCTCGTTCCGCACATGCATTCGATCGCGGACGACATCGCGATGATCAAATCGGTGACCACCGATGCGATCAATCACGACCCGGCTTGCACGTTTGTGATGACCGGCAGCGAGGTCCCGGGAAAGCCAAGTTTGGGTTCTTGGTTGAGTTACGGATTGGGAAGTGAAAACAACGACCTGCCGGCTTTCGTCGTCTTCACACCGACTTTCCCAAAAGACAGTCAGGCTCAGGCATTGTTCACGCGGATGTGGAGCAGCGGCTTTCTGCCAACGCGGTTTGATGGCGTCGCGCTACGAGGCAGCGGCGATCCGGTTCTCTACATTCAGAATCCGCCAGGCGTCGATCGAGAGGATCGCCGACTGATGTTGGATGCTCTGTCACAGTTGAATCGGCAAACGTTCGACCGCTTCGGTGACCCTGAAACCAGCGCGCGGATTTCACAATACGAGATGGCGTTTCGCATGCAGCGCAGTGTTCCCGAATTGACGGACCTCTCCGATGAGACCCGAGAAACGCTGGACATGTACGGTCCCAACGTTGAGAAAAAGGGCACCTACGCGTCGAGTGCGATTCTCGCGAGGCGATTGATCGAGCGTGGCGTCCGCTGTGTGCAAATCCTTCACCGCGGCTGGGACCAACACGGTCAGTTACCCAAACTGATCAAGGGCCAGTGTGACGATGTTGACCAACCCACGGCGGCTCTGATCAAGGATCTCAAGCAACGAGGTTTGCTCGAAGACACGCTGGTGGTTTTTGGTGGCGAGTTCGGCCGCACGGTCTACTCCCAAGGGGCGCTCACCAAAGAAAACTACGGCCGTGACCACCACCCGCGAAACTTTTGCATGTGGATGGCTGGGGGAGGTGTTCGAGGCGGACTCACCTACGGTGAAACGGATGACTTCAGCTACAACGTCGTTGAAAATCCCGTCCACTTAAACGACCTCAATGCCACGATTCTGCATTGCATGGGAATCGATGACCGGCGCTTGAGCTTCAAATTTCAAGGACTGGAGCGGCGTCTGACGGGAGTCGAACCGCCGCGTGTGGTGAGTGAGATCCTGGCGTAGTCGGGGGATCGGAACTGGCGGGCGATCGAACGTTTTCGCAATCTCAACGCGGAAGGATGAGAATCTCGGGCGTTTTTGCCCGATTCCGACCACGACGCAAACCTATCTATGGCGACGCAGTGTCGCATGATTTATACGTATGCACCCTGTCGGGCGCCTCGCAGGATTTTCGTCACCCTCTATTTGAGATTCAACACGATGCGAAAGAAGATCACGACGGCAATGGCTTGCGCTCTTGCCTTCGCTTTCATCGGGATGCCGGCATTGGCAGCCGATGACGATGACAAGAAGCCGAAGTACTCGACCAAGCAAATCATGAAGGAGGCCTTCAAAGGGCCGTTGGTGAAAAAGGTTTCGAGCGGCAAAGCCTCGGACGAAGAAAAGAAGAAGCTGCACGAAATGCTCGTCGCACTTGCCAAGAACAAGCCGAAGAAGGGTGAAGAAGACTCTTGGAAAGAGCTGACGGCGGCGTTGGTGAAGGCCGGTAAGGCGGCCGTCGACGGACAGGCGGATGCGGGCGCAATGCTGAAGAAGGCTGCCAATTGCAAGGCATGCCACAGCAAGCACAAGTAGGCTTCCCAGACCGAATCAACGAAACGCTCGCGCATCTCGATTGCGCGGGCGTTTTCTATGCGCGTTTTCGCACTTCGGTTTGCATCTCCGCGCGTCATGGATTGACGCATCACGCGGGGCAATTGATCATCTGGGGTTTCGCAGCCTCTCACCGGATATGCCATGGATTCTCCAGACGCCACACTCAAAGCCGCTCGATCCCTGGTTCCTATCGGTGCGGAGTTTCATGCTCGCGGATGGTCGGTCGGTACCAGCAGTAACTACAGCCGAGTCGTCGCGAACGATCCCCTGCAGTTGGTCGTGACCGCGAGCGGAAAAGACAAGGGCCGGCTCGAGGAAACGGATTTCGTTTTGGTGGACGCCGAGGGAAAGCCGGTGGAAGCGGGGGCTCCGAAGTCTTCCGCGGAAACACTCATCCATGTCGCAATCGCCGAACAGTTTCCGAGTGTGAGTGCGATCCTTCACACGCACAGTGTTTGGGGAACGTTGCTTTCACGCCGATTCGGTGATGCCGGCGGCTTCTTTCTCGAAGGCTTTGAAATGCTCAAAGGCTTGGAGGGCATCAAGACGCATGAGACGCGATACTTCGTACCGATTTTTGAAAACACACAAGAAATTCCGCTGCTCGTGAATGAGTTGAAGCAGCGGTTTGAGGGTGGCAGCGAGGCCGAGAATGCGATTCGGCACGGTTTCCTGATTCGCGGACATGGGCTTTACACTTGGGGCGACGATCTGTTCGCGGCCCGCCGCCACATCGAGATTTTTGAATTCCTGTTTGAGTGCTTTGCGCGCGAACAGGGGCTTTGAGGACGGACGCTCCCCTCACCATTGCCGTATCTGCGATCGTGTCTTTGTGAGCCGTGTGGCGAGGCCAGCATCGCCCAGTGTGACGTGCTCCGAGGCGTGACATCCGGCGGCGAGATCGCTAAACTCTCGGCGTTCATCGGTTGCCACGGCGGGCGGCGATATTCTCCGACTCTGTCATTTTCTGGATTGTCCCATGGCACGCATCACCATCGAAGATGAAAACCGAGTGATCGATGATGTCGATCAGATCGTTGACTTTCTGAAGCCTTTCGGCATCTGGTACGAAAACTGGGCGGTCGAAGGCCGTGTCAGTGAAGACGCCGACAACGACGAGATCCTCACCGCCTATGCTCCCGAAATCGAGCGGCTCAAGGAGCGCGGCGGTTTCGTGACGGCGGACGTGATCAATGTGACCCCTGAAACGCCCAACTTGGATGCCATGTTGGCCAAGTTTGACAAGGAACACACGCACAGCGAAGACGAGGTTCGTTTCACGGTTCGCGGAAGCGGCGTGTTCCACATTCATCCGGACAACGGACCGGTTTTCGCCGTGCAGGTCGAAAGTGGCGATTTGATCAATGTCCCCGCGGGTACGAAGCACTGGTTCAACCTCTGCAGCGATCGAACCATTCGCTGCATCCGTTTGTTCGAGGATCAAAGCGGATGGACTCCGGAATACGTCGAAGCGGGCGTCCATGAAGGGTACAAGCCGATGTGCTTCGGACCCGGCTATGTTCAAGCAGAACCAGACGAACCGGTGCTCAAGATTTGATGCCGGATCCGACGTTTCGTGGTGTGCTCCTCGATATCGAGGGCACGACTTCTTCAATCAGCTTTGTCTTCGACATCATGTTCCCGTATGTGCGCGAACATGTGGCGGAGTTTCTCGTCGAGAACGCGAGTGATGCGTCGTGTCTCGATGCGTGTCAACACATCGCTCGTGATGCCGGCGAAGCGAATATCGAGCAGTGTTTCGGCGGGCCTTTGACGAGTGCCGATGTTCAAGCGGCGATCGTCGCGCACGTCAATGATCTGATGGACCGCGATGTCAAAGCCACCGGACTGAAGCAGCTTCAAGGCTTGATCTGGGAAAGCGGTTTCCGTTCAGGTTCGATGTCGGCGCACGTTTACCCCGATGTCGTCCCCGCGATGAAGCGTTGGCGGGATGCCGGAATCCGAATGTGGATCTACAGCAGTGGAAGCGTCCATGCTCAAAAGCTGTTCTTCGGGCACTCCATCAACGGATCGCTGTTAGACTTTTTTGATGGCCACTGGGACACGCAGGTGGGCGGCAAGAAGGAGGCCTCTTCCTACAAGTCGATCGCGGAGCAGATCAACGCATCCTCGGGTTTGGGCGTGGGCGACGTCCTGTTCGTCAGCGATGTGATTGAGGAGTTGGACGCCGCATCAAGCGCCGGCATGCAGACTCGACTTGCCATCAGACCTGGGAACCGTCCAGTCGAGGAACCCCACGAGCACCAACGGATCGAGTCCTTTGACGCGATCGGCTACGGGCCGTTTACTTGAGGAGCCGACCAAGGATTCCCCGGTTTCGCCGCTTCTTTTCCGGTGTTTGCGGTTTGTTGTCGGCTTTTTGGGTGTCTTGGGCCGGTCGGGGGAACAGGACCGAAAAGAGGCCGCGTTTTTCGTTCGTCTTGACGTGGGGCTTTCCTGCGGGCGTCACATCTGAAATGCCGGCGACAAGTTCATCGACTTCCTTTGGTTGCTCCCCATTGGGATCGAACTCGAAGGGGCTCGGCAGCGTGTTATCCGCAGCGAGGCGACGATCGCTGACCATCCGGTCCTGACGCACCGGAGGCGGGAGTTGTGGAAGCCCCACCGTTGCCAGTGGCATCTGCGAAGGCGAGCGTTCTCGAGTCTTAAAGTCGATTGCCGTGTCACCGTCCGCCGGGGCGGTTGGTTCGGCGAGTGTCATCGTTGGTCGCTGCGTAGGCGCTTGAAGGAACTGACGAAGATCGTCTGCACCGCTCGCGGTTGCCGTGGTGGAGTTCTCGTTCACGCGGTGGAGTTCGAGATGTTCACCGATTTGGTCGATCGCAAGCATGCCAAAACCATCTCGTCGCGCGGTCGAACGAAGAGGCGTGTTCGGAATGGCGGGGAGTGCCGTCGTCGGCGGTGTGAGCGTCAATTGGTCCGACGAAAGGGCATCCAACGCCTGATCGAGGTCCTCCAGGGGACGGGCCGGCATCGTGACCTCTTTCGCGACAAGGTCGCGGACGTCCTGGTCTCGGCTGCGTGCAATGGCATTCCGCTGCGTCGTGGTGAACCGTCTGAGTTTGGGGGGCGCATCGGCAACGAGTCCATTCATCTGGATATTGCCGGCCTGCTTCGGCGACCGCGAGGGGATCTCGATCGAAGGAACGCTTCGGGTTCTTCTCGGTTGTTCTCCTGAGAGGTCAACGAAGCGATTGATTTGCGTTCGCGCGACGCCATTGATCTCAGATCGTGTTTCCTCTGCGGGGGCGATCAGACCTCGAAGGTCCGTTTCAGCGTCGGCGATCTTAGAGTTTGGCTCTCTGCCGCTTGCATCGGCGAGACTCCTGGGTGGCTTGCCGAGCGTCGTCAAAGCCTGTGCAGGCTCGAACGTTTTGAGGTTTCTAGGCGCGGCATACTCCTGCGGACGCGCATCGATCCTCATCGACTTTGTCGGTTTGACAAGAATCGGCAATTCTTCCCCAACCGCTGCCACGGGAAGGATGAATGCGAATGGGAGAACGATCCGACCTGCGACTCGAACGCTTGACATCGATTGCTTCCTTGCAAACGGACGTGTAACGAGTACCACCTCTGCGGCGTGTTTTCGTCATGCCAGCAATCCGTTGCACTCGCAATCTGCCGAGTGCCGGGAAGAAAACAGTCTGTCTCGGGCGCTAATGCGAGCAACCGAGCGATTGGTTATCACGCGAGTATCCGGTAGCTCGCTTCGGATCGGGATAACCCGCACCACCAACCGCTGAACACGAGGCACGTCCCGTGAAGGCGAGCGTCTTGCGGCTTACCAAAACGCAGATCTCGAAGTCATTGCGACATTGTTGGAGACATTGCCTAGCTACTCAAACTGAGCGGTTTCCCAAAAACGAAAGGGTGTTGGGCTGTGGAGGCTCGCTATTTTCTTCACCCTCCTGCAACGAAATGGATGCAGCTTGCAAGAGCTGCATCCATTTCGTGGCGGGAGGGTCGACGTG
>JBCBOT010000411.1:0-6823 GCA_039821165.1 Planctomycetota bacterium | reverse complement strand
TGGCTCGGCGCAGATGGCTGACGTTCGGCGTTTGACTTCATCAATACGCCCTGGAATCAGCTGTCGGGTCCGTTGTCAAAACCGACCAAGTCCAACTCTTGCCGAATCATGGTCTGCACACGAAATCGTGCGCGATAAACGGCCACCACCGACCGATTCAGTTCCTCGGCAACGACACCCGCTGGACGCCCTTGGATTGCGGTTTGGTAAAAGGCTGTCCAAGTCGTATCGTGAACGCGGTCTCGGGCAAGTGCCATCGCATCGTCAAGCATGTTGCGTTCGCATTCGCGATCGAGGTGATAGATAAAGTCATCTTGCGTGTGGGGGGCTTCCAGCCACTTTTGTATTGCGACCGAATCCGATCGTTTGCTTCTACGACGGTTTTCCAGAAAGTCCACCCAGGCTCGATGTGCGATGGTTTTTAGCCAACCGCGAAACTTACCATCCGGGCGATATTCAAAGTTCTTCATCTGTTTTGCGAGCGCTAGCAGAACCGTTTGGGTGATGTCGTCGGCATCACTTGGTTGCAATCCCCAATGAAGACACCAGCGTCGCAGCATCCCACCGTAGCGTTCGACAAACTCGCCCCAAGCGTGCTCGCGTCCCGACTCCGACCGCAGTCGGGCGAGCAGAGAAATGCTGGTGAGGGGGTCGTCCGTTTGCATTGATTCCGTGTTCTGACGCCAGCCCTGACGCGAATCGATTCGTTTTTGGGAAAGTGTGTTGCCCGCGGACCCACGTGATGTGCGAACTATTTCCAGCTCGCCGCAATTTTTTGCGTCAGACTCCCCAGGTCTGTCGGAAACATAAAAGGAGGCACATTACGACCATTATTCATCGCTTCGAATTCGACATGAAGACTACTGGCAGGAAATTTCGCCTGGAAAATCGCAGACGGGAGCCCAATCGGCGTCGACTGAAGATCGAGGTGCTGGAACCTCGACGAGTGCTCGCGATGATTGTGGTTAACAGCGAGGATCCCGCCACTACGTTCCCTGACGACGGCATCATCTCGTTTCGAGACGCCATTGCAGAGTCGAACTCGAGTCCTGAGGTCGACACAATTATTTTCGCCAACACGGTCACCCGGCTCGAAGACATCGGCGTAACGATTCGTGCTCCCGTTGTGATCGATGGGACCGGAGTCACGATCGCTAGCGGGTTCCTCACTCAAGCGACCATTCACGTTCGAAATCACACCGGCACGACGATCAAAAACTTTACCTTCGTGCAAGGGTCGGATACGTCCGCCGCGATTCTTGTCGACGGGGGCGAAGGCCACACGATTAGCGGCAATCGATTCCAAGGCCCCGCTGGAAGTTCGCGTGTCGGTTTAGCTATCGAGATCAGTGACAGCAACGACAACACGATTGGAGGCACGGACCCAGAAGCGGGAAACGTCTTCACCAATCTGAACGTTGCCATTCAAGTGGATGACGAATCGGAAGGACCGGGTTCCGGCGACACAAAGATCGTTGGGAACTTGATTGGTGTCGACGAATCCGGGACTGCAATTCGAAATCGAACAGGCATCGCCGTCAATGACACTGTGGGCACAGTGATCGAGGGAAACACCATTTCGGCCAACAGCAATCCGATCCTGTTGTCCAGTTCGTCGTTCTTTGCCGAGATCAGGGGGAATCGAATCGGCTTGGCTCCCTTACAGGATGTTGCCGTTCGCAATTTCGGTCCCGTACTCGTTCGGGGAGCCTCGCACGAAATTGACGGCAACGTCATTTCTGGGAACACCTTTGCCGACGCCCTTCATATCGCCGGCTCGGACAACACGGTGACCAATAACTTCATTGGTACCAATAGCACTGGAACGGAGGCGCTAGCCAATAGCGTCGGTATCCTGATCAATCCAGGTAATTCTCCTGAAGACGAAGCCAAGCGAAACACGATTGGGCCCGGTAATGTGATCTCGGGCAACTCCCTCGCTGCGATTCGAATTGAGGTCGAAGAACTCAATCCGAACATTCCCGAGAACAACACGATCGTCGGGAATATCATTGGGCTTAGTCAGGATAAACTGACCCCGATCGCCAACGGACGAGGCATCGATCTTGATGGGGCAAAGAGCACGACGATCGGTGGCGACACAGCAGCCGAGTCCAACGTGATCGCGGGAAATTCATCCCACGGGATTGCCGCAGAAGGCGGACGGATCGTGGGACCGGACTTTGCGTTCGTGGATGTGCCGACAGAAGGAACGATCATCGAGGGCAACTTCATCGGTGTTCCCGCTGACGGCGCGATCCCAATTCCTAACGGTGAAGACGGCATTCGTTTCAACAGCGGTGTGGGCCAAGCTTTGATCGGTTCAACAACGGTCGCGGTCGGTTCTTTCAGCAACGTGATCCAGGGCAATACCGGGCACGGAATTCGAATCACCGAACCCGGTGACCACGCGAATCTGGGCAACAAGATCTTGGGCAACGGTCAACAGGATGTTGATACAGGCCCCTCTGGACCGAATGAAAACGACGATCCAGATGTTGACGGAATCACGAACATTCCCGTGATTACGGAAGTCCGCGAAGGCAGTACGAGCGCGACCTACAGCCTGGTCGGAGCGCTAGCAGGCCTGAACTACATCGTCGAGTTTTTCGACGCGGTAACGGGAACACTGCTGAAGCAGATCGATCAATTGATCACGTCGGAAAATACGTTCACGGAAACCATCAGCGACGGCTTCTTTCCCAATATTCAAGCAGTGGCCACTCCCAAGAACGGAAACACGCTCGGCCAATCCAGTGAACCGGGTAAGCTCGCGACACCGCCTGGGGACTTGCAAATCAAGGGGAGCTACGAACGGGAAAGTAACTTTGGCGGCGACGGCATTTTCGAAAAGGAGGAACCAGCGGACTCACGACTGTTTGATCCATCAGAATTGCAAATCGAGCTACTTGAGATCCCGATTCGTGAAGATGACCCTTCCGAGAAATCTGTTTATCGATTCGATGTGCTATTGGAAAATGATTCTTCCGAAGAGCAAGAATTTCGTTTGCAGACCACTGAAGATGGTGTGAATGAAGAAAATGGCTCGCCAACGGTCCAGTACTTTCGACGTTCCGATGGCGCCGATGGAGAAGAGATCACGACGGAAATGGGTGCCGGCAACGCCGGAATTACTCTTGATGCGAATGCTTCCGAGTTGTTCGTGATTAAGATTACTCGGAACATCGGATTTGTCGATTTTGAAGGAGAGTTGATACCGTTCAGCCCTTCCGTCACGATCACATTTCAGGTCTTTAGCGGAGACAATACGGAGCCAGATGATACCGTTGTTGCAATTTCAAACTCAGGTTTGGGGGTCAACAGCGAGTCGGATCTCGATGCGGATCCGGAGGCACTTGCTTTGGGCGTACTCGACATCGAACCCGATGTTCCTGGTCAACAAATCTCGTTGAGGTCGGCGATCACGTATACCAATTTCCTTCCGGGCCCTCAGGATATTGCGTTCCAGCCAGATAGACCGTTCCTGATTGAGGTTGAAGACGAACCGCTTCCGGAGATCACTGACTCGCTTGAGATCATAGGCCCGCTAAATGAAGACGGAACAAAGCTGGGCGTCGAGATTCGCGGTTCTGGGACCAGCGGTTCGCCAGATGGTTTGGTAGTCAATCTTGATGACCCGTCATCGGGCCGAGTTGCGGTCTCGGGCGTTGCGATTACAGGATTCGCTCGACACGGAATCCGTTCCGATGGGGGTTCCCTAAGATTGTTGAATAGCCATCTCGGCCTACAAGGAGTCGCGGGGGATCCCGATCAGGTGGATTTGCGCGGCAATGGAGGTTACGGAGTCTTTACCGAGGACACGAACGTGTTCCTTTCTGGTCTTACCATAGCCGGCAATGGTTTGGGTGGCGTGCATGTACGCAATGGGGATTCCTCACTGATCGACGAATCTCGTTTCGGAGTCACCCCGTCCGGCAAGACCGAAGTTCGTTCACCTGGCGCGGGCATCGAGATTCAAGGGAACTCCGGAACAGCGACTGGCAAGATTGACGAATCGATTTTTGGAGGCCATGAAACCGGCATTGTTGTGCGTGACACGACTGCTCCGATCGAGATTTTGGAAAACCAGATCGGTGCGCTCAATGTTACTTCCAGAGAGGCTCTCGCAGACGCGACTGATCTGTCGCTTCGCAAGTTCGGGGTGGTTCTCGAAGACACCACTTCCGCGCTGGTGACGAAAAATCGGATCACGGCTTCGGGGGAAGAGGCCGAAGCCGGCATACGTGTCGTGGGACGATCTTCCGGTCTTCTGATCGCTGAGAACGTGGTTGGAAACCGGTTCTCAGATATCCCTGCGCTTGACGATGCGGTCTTGATCGTTGGGCGTTCTATTGATGATGTGGCCCCTTCGAACGCCATTGTCCGAAACAACTCGGTTCAGTATGGCAGTAAGTCAGCAATTGCGGTTCGCGGCGCAGTTTTGTCAGATAACCCAGAGACGCCTCTGATCGAATTTGTATCCATCGAGAGCAACCAGATCGGTCATTTTAGCGAACCAATTCCATTGCTGGACGAAAGCGTTGGGATCGACATCGCCAATGCGGTGACAAATATCTTCATTGGAGCCGAGACGGCAGAAGCAGAAAAGAAGAACACGATCGACAAGGCGAACATTGGCATTGCTGTTTCCTCAACCGGTCAATCGGGTGATGGCGACATCATCATTGGCGACAACGACATCAATGTGGTCTCCGGTGCGCTTAATCGCGTCGGGATACGAGTCCAGGACGCACAGGTGGATTCGATCATTGGGAACAGAATCACGGACGCGGCGATCGGGGTCGACGTTCAATCTGGGAACGTTGCCAGCCTGACGAAAAATAAGATCGACGGGGTCTTCAACACCGGGACCGGCGTTCAATTTGTCGATGCCGAGTTTGCAGAGATTGCCGAAAACGAAATCGTTGAATTCAACAATGGAATTCGACTGGACTCGATGCGAATGTCTAGTGACCCTTCCGATCCGACGCCTCGGGTGGCCCGCAATCAGGTCGATACGCTTGGCGTGGCAGTCGAAGTTCTCAACAACGAGAATTCAGCAACTCGGTCCCAGTTTCATCTAATCGAAAACACGCTCGTGACGGATGGCCCGCATCCGGCATTGGAGATCCTTGCACCAACGGAGGGACTTCGGATCGAACGCAACGTACTGACACGGGGCGAAACGACAACATCTGGTCGGTCCACTCAGAGTCTACGGGCTACCGTCTTCATCGAACCGAACCAAGCGAGTAGCGCGAATCCACTTCCGAGCGTCGTTCAGTTCAACGACGTCGTGGGCCCGGCAGGCGTGGTACTTTCGAATGAAGCTGCTGGCAGTGTCGAGCCCGTCGGGGTTTTCGGCAACAACATAAAGCTTACCGGTGATTTCCCCGGAATCCCGATCGACCTTCATCTACCGTCGGACGATGCGAGGGGGATCACAACCAACGAAGAAGGCACCGACGCGGGTGACGGCCCGAACGGCTTGCAATCCAATCCAAGTTTAAGTCAGCCCGAATCGACGACGTTCCTTTTTCAGGGAGCATTCTCGTTTTCGCAACCTCAAGTGATGCTAGTGGATTTTGTATTGCGGGGAAAACCGGATAGCCAATTTGTAATCGAGTTTGCCCTTTCCAATCCGAATGGCACGGTTGTTACTGACGGAGGCACGGGAACGGCTGGTTTTGATACCACTCGCAATCGTACTCTGATTACGACGGATCAAACCGGTCTTGCGGCGCAATCGGTACGCATCAGTGGTCTCGATCCACGAATCGGATCCGACGATGCTTTGACTCACCTCGCGGCGACGGCGACTCGGGTGGAATTCGATTCCGAAAACCGCCTTTCCTTGACGGAGACTTCGGAGTTCAGCCAGAGCGTTCCGATCAATTTTATCGAAGCCAATTCGTCGAATGACTCCGACAAAGATGGAAGGATCGACCGGTTTGAAGATGCCGTCCCCGGCGTTGTGGACGCCTCACTATTCGGGGACGTTAATGGTGATGGGGTACAAGATGCACAGCAGCAGCACGTCGTGGCCGGTTCGGTGGACGGGCCAATCAGCGTCGCCCCTCCAGGAGACGCACTGTCCCGATTGCTGGATGACTCTCTTGCGGCGTCCGCGTCCATCGAAGCTCTCAACGGAGGCCAAATCGTTGGTAGCGGAGCGGTAAAAAAGACCGATTCGGAACCGGAGGAGGAAGTTGTCGGAGACGGATTGCTGGATTTGGTGGTGATGAAGACCGATGGTGCTACCGCAACGTTTAAATACACTCGTCCTATTCCGTTCTTCGGTTTTCACAAAGAGATGCGAACGGGCGTCTTTGAGAACGGGAAAGAAAAAACGGCCACGCAAGTGTTTGCCCCGGGAACCGAGAGTTTTCCTGACGGGATTTCGATTGATTTCTTTCAGGAAGACAGTAGGCACGTCGCGATTGTCGTTATCGACGACGGTTCACCTTTTGATTTGGATGACCGACCGGGCTTTGTCGCAGACCCCTTCGTCGTCTCGCTCGGCGACGCGCTCGCAGCAACAACGACGCCAGGGGGGACAGAACTATTCGTGGGCCGCAGCGGGGATTCATTGCAAGTCACCGGTGAAAACGGGATCGTTGTCCAATCAAGTGTCATCATTGATACGCCAGCAGCGGCCCTTCAAAACGTGAGCGACGAGGACGGACGGATCGTCGTGAGTTCGGATCCTGCTGATCCGATCGTTTTGCCGCAGGGAATCTTCGTAATCGGCAATGGTGCGAACGATGAATTCTTTTTCGACGGAGTCCTGTCAACTTTGCTGACGCCTGAGAATCAATCACCG
>JBCBOT010000410.1:0-6855 GCA_039821165.1 Planctomycetota bacterium | reverse complement strand
CGGGCAGCACCGTCACCTTCCGTGGCACCGTGAGCGAAATCAACGGCGTGCTCAACAGCTTCAGTTTTTCGCCCGACTCAGATTCGTACACTTGGTCGTAGCAGGACGCAGCGGCTTCGGATTCTTCCATGCGGGCGGTTTGGCTGCGCTTGTACGTCACGCCCGCCGCCCAGACTTCCTGGTCGTCGATCGGTGGCAGCCAACGAATTTCCTCACCGATGGGGACGGGGGCGTCCGTGTCGAGCGATTCGATCGCGGCGATCGGTTCTTCGGCGGCGATCAGATCGGACAAACTGGAGTAGCGATCATTCAGGACAAGCGGGACAAGTTCGGATTCGCGTACATATCCCAGCCGAGTCACATCGGTTGAATCCAAGAATTTTGCTACTCTCATGTCTCTCACTTGTCTACGGATTTCGAAGCGATGGTGCGGTCGATGAACAGCTTGCCACAACCAACCTCAGTGCCCCAAAGACTTTTGGGTTTGCTGCTGATTGTTGGTCTCTCCTTCTCCGCGGGTTGCCCGAATCGTCATCAGAATGGAAACGGAAACCCCGGGCAAGGCGGTGGCTCGGAGACCGCCGAGGCACTCGCTCAACTGAACCAGGCTCTCGCGGCGACCGAAAATTTCGAGACCGCGTCGGCCGCACAGCTTTGGTCGGAGCTTCGCGAGAAGTTTGCCGACGATCCCTCGGTGGCGCTGAACCGAGCACTCAACGCGGTGCTGCATGTTGACGAGCTAACGAAAACGGCGCTGAGAGGCGAGACGCCGGAAGAGAAAAAGGCCGCCCGGTCGAAATTGCCGACAGCCATTTCCGATGCGCGAGCCGCAATCGAAGACTACCGGGGGAATTCCGGCGACGAAGTCACCCAACTATGGCTCGCCACCAAGATCGATGCGCACGAAGCCACTTTGTTACCCGCTTCGATGACCAAATCGATGCAGCGTGAGTACCTGAAGCGACTCAATGAGTCGATTATGGGTGCAATCGGTGACGACGCCCGGTCGGTCATCCTCGGGGGCCCGCTTTCGGAAGTGCTCGAAGTGCTGACGAGTCCGATCGATGGTATACCGGACAACATTCTTCAACCTTCTGGAAAGGCGATTTCGCGTCTCTCGGACCGACACCCCGATAATCTCTATCTCGCGATCGAATCACTTCGCCTTTCGATTCTTCGGAAGGACGGCCGAGCCGCCGGCGACGCCGAGCGAGCGTGGCAACTGGCGCGTGCCGTTGAGCCGACCATTGCGGCCTCCATGCGGTCGCTCGGACTGTCCCCGGAAGAGTTGAAGACCAAAATCGTCGATGCGGTGAATGCCGAAGATTGGTCGGAAGCGGACACGTCGTTTCTCTTCTGGTCGAATGTGTTAACGCCACTCGAGATGATGCGGACTGATCGGCGGCGCGCTTCTCCGCACCCGCTCGACCGATTGAGCTTCGACACCTTTCGGCGGCTCGGCAGCGAACTCGAAAAGCAAAACCCGATTCCCGGCGACGAAGCCCGAATCGAATTTGAAACGCAAACGATCGCGAGTGATGTCGATCAACTCCTACCACTGGATGCCGATCTCGATTTGGACGTCGACCTGCTAACCGTTGCCGGTCAAGAACTCACACTTTGGATCAACGAATCCAGCGAGTTCGCGCGTAAGGGAACACTGGCTCTTCCACACATTCCGACGGGAATGTTGGCCGCAGACCTCTTCATGGTCGACAGTAGCGACGCCGGCCGACTCAAACAAACACAGGGCACCAAGACTGGAGCTGACGGCAAAGAGGATTTTTCGACGAAGGGACGTCACGACACGTTGCCCGGCGTTTTGCTCTACGGCGAAGCCGGAATTCAGTTGGTTCAACTCGACACACGCGCGACGGCGAATGACGACAGCGTGTTGAGCATCGTGGAAAAGGAAACGGGCCTCAGCGACTTGAAAGAGGTGATCGAAGTGGCCACCGGTGATTTGGAAGGCGACGGCGACTTGGATTTGATCCTTGCTCAGGCCACCGGCGGACTCCGCGTTTTCGTCAACCGTGGTAACCGCACGTTCTTCGAAGCCCCCATCGGCGCTGCCACGGTCGACAACGAAGACCCCGTCATCGACATGGCAATCGCGGACTTGGATCGCGATCTGGACCTCGATGTGGTGACGTTGCATGGCAAGAGCGGCCGCGTCGGTGTGCTCGAAAACCTGCTCCACCTTCAGTTTCGTCACCGCTACCTCGATGACTTGCCTGCGGTCAAACAACCGCTTTCCGTCGCGGTCGAAGATGTGGACGGCAACGTCGGGTGGGACGTGGTCGTTGCGGCCGCCGACCAAACGCAGATTGCCTTCGCGAACTCGTCGGACATCGGTGTCTGGGCCGTCGATCGGGTCGAAACCGGCAAAGGTTTTGAATTGAAACCGTTACTCGGCGACTTTAACAATGACTCCTACTTTGAATGGCTCGGCGATGGCGGTGCGCGATTGGGGCCTTGGGGGATCGATGTGCTGACGGGTCCAGAGCAAGACTCGCTTGGTGATCGCAACCGTTACGCCGTCGACTTCAATGCGGACGGACAACTCGACATGATTTCGACGCAGGATGGCAAGGTCCTACTCGCGGAGAATAATACTGGGAAGTCCTCCCACTTTGTCACGGTCCGATTCCGCGGCAAAGCGGACAATGGTGAACTGAGTGGACGCGTCAATCACTACGGTATCGGCTCGGTGCTCGAGCTTCGATTCGGGCCTCATTATCGAAGTCGCGTCGTGACGGGGCCGGGGACGCACTTCGGGCTCAATGACATCGAAGCTGCGACGAGCATTCGCGTGATCATGCCCAACGGGCTGACTCAAACCATCCGAAATCCCAAGCTCGATTCGGTCGTCGAAGAAGATCAAACGCTCAAAGGCTCATGCCCCTACCTGTATGCCTGGGACGGTGAAAAGTTTGCATTTGTGACCGACTGCCTCTGGGCCGCGCCCCTCGGACTTCAGATCGCCGCGGGGCAGGTTCAAAAGGATCGCCCGTGGGAGTACCTCAAAGTCGACGGGGACTTGGTGCGGGCCAATGAGGCGGGACAATACGAATTACGGTTGACCGAGGAACTCTGGGAGGTCGCCTATGTCGATCACATGGAACTCATCGCGATCGACCATCCCGCGGATGTCGACGTTTGGACGAACGAGAAAGTCGGTCCGCCGAGTATTGCTGCTCCCACAGTGTTTGCATTTGGTCCCGATGAGTTACACGCACTCAAAAGTGCAACCGACACGTTCGGAGCCGACGTGACGGAACTGCTAGTTGATTCAGATCAGCGCTACGTCAAAGGTTTTGACCGAAGGTACCGGCAGGGACTCTGCCCGCCTCACTGGATCGACCTTGAATTCACTGCGGACGCAAGCGAATCACTCCGTCAGTCTCCAAACGCGTCCGTCTACGCCGTGCTTCGCGGATGGATCCTACCGACCGATACCTCGCTCAACATCCAAATCGATCAGAACCCCGCGTTGCCTGCGATCGAATTTCCGTCCGTTTGGGTGCCGGACGCCGATGCAGAGGAAGGCTGGCGGAAGGCGATCCCGTTCATGGGCTTTCCGGGCGGAAAAACAAAAACGATCGTTGTTGATGTGACCGACAGTTTCCTACCAGAGGATCCTCGGCTGCGGATCCGCACCAGCGCTCAGATTTATTGGGACTCAGCCGAACTCGCGATCGTCACCGATCCGACGGAAACGCGGTCGCAGGTGGCCGAACTGATCGCCGCCGAAGTCGCCCACCACGGCTTCTCGGCGAAGAGCAAACCGAACCCGAACGCGCCCGAAGTTTACGACTATCAGTCGCCTCAGCTCACTCCGAAGTGGCCTCCGCTTCGCGGCAACCTGTCGCGTTTCGGTGATTGCACCGAGAAGCTTCGCAGCTGGGACGACGAGATGGTCGTGATTAGCGGCGGCGATGAAATTCGACTCCGATTTGCGGTCCCTACCGAAGAGCCTCCGCCCGGGTGGAAACGTGATTTCGTGTTGCATTGCGTCGGCTGGGACAAGGACGCCGACCTCAACACATTGACAGGCCAGAGCATCGATCCGCTTCCGCTGCGCGACATGTCAGCGTACCCCCCCGACGTCGAGTCGATGCCAGCCTTCGATGCCGTTCGGCAGAAGAACGTGGCGGACCTGCGACGCCGACAGTCATTTCGAGCATTTTGGCACCGAGCCGAGCCGACGGAAAAGCCATATGTGACCGCTGCGGAGTAGCCGCGTTGGATTGAAGCGAGTTTCGCCAAACTCCCCAGACTCAAGGCGTAGGCTTCTCAGGTGGATTCGCGATGACCGCATTCGGTGGCGTAGGCTTTGATCCTGCGGTTAGAGCGCGACTGCGGCGTCGATTCTCGCAAAAATGCCGATTGAACTGGTAAACAAAAACTGGTTTCGCCGCGTCTTACCTTCATTAGGATCGATCCGTCTCGCCTGTCTCATCCATGCTCAAGAAAACGGCAACGAAGAAGAAGCCCAAGACCGCGATTACGCCGCGTTTGAGGGTGATCTTGTATGTGGTTCTGACGCTTTTCGGCGTGCTTGCCGCCAATGGTCTGTACCTGACCAGCGTCACGTGGCTCCAGTACTTCACGGGTGGCGTCTACGAGGACCACACCTATCAGTTGATGTTCCTTGGGCACCTTGGCCTTGGGCTCCTGTTGATCGTTCCCACCGTGGTCTTCGGATTCGCCCACATGTGGCGTGCGAAGGATCGTCGCAATCGTCGCGCCGTCAAGATCGGGTACGGTTTGTTGATCGTGGCGTTGGTGATTTTGATCAGCGGCGTGTTGCTGACGCGGATCGGGTCGTTGGCAATCGTGAACCCATCGGCTCGAAGCATCGTCTATTGGGCCCACATCATCGCGCCGCTGATGGCGATCTGGCTCTATTGGTTGCACCGTCTGGTCGGCCCGAGGATCAAATGGCATATCGGTCGTCGAGTCGGAATCGCGACTGCAATCTTTGTCGGCTGCATGGTCGGCTTTCAGGCATATGACCCACGGATCAGCGAACAGATCGCACCGGAGGACGGAGACCAGTACTTTGAACCGTCACTGGCTTCCACAGCGACCGGAAAGTTCATTTCCGAAGAGGTGCTGCTGAACGATGACTATTGTCTTCGTTGTCATAGCGACATCCACGACGATTTCATTCACAGCGCCCATAAACTCAGCAGCTTCAACAACCCTGCGTACCGAGCCTCGGTCCGAGAGACGCGCAAAGTCGCAACGGATCGGAACGGCACCGTCCAAGCGTCGCGTTGGTGCGCCGGTTGTCACGACCCCGTTCCGTTCTTCTCCGGCAAGTTCGACGACCCGAACTACGACGACGTCGATGATCCGACCGCACACGCCGGAATCACTTGTACCGTCTGTCACGCGATCCAATCGGTCGACTCCCACAAGGGCAATGCGGACTACACCATCGACGAGCCGAAGCACTACCCGTTTGCCTACAGCAAGAACAAGCTGCTGCAGACTCTCAACGAGTTGATGGTCAAAGCAAAACCGGCATACCACAAGAGTGAGATGCTGAAACCGTTTCACAAGACGACCGAGTTTTGTGCGACGTGTCACAAGGTGTCGTTGCCTGGCGAGGTCACTGCGTACAAGGAGTGGCTGCGCGGTCAAAATCACTACGACAGTTTTCTGTTAAGTGGTGTCTCCGGACATGGTGCGCGGAGTTTTTACTATCCGCCGAAAGCACAGAAAAATTGCAACGAATGTCATATGCCCGCCGTTGCGAGTGACCAGTTCGGTGCTAAGTACAACGCATCGCTGGGCGAACTTGCGGTACACAATCACCAGTTTCCGAGCGCCAACACCGCTTTGTCCTATTGGATGAACGATCATGCCGGCATCGAGGCCCACCGCAAAGTGCTGGAGAATGCACTCCGCGTGGACCTATTCGGACTCCGGCGCGGTGGATCGATCGATGGGGAACTGATCGCTCCGCTTCCCACGAGCGGTGCGAGTGTCGTCAAGGGCGAATCCTACCTGATCGAAACCGTTCTCAGGACGATGACGCTCGGACACCACTTCACGCAAGGAACGACGGACTCAAATCAAATCTGGGTCGAGTTCACCGCGACGCAAGACGGTGAGGTCATCGGCAAGAGCGGCCATCGTGACGAGCGAGAACGCGTCGACGAGTGGTCGCACTTCGTCAATTCATTCGTTGTCGATCGTGACGGCAACCGCATCAACCGCCGAAACGCCCAAGACATCTTCACCAAGCTGTACGGCCACCAGATTCCTCCTGGCGCGGGACAGTCGCTTCACTACCTGCTCAATGTGCCGAAAGACTCCGACGCGCCGATTCAAATCACCGCGAAGCTTCTGTATCGCAAGTTTGATACCGAGTACTTGGACTACATTCGCGAAGATCGCGATTTGACGCGTGCGAGGGATGCCGAACTGGACCTCGGTGCACCCGGAGAACCGAACGATCTACCGATCATCGAGATCGCGTCCGACTCGATCGAACTCGCGGTCACAGATGAATACATCGAAGCCGACCCAGCCTGGAACAAAGCGAAGGAATCGGATGACGAACGCCCGATTCCGACATGGCAACGCTGGAACGACTACGGAATCGGAATGTTGCTCAAAGGCAAGGCCGAATTGAAGCAGGCTGATGAGGCGTTCGCGATGGTTGCCACATTCGGTCGCTACGACGGACCGCTCAATCGGGCTCGTGTTCAATTCGCGGAAGGTGATTTGACGGGAGCGACGAAAAGCTTGGCGGAGGCGATGGAATTCGAGCCGCAACCGCCCTCCTGGACTCACGCGTGGCTTAGTGGCAGCGTGAACCGCCAACAAGGCAACTTGGAG
>JBCBOT010000409.1:0-6915 GCA_039821165.1 Planctomycetota bacterium | reverse complement strand
GACCTGAGGGTAACCGCGTTAATCGACGAGATGGCAAGCTTGGGTTACATGCCCAATTTGCTTGCCGCAATGAACCAGTATCGCAAGTTTGGTTTGCGGATCGTGGCTGCTCTTCAAGACGCGTACGGCCAAACCGAGCAGAATTACGGCTCAAGCGGTGTGAAGCAAATACTCGGGGTAAGTGAGTTCATTTGGGCAAGCAACATCAGTGAACCCAATATGCTCGACATGCTTTCGAAGATGAGTGGCGAGACAACCATCACGGATGCTTCCCTTTCTGACACACAGAATCCTCAGCACCGGGACGCGACTTCTCAGCAGTACAGCTGGTCCCACAAGTCCCGCCCTCTTTTGCGGCCAGATGAGATCCGTCGTCTTCCCGCGCATCAGGTGGTTCTGCTTGGGCGGAACATGCCCGCCGGGATCATTAACAAAACACCCTATTGGACACACCCAGAGTGGAAGCAACTGGCAGGTCCGAACCCATCTCACAGGGAGTAGCAGCGATGCTCCGTCACATTCTCTTCGTCATGGTGGTCGCCGGCCTGGCGATCGCTGCGATGATCTACGTCCGCCAAACACTCGAAGCTGGGAATCCGCTTCGACGCGTCGTCGATGAGGCTTGGTTCAAACTGACAAAACTTTGCGTAGTGCTCGTCGCCATACTGGTTTTCCTGTTCGTAATCGGCCTACCGCACATCAGACACAAGGATGCTGTACGTCGAGGCACGCAGCAGTTTGGCGCCTACGTCTCTGTCACCGGCTGGCTCAAAATCGACGCGAACGAGCATGGAGACGGTGTTCCCGTCATTAAGTTAGTGAAACCGTGGTATTGCATCGAACTTCCGGTGACGGGCGACACCCCAATGTCGACGTGGATCCCCAGCGCACTTCGCGATGGAGATGGCGGGACTTGGGACCACGGTGCGTTCACCACGAAGCACTTCAGCCCAGCACCAACCGAAGTGGGCGGTAGTGCACAAGCAACTGTGCATTCCGGGTCAAACCCAACCCCTTAGAGCCTAGCCCGAACTCAGAACGCCGGATTGAAACGTCATGACTCGTCACACGCCACCGCGACTACGGGCAAGCAAAACATCCAGGAGCGTTTTCCTCAAACGAGGATCGCTTGGCCAATCGATTCCACCGAATAGCCCAACTTCATTGTCTGCAGGTCACAAGCCACCTGCCGGCCTGACTCCCATCTTCAACGCGGCCGCAAAACGCCCCCAGATCAACCCGCCAACGCCCTATGCAAAGCAAATCAGCAATCTCGAGGCGATGATGTCCGCTCCAAAACGGGAGCCGCACCTGACTCCAGCCAATACAGGGCCGAACGCACCAAGACCAGAAAGGGACAAAGAGATTGTGCAGCGGGTCTCTGCCATTCACGAAGCAAAAGCCATTCAACGCGCGAAGATTCAAAACGACTTTTCGAAGGCAAGGATCAAAGGCAACGCCAAGAGGGCATTCCGAAAGATTGCAAATCGAATGTAACCATGGCTAAAAATTTTGAGTTGCGCTCATCAACGTGAGTATGAGAGGATAACCCATGACCCTGATCAGTTCCCAAAAGCGGCTTCAATACCGTGCCGAGAACACTCGCCCAATAGCGCTGATATCGGGTGCGGTTGAAGATGTCTATATGCCTCCATCGCTTTGGATTCAGTACGAAGCACTTCTGTCACTCGAAGGCATAAGCGAGGCAGACATTGCCGAACTTGCTTTGGAAGAAATGCCGCTACAGAAGGGAGCGACATTTGCAGACTGCTTTCGGGCGGTCGTTACATGGCGCGTGAACGATTGGCTTCGCGTCACTGAGAGGATGGGCTTGACGGTCGACACGCTCGGTCGGCAAGCAAACGACGAAGAGAGTACCTAGCTCTTTCCTTTCCAGCCTCCGGGAATCCCGTTGCTGCACATATTTTTCACCCCACTTTCGCAATGGAGAACTCTATGAATCCCCTGCAGTCTGTGATTGAAATGATCGACGAACAGCTTGAGCCGCTTGATCGCGAACACGAACAACTCACCGAACGCTTGCGCGTCATCGACGAAATGCGATTCAGTCTCCGGGAGATGCGCAAGCAAGCAGTCCCATCGAAGTCGGCGAAGACTCGAGGCGGTAAAGCACAGAAGCCGTCACCTCGCAAGGCAGACGTAATGGAGGTTCTTGTGGGTTTGGTGAAAGACAACCAACCAATCGCCCGCCAGGATTTGGAATCTCTCGCAAAGCATACGCTGAAAGCGGAACGAGGATTCTGCCTTAGCGGCGCGGCGTTGTTGATCAAGAAATGCCTGGGGACCGATAGCTTCACGGTCTCCAAGGATGATCGTGTTTCTTGCCCAAGCGAAAACTCGACTGCCGACACGGCTGTGAAGCAAGTATTGGCTCACCAGCCAAGCTAATTCATGTGGACAGCTCCAAACTGGGGGTGCCAATGCAGTTGCAAAAACACTTCGACTCGGTGCACGTTGAAACCACCTAAGCCACACTTAGGAGTCAGGCCTGCTACGAAGTTACTTCATTGAATTGAGTACCTAACCTCCATTGAACCACGTCTCGAGCGTCCATGCTGACAGCCACGACAGCCAAGAATATCGCCAGCACGGCGCGCTACTTCGATGAAGTGCTCTCTCAGGGGGACTACTACACCGGACAAGAAGTCGCGAGCACCTGGAATGGAAAAGCCGCTAAGTTTCTCGAGATCGAAATCGGCAGCCTGGTAACACCCGATGCGTTCAAAGCAATGCTTGCTGGAAAGCACCCCGCAACCGGTGAGAAGCTAACACAACGCGTTCGGAAAGACCGTCGCCCCGGTTTCGATCTCACGTTCTCGGTTCCGAAGAGTGTCTCAGTCGCATGGGCGATCAACGGTGATGAGGAGATCGTCAATTTGCTTCAGGAAGCAGTCAAGGAGACCATAGTGAACGATGTCGAGCCTCTGATGTGTCGACGGGTACGCGATGGCCGCAAAGCACAAACGCAAGAGCGTACGCCTACCGGCAAATTGATCTACTGCGACTTCCTGCACAAGACGTCGCGTCCAGTCGACGGAGAAGCGGACCCTCACCTCCACGTCCACGCGTTCGTGTTCAACTACACATCCGACGGGACGAAGCACTACGCAGCGGAGCCAGAAGAGATTTTTCGCCGTAGGAAGAGTTTGCAAGCCGCCTTTGAAGCCCGCCTAGCAAGAAAGCTCAGGGACAACCTGGGCTACGCCGTTACGCGGACAACATTCAGCCAAAGCGGTCGCTTGAAGAAGGGCTGGGAGATCGAAGGCATCAAACGATCGACCATCGAAAAGTTCGCTCGCCGAACTGCCAAAATCGAAGCTGAAGCACAGGCTCGGGGGATCACAGATCCTGGAGAAAAGGGAAAGCTCGGAGCAAAGATACGTGAAAAGAAGGACGAGTGTATTGGCATCGAGACGCTCCGTGATCGATGGCATGAGCGCTTGACGGACGAAGAGAAACGAGCAATTGCGCAGTCAAAGGCGGCTCCGCCCAAGGCTCAAAGCGAGCAAGAGCAGCTGGATTCCGCAATCCGCTTCGCACTGGAGCATCACCTCTACCGACAGTCCACGGCTGAAAAGCATGTCATCGTCGGTACTGCACTCGAGCATGGTGTCACACTACGCCCTGAACAGGTCGAAGCGGCGCTGAGAAGGGACGGTATCATCCAGAAGAGCCATTGCATTCGCGGTATGGAAAGAAACTTCGTCACGACACGTGAAGTTCTTGACGCGGAAACTCGCATGATTGCTTTTGCGCGAGAGGGTCGCGGGCGCCGGATGTCGATTGCGCGTGGAGAACATCAATTCGAGCTTACCTGGCTAAACGAAGAGCAGAAAGCCGCTGTTCGACATGTCCTCTATTCCCGCGACACGGTCACCGCAATCAAAGGCGGCGCAGGGACTGGTAAGTCATCGCTGATGCAGGAGGCGGCTCGCGGCATCCACCAGAATGGGAAAAAACTGTTTGTCTTCGCCCCGAGCTCGGGCGCCCGCGAAGTCCTCGAAGAGAAGGGGTTTTCGGAAGCAAAGACAGTGGAACACCTACTTCGCAACGACAGGCTTCACGCACAGCTTCGAGATCAAGTCCTGTGGGTCGATGAAGCAGGTCTTTTGGATGTCCGGTCGATGAATGGTGTTTTCGATGTCGCAAAGGCTCAGAACTGCCGCGTCATTCTCTCCGGAGATACAAAGCAACACTCCTCTCCGCGGCGCGGTGAAGCAATGCGTCTGCTCGAAAACGAGGCCGGTTTGGATATCGCTCGTGTACAAGAGGTGCAACGACAGAAGGGACGCTACAAACGAGCGGTCGAGTTGGTAAGTCTGGGTGACACAATCGTCGATGCGAAGTCGGGTATGACTGGGATGATTGCTGGCTTCGATCTACTCGATCAGTTGGGGAGGGTAAAGGAAATAGCGGGCGACGATCGCCACGAGATCCTTGCAAAGAGCTATCTAGCCTCTGCGGCGAAACAGAAGTCAACGCTCGTTATCGCACCTACACATAAAGAGGGTCGCGCCGTAACCGAGCACATTCGCGAAGAACTACGCGAACGCGGGGCAATTGGAAAAGAAGAGCATCTGGTCAGTCAGCTCCGGTCGCTGAATCTCACCGAGGCAGAAAAACGGGAGCTTTCCAGCTATACGCAGTCGGGACTGGTCCTCCAGTTCCATCAAAATGTGAAAGGAGGTTTCAAGCGAGGTGCTCGATATCGCGTGCATCTCGGCAAAGAAAACCAACCAACGCTAGTGGCACTCGAGGGCGGCGATCCGAAGCCGCTGCCGTCTGCTTATCCCGATCGTTTTGAGGTGTACAAGGAGGAGCGTGTTGGCTTTTCAGTTGGCGACAAGATTCGTTTTAGTCTGGGCGGCACTGCGATGGATGGAAAACGCAAGATCGCGAATGGGCGGCTCGACAGGATCCAAGGCTTTGATGAAGCAGGCAACCTCGTTCTCCAAAGCGGCATGACGATCTCACACGGCTATGGTCATTTTGATCTTGGCTATAGCATCACGTCGCACGCTAGCCAAGGCAAAGACAGCGACATTGCAATCGCTGCGATCGGATGTACTTCACTCCCCGCAGTGAACGCCAAACAGTTCTACGTCACACTGACGCGTGGCAAAGAAGATGTCGAAATCTATGTGGACAACAAAGTGGCTGTTCGCCGCGCAATCCAGACGTCTGGTGATCAAAGATCCGCGACCGATCTAGTTGGGACGGCACCCAACCGAAAGCCAGAAACAGCCACCGC
Source organism: Planctomycetota bacterium (assembly GCA_039821165.1). Lineage (GTDB taxonomy): Bacteria > Planctomycetota > Planctomycetia > Pirellulales > Pirellulaceae > Stieleria. Next base: position 1,643 of record JBCBOT010000409.1, on the reverse strand, counting down.
GAGGCGCGAGCAGGAGCATAGAACCTTCTTAGTCCGTGTTCGGGATTGGTGGCAACGGCACGTTCGCAATCAAGGCCTCGGAGCTGCACGAACCGCCTCCGCTATCCCAAGAAACAACTACCATCGACCTCGACTTGGAAGGAGCTGATCCATGACGCACCTACCGTTCCCCACAAATGAGAACGTGGCTGCAAAGGAGCCCAAGCCCTGGAGTACGGCAAAGCCTTGCGAGCCACTTCCAATTGCCATTGAATTCGTCTTCTGCGATGGAAGGTCTCGTAGCTTTGCCGTTTGCGACATTCGGGAATGGTACCGTCGAGACGCCGGCTACATTCAGTTGTCGATCTTTGGCTTCGAGAAATATCGGGTCACGATCGAGGGCCGGCATCTTGATGAACTCTACAGCTTGCTGCAGCGTGGCCGAGTGAAGGCCTTGCGCGAGCTCGGTTCGAGGACATTCGATCTCGCCGAAGAGAGTCCGTCCATCGATACGATCAAGGTCGAAGCACTCACCGGACCACCAAACTAGTCCACACCCTGTTCACGCGAGCTGACTTCGGCGGGGGCAGTTGGAAAGAAGTTCCAGTTCCATCACAACGTCAAAGCACTTCTGGATCGGTGAGGTCTGCTTGTGCCGTGTGCCGCACACGGAGCACGACAACACGCTCGCCATCGATCGCGAAAAAGATGCGGTGAGTCGCCCGTGAGCCCACACCGAAGAGGAGTACCCGTACCTCTCGCCCGAAATCGTGTCCGTAGACGAGGGGACAACGACGAGGCATTTCGGCCAACCCGTTGATCGCACGGCTAATCTCGTTGTACCAAAGCTCTGCCTGCTCTGGGGATCGGTTGTCACTCCACCAGGTCGCTGAATCGACCAGTTCGAGCGCCGCCCGTTCCGTGATTTCGACATGAAAGCGGGGCATCAAGACCTCGGCGAGAACCCGAACTGACGTCGGATACTCGCATCAACCGAGCTGAACGGTTCTACGCGATCAGCGTCCAGGTCTGTAATGCCTTCCCGGATGGCTTCGACATCCTCAGCAGGAAGCGGTCCCGAGGTGAGCGCCATCAATAAGTGCTGATCCATCGAGACACGTTCAAAGATCCGCATGATGGTCGCGGGATCCGAATTCCCGACAGCGGCTTCGATCCGCTTTGCCGTTTCGCTTGAAATCTCTATCTGCATCATCTTTCTCCTGGCCTCAGTTTAACACGATGTTTGCCAAACGATCAAAGGAATTCGACGCATCGGTTTCACAGACCCCGGTTGGGGCCTGCGAAAATGGTTTCTCTCTAGACGTGGCCACCTCCAACGTTCGATTTGCCTTCGTTCTTCAGCTCTTCGATGCGGTTGGCGACTTTCGTGTAGAGGATCCCCAGCTTCAGGTTGTCTCGCTCCGACAGCGAAGACGTGTCGTGGTAGTTGCCCTGATCGTCGGTGTAGGTTTTGAGGTACTGAACGACGAAGTAGTCCGGTCGATCTTCACCGCCTGGATTTCTCCAGATCACGCCTTTCACGCCAAGGTATCTGATCGTGTCGGCTGGCTTTTGTTGAGTTTGTGTCATTGCTCTCCTTTCATTGTTGCTTGACCATGGTTCGCGTCCGCCGCGGCAGTGATGAGTTTTGCATGGGGTTGGTG
>JBCBOT010000408.1:0-6920 GCA_039821165.1 Planctomycetota bacterium | reverse complement strand
GAGTCGTCCGTCACGTGTCGCATTGCCGGTACGCGCCGTCGTCCCTTTGATGGGCCGGGTTTGCACAACACGATCTGCTACCGACAAAAACCGCTCGGGAGACGAACTCAAGACCTGAAACTCGCCGCCGTCATAGAACGCGCTAAAAGGGGCAGGGTAGGCATCACGGAGTCGCCGATACAACTCGTCGGAGGGCCCTTCAAAGCGGCAACTTAGACGCTGTGCGATGTTGACTTGAAAGGAATCGCCGGCATGAATTCGTTCGACGACCTCCGCCACGGCGCGTTGATAGGCCTCGCTCGTGAAGTCGCTTCGAAGCAACTCGATGGGCGTCGGATAGCCCCGAGCTTCGGCGCAGAACGAGATCGGCGGGCTTGTGCGGTCCGCAGGCTGTTCAAGGAGCTTTTGAATCTGCTCCGCGCGTCGGTATGCCTGACGGAGCCGAATCGACAATGACGGCAGTTTGTCGGCAATCACGTCGTCGCGCGACACGCCCTGACAAACCAACCAAGCGTTGCCTGAGAAATGGTCGAAGCAGATGACCCAATCGTAGACCCCGAACGACATGGCCGGAGTCGGCAAGTCCTCGATTTGATGTTCAAACGAGCCCTCCAACTCGAGGTCGTTCAACCAACGCGCGGATTCATATCCGATCAACCCCGCAAGGCCACCCTGAAAGCCCGGGAGTTCCTCGTTGACTTCGGTCGGCAGCCAGTTCGCCAGCCGCTCCAACTCATTCCAAGGGTTGGGGTCCGCGTGTGACGCATTCAACACCGCGATCGGATCTGCTGTGACGTAGGAGTATCGCGAGAGTCCGCGTACCAGTTCATCCCCAGGAAGCGCGCGTTCTAAAGGCCAGCCGGTGGATGAATCCAACCACAGACGTTTTGGCAGGCCTTCGAGTTGCCGGAAGACATCGACCGGGTTGGGGCGGTCACGTAACGGGATCGCAAGCGGGAGTCGAGTGCTGGCGTGCAGGTAATTCAATCGAGTTCACTGAAATTGCGAACGGAAAGCCGAACTTCTTGACTGACGATTGTAGTGGTCGACGGTAAGAGGAAAACCGTCCGAGACGGAATGGTCCTGGTACCGCTAAAATGCTGGAATCAAGTGGTTCTCACGCAGGTTGAAATTGATGAATCGCCGACCGTCTCGCCGCACCGCACGAATTCATGGCCTCGAAAGGCTGGAAGGCCGAATGCTACTCGCGGGCCACGCGGACGAGAGTGTTCACGACCATGAGCACTCCGCCGGCGTCGACGTGGCGTTCGGCCAATACTCCGAGGAGGAATACGAAGCGCTGGAACGCGTTCGCCCAGATAGTTCTTTGAGCACGAAGACGCCTCCATTTTCCCAAAGCCGTCACGCTGGGAACGACACGCTGACTTTCGTTCTCGATTTTAAGGAACCGACACAGCCGAACACGAGCGATATTTTCGGAAACGTCGTCTCATCGCTCGACGTCACCGCATTTGGCTTTCCTCCGAGCGAATTCGCAAGTCTCACCGAACGAATCCTTGAGGAAGTCGAGGAGGACTACTTCGATGAATTGGCGGAAACCGTCGCCGGACCGCTGGGGCAAGAATTGGCCATCGAGTTTCGGATCGGTGACATTGGTACCGTTCCTCAGAGTGTGACCGAGTTTTATTTCATTCAAATTGGAACAGGTGTTTCCGGGCCTCACGCATCGGGTTCGCTCGGCGTTGCCGGCGTGGATGTGGCCCGCGATGAATCCGGCTTCGGACCAAACTTTGGGATTGCCAATGGCGATGTCATCGGTTCCGTTTTCACCGACACGATCAACGGTCTGGGCGGATTGCAGCCAGCTGATTCGCTTACCAGTGGATTCCTTGGTCGCACCGTGAATGCCATCGCGGGAACGACCTCGCATGAAGTGGCCCATACCATTTCGCTTTCACACACCGCCGATCAAGGTTCAGTGCAACCGACGCGAGGAGTCCCACCGATCATGGGAACGGGGGCCATCGATCTTCCGAATAACGCGCGCATCTCGGACCGTGAATTCTCTCTCTCCGGCATCGACTCCGAAAGCGGTAACGCCCCGCGTCAACACATTCAGCAACTCGTCGATGCACTAGGAATTCATCCCATCCCGAGCGGTACGATCAACGGAACGGTCTTCCTTGATCAGGACGAAGATGGTGAGCAAGACAACAACGAGCCCGGATTGGCATCTGTGACGGTGTTCGCGGACTACGACAACGATTCGATTTTGGATGCGAATGAACCCCGCGCTCTGAGCGACGCGACCGGCAGCTATGAGTTGACCGGTATCCAGCGTGACAATGTGATCCTTAGGCAGTCGGGGCGTGAGTTGCGGCCAACGGGGCGCGATGCAAGTTCGGTTGTGTTCACGGAGTTTTCCGAGTTAACCCCCGACTTTGTCGAGATTCAAAACCTCGCGCCGGACGCCGTCAACACGGCGGGCTGGTTGATCGCTTCGAATAACGGTTTCGATTCCGACTTTGGCATCAACACCGTCCACCCGTTCACGTTCTCGCTTCCCGGTTCCATGGCGTCGGGGGAAATGCTCGCGACGAGTGATGACGCTGCGGACACAAACTTCTGGGGGGCAAACCTCAACTTCGTAGCGGGTACCGGAGGATGGCTTTTGTTGATCGATGAAGGCGGGCGAGTACGCGATTCCTTCTTCGCGGGATTCAGCGAAGAAGAGATTGCGGGGTTCTCAGTGACCATCAACGATCGAGCATATACCGCAGCGGATCTCGATTGGATTGGCGAGGGTGTGCCACTGACGTATTCGGGCGGTTCGTATCAGCGGGTTGGCGTCGGTGACACTCACACGCGGCGAGACTACGTCGTTCAGGCTCCATCGCTTGGCACTCAGAACAGCGGCTTGGACCCGTCGTTCCGTTTTCAAGCTGTAGGACGCCTTGTGGAATCCGTGAGCGGGAGCGCTCTTTCGAATGTCGATTTTGGAAACGTCTTCTCCGCGCGGCAAGCTGACGCAGTCTTTACGGCGATCACAAGTAACGGTAACCGCGAGCTTCATTTTCTGGACGGATCGACCGGCGACGCTGACGTCGTGATTGATTTGGCCGGATCGGTTTCTGCGGACCCACGACACCTGACACGCAATGAAGAAACCGATGTGGTGTTGTTCACGGCTCGCGACGCCTCGGGACAACGCGAGTTGTACAAGACTGACGGCACCGCCGAGGGCACCGTCCTCGTCCGAGATCTCAGTGGTGACGTCAGTAGTCGTCCGATGGAACTGACCGAAATTGGTTCCGGGGCATTCTTGTTTTCCGCAGCGATGGCCAATGGTGACCGTGAACTCTACCGAACCGAAGGATCATTCAGCACGACAGAGCTTGTCCGCGACTTATCCGGTAGTGTTGAGTCGGATCCTCGTGAACTGACAGCGGTAGGAAGTCAAGTTTTCTTCTCCGCGACAACGTCGGATGGGCAACGCGAACTCTACCGAACGGATGGCACGAGACAGGGGACTCGTCTTGTCCGCGACTTGGCCGGCACTGTTTCGTCGGACCCGCAAGAGTTGACGGCGCTGGGAAACCGTCTCTTCTTCACTGCGATGACATCGAGTGGCGAACGCGAGCTATTCAGTAGTGACGGTACGTCCGAGGGAACGGCCATCATCAAAAATCTGAACGGGACGGTCAGCGCTGAGCCACGCGAGCTCAAGCGAGCCGGCGCGCGGCTCTTCTTTTCCGCGTCGTTCGGAGCTGCCTCGCGCGAGTTGTATGTCACCGACGGCACGGCGGCCGGAACGGCAGTCGTCGAGAATTTGCCTGGCAACGGAAACCCGACCGATCTCACGGCAGTGCGTAGCAAACTCTACTTTGTGGCGCGCGCGACTGGCGGGCAGCGCGAGCTGTATCTTTCCAGTGATGGTTCCGCTGCGAAACTCGTGCGTGACCTCAATGGAACGATTGGGTCGACACCGCAGCAGTTGACTGCCTACGGAAACGTTCTTCTGTTTACGGCGATCCGTCCCAACGGCAATCGCGAATTACATCGCACGGAAGGCACCGCTTCCAGCACGGCTCCCGTCCGGGATCTTTCGAGCGGTACCAGTGCCGATCCGCGCGACTTGGCTGTCGTCGGCGACTTCGTTTTGTTTTCCGCCATCGGTGCCGACGGGCAACGTGAGCCGTATCGGACAGATGGGACTTCGGCGGGCACGGCACGCATTCTCGACTTGAGCGGCGTGGCCGTGTCTTCGGAGCCCACCGAGTTCGTCGAGTTCGGCAACGCAGTGGCCGCGAGTGACACGGGAACAAACGCCGCGACCCCTGGTAACGGAGATCTCTTGAGCGGCGATCACAATGATGATGGCCGGATCACGTTGAGTGATGTCGTGTTTGTGATCAATCGCTTGGCATCGACTTCGTCTTCGCCATCCCACTCAACGCAGCTTCGGGTTGAGGGCGACACATCGGGGGACGGAAACCTTACCCCGCGGGATGCTCTGCTTATTCTCAACTTCCTCGACCGAATCGAGACCGACCGACTTCGCGGGGTCTGGGACGATGGCCCCTCCATCGTGTGATCCACGAATCTCTTACCTCCGTCATGAGATTCGGTGCGGTGTGAAAGACCACCACGACCCCACCATGCCGACCGCCTTTCCGGCAAAGTTGATGGAGGGAATTCCCGAAATCAAGTCGCTTGAGGTACCTACCATCGAGCCGGAGTCCTCAGTCAGGCGGAATGGGAATGAAGAATCAGCGAGAAGGCACCCTCTTGGGTTTGGTAAGTCAATTGCCACACGGGTTGTGTTGCATCGACGCCGATGAGACTGTTCTGGTCGTGAACCACGCGTTTGAAACGCTGTTCGGTCTAGAGCACTCCGTCGCAATGCTTGGGAGAGAACTTCACGAGTTGATCGAGCAGCTTCCCGACGGCGAATTGAAAACGGTATTCGCCGAATTGACGGGAACATCGGGAGTCGATGGTTCCCAACGGGTCGCCGAGATTGGTGCTGGGCGAAGCGTCACTCTATCGAAACAAGTCATCGAGGCGGGGGGCTACGCCGTTCTCTTCGAGCTGAGTCTCGCCGAGCCGAAAGCCGGCATTGATTCTTTGACGGGACTCCCGAACCGCGACGGGTTCTTCAAACTCCTCCGCGAGGCATGCCAATCGAGTCCAGATGAGTTCGCCCTACTCTATTTGGATCTCGATCGCTTCAAACACATCAACGACACCTATGGTCACAATGCAGGCGATCAGGTTCTCACCTGTGTCGTCGATCGAATCCGTCGAGAACTTCGCTCCGGAGACAGGTTTGCTCGGTTAGGTGGCGACGAATTCGTGGTGCTCCAATCGGATTGTGGTCAGCCGGATGGGTCCCACGCGTTGTCGCGCCGGATCATCGATTCCGTTTCGCGCCCGATTCACTTCGAAGGACACTCGCTAGGCGTTGGTGTCAGCATCGGAGTCGCGATCTTTCCCTTCGACGCCGATTCGTCATCGAACCTATTGAAGGCAGCGGACTTGGCGATGTATTCGTCCAAGGAAGCCGGCCGTAATCGACTGCGATATTTCGAACCCGCGATGAATGATCGACTTCAGGCCCGTCACGCCCTTGAGTCGAGCCTTCTCAACGCGATCGAGGACGATCAGTTCGAGCTTTTTTACCAGCCCGTCAAGGACGTGACCACGGATTCCATCGTCACGGTGGAAGCTCTGATCCGTTGGAATCATCCGCGACTCGGACGCGTCGATCCGGAACAGTTTATTTCAGTTGCCGAAGAAAGCGGCTTGATCGTTCAACTCGGCGAATGGGTGCTTCGAGAGGCTTGCCGAGAGGCGATGCAATGGCCGGAGACGATTCGCGTCGCCGTGAACGTGTCCGCCGTGCAACTTCGTGATCGTCGTTTTTCCGAAACTGTTGCCAAGGTCCTCGAAGAAACCGGCCTCGACGCCGGGCGACTTGAACTCGAAGTCACCGAGACGGCTTTGGTTGCCGACGCGGATCTCACGATCGCGATTCTTGATGATCTTCGAACACGCGGCGTGCAAATCGCACTCGACGATTTTGGCACGGGATATTCGTCGATCAATTACCTCAGGCGTTTTCCCTTCGACAAGCTCAAGATTGATCGTTCCTTCGTTTCCAACGCAACCGCGGACTCTGAATCCGCTGCCATTGTGCGGATGATCGCTGCGCTCGGTGTCAGCCTGTCCGTGGCAACGACAGCCGAGGGCGTTGAAACGGAAAGCGAAATTGAAATGGTACGCGATGCGGGATGCAGCCAGATCCAAGGCTATGCACTCAGCCGCCCTGTGCCCGCGAATGAACTTTTAACACTGTTGCATCCACAAATATCCGGGGCTCCGTCAGTGTAGGATCGTTGGCGTTGACGCAGGCCATCGCTTTCACTCGCGTAAACGGCTTGGTTGCAAAGCCCTGATCGACACGAGACTCCGCTAGGAACGTTCTGATGATTCGACAACTTGTCTATACAAGCCGGGCAGCGAGCAGCGTCACGCTGCGCGATGTCTACGATATCATTCGCACCGCGCACAACAGAAACAGCACGGCGGGGATCACCGGCGGCTTGCTCTTCATTGACGGCTACTTCATTCAACTGTTGGAGGGTTTGCCATCGTCAGTGGACGAGCGATTCGGTCGTATTGAAACCGACTCACGGCATCAAGACGTTCAGGTCCGCACCGATCGGATGGTTGAGACCGCCCTATTCGAGACAGAATGGATGGCGTTGCGGGACGGAACACGCGTCGAATCTTCGATCTTGGAAGCTCATGCGTATGAGGTGGGGCTCCCGGAGAGTCGTTTTAGTGGTGACGAAGTTTTGAACTTTCTATTGGCCTGTTTCGATGGCGAGCGGGCTGCGTTGGCGTAGCGTCTCGCATCTTACGAAGCAGACTGCGGACTCGACGCGAGGCAGTCG
>JBCBOT010000407.1:0-6951 GCA_039821165.1 Planctomycetota bacterium | reverse complement strand
GTCCTGGTGACCGGGCCGACGGGGAGTGGGAAAACGACGACGCTCTATTCCGCGATCGAGCTCATCAAAGGTATCGAACGCAACGTCATTACCGTCGAGGATCCCGTCGAATACCAGCTCGATCGCGGAATAGAGCGTCGTCGTTTTCCCACTCCCCGTCGGCCCGGTCACCAGGACAAGCCCGTGTGGACGACTGAGCATTCGGCGAACGCATGCGAGTGAATCTTGGGGAAGCCCGAGCCGATCCAAATCAAAGGTCACGCTCTGACGGTCGAGCACACGCATCACGACTTTTTCGCCTAGCACGGTCGGCAGCGTGCTAATCCGCAAGTCGATATCGCGACGATTGATGCGAACATGAAACCGCCCGTCCTGCGGTTGTCGGTGTTCAGCAATGTCGAGTTTGGCCATCACTTTGATCCGCGAAACGATCGCCGCATGCATGTCGCGGCGAGGCTTCATGACTTCACGAAGTGCTCCGTCGATCCGAAAGCGAATGCTTGTGAATTTTTGCCCGGCTTCGATGTGAATGTCACTCGCACCCTGTCGCACGGCCTGAATGATGGCGTAGTTGACGAGGTTGATGACCGGACTTCCTTCGGCCAGGCGCTGGGTGCCGTGCAGATCCAGGTCGATCGCTTCGGTATCCAACTCCAACTGTTCGACGTCAAGGTCCGCGGTGACCGAGTCGACGGTGAAGTCATCCTCGTAGCAGCGCGGCAACAACCGTTCGATTCCGCTGCCGAGAGTTAGCACTGGGCGGATGCGGCAACCGCTGAGGTCGCTTAGCGTATCGATGGCGGCGAGGTCCTGCGGGTCTGCCATCGCGACGGTCAATTCGTCGCGAACCCGCATCAATGGCAACACGTTGTACCGTTCGGCAAATTCGCGTGGGACCAAACGGACCGCGACAGGATCGATCAATCCTTCGCGCAGCTTGACACCTTCGACGCCGAGTTGTTCGCCGAGCATCGGCAGCAGACTCGCTTCGTCGACGAGTCCGAGTTCTGCGACGACCTCTCCGAGCCGCTTAAACCGTTTGCGTTTGACGCGACCGATGGTGTCGGTGCCATCCTGCTCCGCGATCGCCAGCAACCGCTCCTCCTCGCTGGCCTGGTGCGCGAGTGCCGTTTCGAGCTGATCTTCGCGAATCAATCCCGCTTGGACCAAACGCTGTCCCAACGGAAGAACACGTTGTCGATCCCCTTGATCACCCGGATTGGCGACGCGTGGTTCGATCGCCAGCGGTGGTGCTGAAACGTCCGTCGACATGTTCTGAGGCTCCCCGATCATGCGAAACTTCCGAGGGCAGCCGTCAGATCGCCGAAGCTTTCGATCCGGGAACCGACGCCGGTGACACGCAAGACGTCCTGGCACAGTTCACCGACGTTGCACAGGCGAAGACATCCTCCGCGGTCACAGCACTCATCGCTCAGATCGAGCAACCACTCGAGCCCGGCACTATCGATCAACGGCGTCCCGGCAAAGTCGACGACCATGAGCGGAGCGCCGCCGGTGAGTTTGTCCTCGACAAGTTTGTCGAGCGGTTCGATGGCTTCGTTCCGCAGCGGTCCCTCGGACCGAATCACATAGACAGAACCGTGTTTATCGATACGCGCCATCGCCTGATTCCTTTTTAGATGCCGCTACGCGATTGGCCACCGATTGGCAATCGCATGGTGAAGGTGGAGCCTTCACCGAGTTTGCTCTCCAATTCGATCTCGCCGCCATGCATCCGCGCGACTTCGCGGGTGAAGGCCAGCCCAAGACCGTTTCCACGCTGTTCGGTTTCCGCGATGTTGCTGCCGCGAAAGAACTTGTCGAACACTTTCCCCTGCTCGTCTTCAGCGATACCAGGTCCGTTGTCCTCGACGTCGATGCGGATCCAGTTGTGCTGAACCCTGCAGCGGACAGCGATCTTGCCACCCGTGGGCGTGTACTTGACGGCGTTGCCGACGAGGTTGACGAGCGCTGCTTGCAACTTCTCTCGATCCCCGAAGACCGTCGGCAACTTCGGCGAAAAGTCCCTGGTGAGCTGTTGCTCTTTCTGTGTCGCCTGACTCGCGATTTGATCGGTTGCATACTCGACCAGCGGGAGCATCTCGAGCTCGAGTCGATTAGCGACCATCGAACCCGCCTCCATCTGACCGACCGTGAGCAATTGATCGACCAGCCTTCCGAGGCGATGTGATTCGGAAACGATCACGCTGCAAAACTCTCGCTGGCGATCGATTTCCAATTCTTCTTCTTCCTGTAGGGCTTCCGCGTATGCCTGCAGGTTTCCGAGCGGTGTACGCAACTCGTGGGTTGCCGTCAGCAAGAACTGATCGCGAGACCGGGTCGCGATTTCTTGTTGGGTGACATCGGTCAAGATCCAGGCCATCCCTTCACCGTCGCCGATCCGGCCGTTCAGACGCGATCGTGCGATCCGCAAGTGAACCGTTTCTCCTCCCATGCTCACACGATGCCTCTCCTGGATCATCCGCACGTTGCTCAGGAAGCGTTGACGTTTCGTGATGACCGTGTCATCTCCGGCACGAAGACTGAGCAGATCGAGAAGATCTCGTCCAATGTGGTTTGCATCTTCGACGAGGCTAAAGAGGTTGCAAGCCGGTTGGCTGATGAACAGGATCCGGCCGTCCAGGTCCGTGATGACCCAGGCGGTGGGTAGACCACGCATGGCGCGAGCCAACGTGACGGCCTCTTGGTCGAGTGAGGCGGAACTCCTTTCCGATGTGGGACTCGTTCCCGTTTGAGCCTCCTTGAGCAACTCATTCCATGCATCAGCGACGTCGTCCGCAGCAAGAATCGGACGCACCGTCTGCCAGCGATAAGGAGTGCCCTTGGAGCTCCTCAGTTCGGATTCGATGGTTTGCAAGGTGCGAACCGAGCGCATCGAGATCAATCCGGTGAGCGAACAGATCGCAATGGTGGTGACCCACATCATTGCTTCGATGGAGTTTAGCGGTTCGATCGCATGCGAACTCAGCGCCGCCGCGAGCGCGCACGCGGCTGAAATGAAAAACAGCAGCCCGATTCGCGTCGAAGCAAGCGGCGTCCCGTGTTCGGTCGATGCCGAGTTGTCTGTCGGCAAGGAGAGGTTGTCCAGGCTTTCCATCAGAGTTGATCACCCCCGAGAGAATAAGACTGCCCCGCCAGATGCCCGCCCTCATCCAGGCAATGCATGATCAACTCAGTTAGTTTCCGGGGGCTGAAAGGCTTGTGCAGAATCCCACTCAGATTGAACTGGGCACGAAGCGCGTCTCCATTGAGCTCGAGTCCTTTCGCGGTGCAAAGAATGGCCGGCGGGCGCTGATAGTCTTCGACGGCCTGCAATCTCTGCAGCAGCTCAAGCCCGTTGCAGCGCGGCATTTGGAAGTCGGTGACCATGATTGAGATGCCACCTTCCATCAATCGCTCGAATCCAGCTTCGCCGTCCACGGCTGTCTCGATCGACAGCCCTGCCTTTGAAATGGAGAACTCGAGCACTCGACGAAAGACGGGATCGTCTTCGACTATCAGTATCTTCGGCGGCGCGGACATTGATTTGTCATGGGCGACCGAATTACCAGTCGGCGCCCACTTCGCCTCCGCTCGGGTTGAGATTGAGTTTTAAACTTCCGTTGTGCGGTTTGTAGGCCCAACCGTCATTCGAGTTGGGCGATGGCACGACGGGAGCGTCGGTGGTGGTTGTGTCGACATAGACGCCGTCGAGTCCGCGGACCGAGCCGATCTGAGGAACGGGGAACGGACCTCTGAGCATGTTGTTCATGGCAACGGCAAGGTCGGCCGGGTAAGCCCCATTTTGTGCGCGATGCATTTCGATCGCGTTGCGCATGATTGCGAGCTGTTGCCGGGTGGTGTTTTGTTCGGCTTGTTGAGCGGTGTCGAACATCCGCGGCGCCGCGACAGCCGCGATGATGCCAAGGATCAAAATGACGATCACCATTTCGATCAACGAGAACCCTGCGTTTCGTTGACGGTTCATTATCCTGCCCTTTCTCAGTCTTGATGCGAAACTGGGACGCCTTGACCTCTCGTGAAGTCTCCCAAACGCGTCGTGGTTCAATGGAAAACTAGGATCGTTTTGGGGAATCCCTCGCGCACTTGCAAAAAATCAAGCAGTTTTCACCACCCCATAGGGTGTTGAGCGATTCTTTCATCCGAATGACCCGCACAACGAGCGCGGGACCTCCAACTTTGGGGGGCGAGCGATTCACGTGAGGTTTCGCGTTGCCTCCAGGCAACGCGCGTCGGGTTGTGTCATCCCTGATGTTGGTGAAGTGAAACGCGAAAACGCTCCTTTGGATCAAATGCCGCAATAATCCATCGATTGATGCTTTGGCCCCTCGTTTGCCTCGGCAGTGACTCATCGAGTCGCCCGAAACACGAACGAGAATCAGACCTTGAGCCAGCAACGCCCGCTTTGGATTGTGATCTTTGCCTTGATGGTTGCCGCTGTCGCGATACGACTCAAAGCGGATGAACCGGTCACGCTTGATGACGTGCCGGCCGGTCGAGAGATCGTGCCCTCCAGTGGCGATGCAACCACGCAGGTCGTACTCAACGGCGAAGTCCATGAGCTTCCAAAGCATGTGCCACGAAGTCCATCGCCACGTGTCGGTAGGCCCAAATCGGTTGGCGTTCGTGCATCGCTCAGCAACTTCGACGCGGATGCGGATCCCGATGGTTGGATGGCCGAGGTGGTTTTGCTTGATGCCTCGGGGAATCGTGTGACTCGACGGGCAACGGCGCGATTTAAGCTGAACCCTCGTATTCCGACTCAAGACTACACGGGCTATGTCACAGCCAAGACAACCTCGGCGACTTGGTCAATGAACTTAAGTTTTGACGCGGATGGCATCGCTCGCGTTCGACTACCGCTGAATCATCGGCTGCGTCCCGTGTTCGGTTGGCGCGCGTCGCCTCACCAAAGCGTCGGGCTCGAGGGCGGAAGCCGATCGGTCAACGGAGGCATCTTAAGGTCCGCCGCCACTCGCCACGTGATCCGATCGGGCCTGTCACCAAGCGATCTCTACGGCGCGAGTGTGAGTTCTCTCGGCCTACCGTCACATGGTGTTTTGAACCTCACCGTATCCGTTCCCACCGAAGGCGTCTTCCGCGCGAGCGCCCCGATCGAACTTCGACCGTCGGTCTTGGTTGACACCCGCTGGCCGTACCAGTAACCTCTCGGGTCAAGTACTGGCACGAGCATCCGGCCCGGTCCTGCATAGGTCCGGGTTTATTTTTTGCTTCACCGCTGGAAGACTGACTATTTCCCCATGAACGGTCGTTCGTCATGAATCCGCAAGACATTTTGCGATACGTCGATTCGCTGCACCGCGAGAAGAATATTGACACCGAGTTGGTGTTCTCGGCGATCGAAGCGGCACTACAGACGGCGGCGAAACGGCAATATGGCGAAGAAGCTGACATCCAGGTTCAATTGGATCGGGAGAACGGCAAGATCGCTGCGACGCTCGACGGCGTCGCACTCGGTGATGACCAGATCGGACGAATCGGCGCTCAAACGGCCAAGCAAGTCATCATTCAAAAGGTGCGTGAAGCAGAACGCGACTCTTTGATGGCGGAATATCGTGAGCAAATCGGCGACACCGTCGCTGGGATCATCGGTCGGGCCGACGGTGGCGTGGCGACGGTGAACCTGGGGAACGTCGAGGCGATCCTGCCCCGCAGCGAACAGATTCCAGGCGAAAGCTTGCACGCCAGTGAACGCGTCCGTGCGGTGGTCTTCGAAGTCAAAGCGACGGGCAACCGCGTGCGTGTCGTCTTGAGCCGAACCCGACCGCAACTGGTTCAACGCCTCTTCGAACAAGAGATCCCCGAATTGAATGAAGGTGTAATCCACATCAATTCAATCTCACGCGAACCGGGCTACCGAAGCAAAGTTGCCGTGAGCAGCGATGACAGCCAGGTCGACCCGATCGCCGTGTGTGTCGGCTATCGTGGAAGTCGCATCAAGGCAGTCCGCGAGGAACTGGCCGGCGAGCACATTGATGTGGTGCGTTACAGTGAGGACCCCGAGGTCTTGATCCCCAATGCATTGCAACCCGCCGAGGTCGAGCAGGTGTTGCTCTGCGACATGATCGGTCGAGCGATCGTGTTGGTGCAGGAAGATCAGCTTTCACTCGCGATCGGGCGCCGCGGACAGAACGTTCGATTGGCCAGCAAGCTGTGCGGCTGGGATATCGAAATCATGACCGGGCCCGAACTCGAAGAGCAAATCGAACGTGCGGTCGAGGCGTTTAGCGCGCTCGACGGCATGACGGCTGAAATTTCGCAAGCGCTTGTTGAGCAAGGCTACCTATCTTACGACGACCTTTCGGTGATCGAACCGGACGCGTTCGTTGAAATGAGCGGGCTCAGCGAGGAACAGGTCGACATGATCGTCGAAGCTGCGGAACAGAAGGCTGAGGAAGCGGACGAGGCAGCAGAGGTGGAGCGGCAAGCACGTCGCGAACGCGAGCGACTTCAGCGCGAGGCGGAGGCGGCTGGTGTCTCCGCGCCAGCCCCAGCTGCTGAGCCGGCCCCCGCTGAACCAGCACCAACTGCTGAACCGGTGGAAGAAGCGGTTGCGGCGGATTCTGGCGAACCTGAAGCCGAAGCGGCGCCTCCGAGTGAAGAATCAGCCGCAACGGGTGAGGAGGAAACCGACACCCCCGATAGTGCGGCTCAACGAGAGGTTTAAGTGCCTCCAAGAGAGGCTACCAGCGAGTGACTTACCCAGTTTGCCGAGAAGTCCTCGGAAAAATCTCATTTTGGTGCCTGGTCGGACCTCCGCGAACCAGGGAAGATTCGGTATCCTTTGCGGAAATAGGCTGGCGGGTCGTAGGACCGCGAGGCTAAACCAACCACCGATCGGGTCAGGCCCGGTCAAAATCCATCTTCGGACTCGCCCGACTGGGTCAGGTCGGGCCGATGGAGGAGCTG
>JBCBOT010000406.1:0-6982 GCA_039821165.1 Planctomycetota bacterium | reverse complement strand
TCGGTTGTTGCATCGCTCCTCTTCGTCGGGGGGCCCGCGTCGGCTCAGACGCCCGAGGCTGCCAATGCGAAACACTCGGACCCGGATAATCCGTTTGCTCAGCTCGATCCATGGTTGCCGACTCCCGGCACCACTCGCACCGCATCGGGAAGCCCCGGCCCCGCTTACTGGCAACAACGCGCCGACTACAAAATCGACGTGACGCTCGACGACGATAACCAGCGAATCATCGGTTCGGAGGATATCGACTACCACAACCAATCACCGCACAGCTTGAAATACATCTGGGTCCAGTTGGACCAGAACCGTTTCAAGCCGGATTCGGACGGCAACCGAAGCGAGGTCGCGTCTGGATTTTCGTCACGGGTATCTTTCGGCCAACTCCGATCGATGCTCGCCAAGCAAACGTTTGACGGTGGCTACAAGATCAAGGCCGTCACCGATGGAAGCGGCCAGCCACTGGAATACACCATCGTCGGCACCATGATGCGAGTCGACTTGCCGACAGCGCTCGCACCGGGTGAGTCGACGAGTTTTTCGATCGACTACTCGTACAACATCGTGAATTCAAAAGTGATTCGTGCCCGCGGCGGATGCGAGTTCTTTGAAGAGGACGAGAATTACATCTACGAAATCGCGCAGTGGTTTCCACGGGTCGCGGCCTACACCGACTACACCGGATGGCAAAACAAGCAGTTCCTCGGCCGGGGTGAGTTCACGCTCGAACTCGGTGACTACCAAGTCAACATCACGGTCCCTTCGGAGATGGTCGTGACGGCGACGGGGACGTTGCAAAACCCGGATGAGGTTTTGAAGGAGGCTTGGAAGGAACGGCTTGAGAAGGCTCGGACCGCGAAGAAGCCCGTGTTCGTCATCACGCCCGAAGAAGCGAAGAAGAACGAAAGCGTTCGCACGCAAAAGTCAAAGACGTGGCGTTTTGAGGCCAAGAACGTTCGCGACTTCGCTTTTGCTGCCAGTCGAAAATTCATCTGGGATGCGATGGGCGAAGAAGTCGGATCGCAAACGGTGATGGCGATGTCGCTGTATCCCAATGAAGCCGAACCTCTGTGGAGCAAGTACTCGACGGAGGCGATCGTTCACACGCTTCGAGTCTACGGCCGGTACAGTTTTGAGTATCCGTATGAGGTCGCGATCAGCGTGAACGGTCCGGTCTACGGGATGGAATACCCGATGATCTGTTTCAACGGTCCGCGTCCAGAGAAAGACGGGACGTACAGTCGCGGTACCAAATACGGTTTGATCTCGGTCGTGATCCATGAAGTCGGCCACAATTTCTTTCCGATGATCGTCAACAGCGACGAGCGCCAATGGACATGGATGGACGAAGGGCTCAATACGTTCCTGCAGTACTTGGCGGAGCAGGAATGGGAAGAGAACTACCCCTCGCGACGTGGCGTTCCCGAAAACATGGCGGCGTACATGCGGGGCGGAAATCAGCGTCCGATCATGACGGGCAGCGAAGAGATTCTTCAGTTCGGCAACAACGCTTACGGCAAACCCGCAACGGCGCTCAACGTTCTCCGCGAGACTATTCTTGGTCGCGAACTGTTTGATTTTGCGTTCCGTGAGTATGCCCAACGATGGAAATTCAAACGGCCGACGCCGAGCGACTTTTTCCGCACCATGGAAGATGCCAGCGCGGTCGATTTGGACTGGTTCTGGCGCGGCTGGTTTTACAGCACCGACCACGTCGACATCGCGATCGATCGTGTGCGGCTTTACCAGATTGATGCTGGTGACCCGGACGAGCAAGCTGAACGCGAGCGTCAAGAAAAGGACAGCCGCGACAAGTCGATCAGCGACTTGCGAAATGCAGAGCTGAAGAAGCGTATCGATTGGCAGCCGGGACTCAAGGACTTTTACAACAGTCCCGATTACGACCCGGACAAAGTCGATGAGGGTAGCCGCAAGGCATACCAGAAGTTCTTGGACGGTTTGGATAGCGACGAACGGGCGCTGCTGCGACGAACAACGAACTTTTACATCGTCGATTTCTCAAATGTCGGCGGCTTGGTGATGCCGATCTTGTTGCGTGTGCATTACGCCGATAACACAAACGAGATGATGACGTTCCCGGCGCAAATCTGGCGTCAGAACAGCCGGCAAACGCGTCGGATGATCGCGACCGACAAGGAGATCGTGCGATTGGAACTCGATCCGCGTCGCCAGACGAGCGATGCCGACGAAAGTAACAACCACTGGCCCGAGAAACTCGTGCCTTCGCGTTTCAAGTTGTTCAAGCAGGAACGAAGCCGCAACGAGATGCAGAAGTTCAACGCTTCCAAGAAGAAGGACGAAGCGAAGGAAAAGGACGAGAAAAAGGAGTCGGCCGAAGATAAGAAGCCGGCGGCCAAGTCGGACGCGGACTCCAAGAAAAAGGAAAGCTCGGACGAATGAGCTGGTTCCTGCTGACCGCACTGTTGCTGCATCCTGTCCACGAAACGCTCTCGGAATTGGAATGGAATCCAAAGTCCGAGCGTGTCGAGGTCGCGCTGCGGTTATCGCTGGAGGATGAGGATTGGATCGTCCGTCATCACGGTCCTTTGCCTGCGGGAAAGGAGAAACGCGGCGATTGGTACCGTGACCTGCTGGCGGCGCAGATGGTCTTCGACCCGGTTCTCAAGACCGAGGACTCGCCACCCCGCGGGCGGCCGATTCACTGGCTAGGACGGAAAGAGGAAGGGGCGCACGTCTGGTGGTTCTTCGAAGTCGGTGGAAAAAAAACGCCGCCCAAAACGCTCGACATGAGTTTGCTCTTCGATCGTGACACGAACTATCGCCATCGCGTGATCTTGCTGGGTAATAAGTCGACGGGCGACGCGAAGAAACATCGGGCGCTCGAGTTGTCGGTAGCGAAGCCGCGGGCACAGCTGGATTTGGTACGGTAAGGGCTCGGGTCGGCAAAAAACGCGCCCCGCGTTGTTCAAACGTCGGCCCTCGTTCAGACGGACTCGAGAACGCGCTCGTTTGAGGCTCGTTTCCGATGTCTGTCCCCAACCACTACCGGATTCCCGCTGAAGTTTCAAAACCATGGCTACTGACCTTCAAGACACACAAGCTCCGCCGACTCTCGCTCAGCCGCGTGGATCGGGATCAAAGGGCTGCCTTTGGGGATGTTTGATCGCCGTCGGTCTGATGTTCGCCGGTTTTCTCTGCATGGGTGGTGTCGGCTATTGGTTCCTCAACAAGACGATCGCCACGTACACATCGGAAGAACCGATGGAGATCGAGGTCGTCGAGTACAGCGAGGAGGACATGGCGGCGCTCAAGGCTCGCATGGATGCTTTCAATGACGCGATTGATCGTGGAGAGGTCCCCAAGGAAGACCTGGTCCTGACCGCCGCCGACATCAATGCATTGATCGCGGACAAAGAGGAAGTTCGCGGAAAGGTGTTTGTTCGTATCGAAGACGGGGAGATCGAGGGCGACGTCAGTTTTCCGCTCGACGGCATCCCCATGATGGACGGTCGCTATTTCAACGGTTCGGCGACGATGGACGTCACGATGGACGACGGTCATTTGTTCGTGCGGGCGAAAGAAGCCGAGGTGAACGGCGCCCCGGTGCCGGAAGAGTTTATGACCGGCTTACGTGACGAGAACCTTGCCAAGAACGTCAATCGGGACCCCGATCAGCGAAAGTTTCTGCGGAAGTTTCAGGACATCCGCGTCGAGGACGACAAGCTGATTCTCGAAGTCCGACGTGACACGGAGGAGTCTGATTCTGTCGAGGAGGGCTCGATCACGCCGGAGAGCGTCGGCGTCGACGTTGAAGCACCGACCGAGACGTCGGATTTACCGGAGTAGTCGGTCCACGGCCGGTTCGTTTGAGCCGTAGCTGACGATGGCCACGTCGAGGGCGGTCGATTTATAGAGGCGGATGGATCGCTCGATCGCATCGATGATCCATTCGATCGGATTGCCAAACGCTCCGCCGCCGAGAAGTGTGAGGAACAACTTGCGGCTTCCACCTGCGGAGCATGCGTTGATGATTGCTGCCGCAAAGGTGGCTTCGTAGGCCGAGTTCAGTACCATCCTTGCCAGGGGCTCCACATCGCGGTCACTCACGCCGGAGTAGGAAATCGGTAGTGCGGAACAGTAGGCCTGCGTGACGCAGTGCGGCGCGGTCGCGTCCGTCACTTCGGTGTTTGCGTGAATGCCGATCCGGATGATCGGAGAGGTTTCAGCCGCGTTGAACGCAAGCCCGGACAGCAACGCGTAACCGTTTTCCATGGACCACAGTTGTTCGCCTGCATTGATTTCCCTTTCGAGATCGGCAAGACAGTCGATCTGATTGTTCGTCGTTTGGGCGAACCAGTTCCGGTAGAGCGTTCCGGCGGCACACGCCATCGCGCACGCGGGACCTTGCGTGTGATCGGCGAAATAGCGAGTGATTCCATCCGAGGGCGTCGCGCGGGGCGAGATCATTTCCAGCAGGTTGAACTGGGACGCCACTTGGAACAACGCACCCGTATTTTCCGGCTCTCGATGAAGTGTGCGAACGTCGGCCACGATTTCCTGCACCGTGAGTTTCCCAGGCAGCGACGCAGCATCTGCTTGTTCGCGGAGTTCAGCGAGAGTGGGTGTGGATAGTCTTCCGTGATTGAAACGCCGGCCGTTCGCTCTTGAGTAGAGCCGTTCGCCATCGACTTCGATGTTGTCTCGGACCGCTTGTTCGGACTCGGTGAAACCGAACACTTCTTGAAACCAATTCATGGGATTCCAAACCAGTTCACGGGGTGACGTGCGCGAGGGGTAACGCTGCAGGGAAGGTTCTTGGGGTGTACGATGCGGCCAAATGAAACTGACTTCCGGGTCTACTCCCCACGACGACCTCCCCAGGACCTGTCATGAAGAAGCTCGCACTCGCAATGTGGTTCGCCATTCTTGGCGTGGCCCACGCCGCCGACGAACGGCCCAATATCCTCTGGATCACGAGTGAGGATAACGGACAGCAACTGGGGTGTTACGGCGATGAGTACGCGGACACGCCGAATCTGGATCGGCTGGCGGAGCGTTCCCTTCGCTTCAAGACGTGTTGGTCCAACGCGCCGGTTTGCGCCCCGGCCCGCACCACGATCATTTCCGGCATGTATGCGACGAGTCTTGGCGGTCAGCACATGCGGAGCGGCGTGCGGTTGCCGAGGGAGCTAAAGCTCTACCCGGAGTTACTTCGCGAGGCCGGTTATTACTGCACGAACAATTCCAAGACCGACTACAACTTTGCCGATGCCGACGCGGGGTGGGATGATTCGGGAAAGAAGGCGAGTTACAAGAACCGACCCGACGCGAACACGCCGTTCTTTGCCGTGTTCAACTTCACCGTGAGTCACGAAAGCAAGATCCGTGTCCGGCCACACACGCCGGTGCACGATCCGGCGGGGGCACCGATCCCGGCGTACCATCCCGACACGCCCGAAGTGCGACGCGATTGGGCGCAGTACTACGACAAGCTGACGGAAATGGACACGCTGGTCGGAAAAACGCTCGATGAACTCGATCAAGCGGGCCTGCGAGATTCGACGATCATCTTTTATTACGGCGACCATGGCAGTGGGATGCCGCGGAGTAAACGCCAGCCTTTCGATTCAGGGCTGCGTGTTCCCCTGCTGGTTTCGATACCCAAAAAATTTCGTCACCTTGCGCCCAAGGACTACGCCGATGGCGAGGAGTCGGATCGATTGGTCGGCTTTGTCGACCTGGCACCGACGGCACTCAGTCTCGCGGGCGTCAAGTCACCGACTTCCATGCAGGGTGTGCCATTCTTGGGGCGGTTTGCGGGTGAGGCGAAGCAATACCTGTTCGGATATCGAGGCCGCATGGATGAGCGTGTTGATATGGTGCGCAGTTGCACGGACGGTCGCTATGTCTACTTGCGATACTTCTATCCCGATCGACCTTACCTCAAGCACGTTGACTATATGTTCCAGACACCGACGACTCGGGTTTGGAAAGAGCTTTTTGACGCAGGAAAGCTCAACGAGGCTCAAGCTAAGTTTTGGAAGACTCGCCCTGCCGAAGAGCTGTTCGACCTGCAGTCAGACCCATGGGAGGTCACGAACCTTGCGGACCGTCCGGAGTATCAAGAGCGCGTCGAGGTGATGCGTGCGGCGGTGGCGGATTGGATGATCCAAACCCGTGACACCGGATTGATGCCCGAGGCGGAGATGCATGAGCGTGTCGGCGAGACATCACCGCGTGAGTATGCGATGGGAGCGACCAACGCATCGCAACGATGGGTCCGATTAGCGATGTCGGCGACCGATGTCGAAAGCGACCTGAAGCCGCGGCAACTGGTTCGGCTGTCGGCTAACGAAGACTCCGTGATTCGTTTTTGGGCGGTACGCGGATTGGCGCTTCGCGGTGAGGTCGATGCGTTGATGAAACTCACCGAGGATGCGAATGCGAGCGTCGCCATTGCGGCCTGTGACGGTGTGTTGGCATCTTCTGCGGACGACACGGCGAAAAGGAGTGTGACGCAGCGATTGATCGAGCTGTCGGATGTCGAGGCCGTCGGCCATTTCGCAGCGGTTGCCGCGTTGAACGTTTTGGACACCCGCGCTGAGCTGAATGCCGAGGATCGCAAACGCATTTCCGAGTTGCCGCGACAGCTACGCAAGCCGCCGCCGCGGGTGGGCAAGTACGTCGGTCGATTGCTGGACAAGCTCGCCGGTTGATCGACGGGTCAGGTGGACGACCTTCGCGGCGATGCGAAGGTCGCGGGCGTAGGCTTCGGCCGTCGATCGCAGCGGAAACCAGGTAGCCTGGTCCGCGGGGCACCACAGTCCGGTCGCGATTTGCAGGTACGCCGGGGTAGGTGCGAGCCTTAGAATGGCCCATCCGGAGGAGAGCCCTCGCGGAATGCCCTCTTTTTTCCAACGAATTGTGGGTCTGACTTGCGTTCGGCGTTGGGATGGTGCGACCATACTTCGACTCCAATGAGGGAGTCGAAGTATGGTCGCAC
>JBCBOT010000405.1:0-7004 GCA_039821165.1 Planctomycetota bacterium | reverse complement strand
ATGTTGCTACTGCTGCTCGCCGAAGGTACGGGGTTTACGAAATATTGATCGTCTGCAAAAGGCATCGGCAGATTGATAGTTCCGCCGTTAGCCTGCGATGAGTTGAACGTACCCCATTGCTCACGAACGTCGCCAATGTCTCGCCAGCCATTCGCCGCTTGATCGTTGACCGGAACGTCCGTCGTGTTGATGACGGTCTTGGTGGCGACTTGACGATAGAACAAGCGAGAACCCTCCTTGACCGTCACCGTGTCGTTTGTGTCGCTCTTTTGCGACCGAACCTTCACAACGTCCCCCGCGACCGCTCCTTCCAACTCGAAATACAGAGTAATTGGGAATTGGGTAAAGTCCCCCGTGCTGAGGTCATGCGCTTTAACGAATTGAGGCGTGCCGATCTCGTTATTTGAACCATCTGTCAGAACGTGGCTTGAGAAAACATCGTCCCCCGAACCTTCCACGTTTAACGTTGCAGCGATGACGTAATCGCCGTCATTCGGAACCGTGAGGGTGAGTTCGTTGACATCGCTGTAACCGACAGTGACACCATAATCGGCGGAAAGCGTCACGCTGTCTTTTGCCAAATCCCCAACAGGCAACGCATCGGGCAACGCAAATTCACCGCTCGAAAACTGCTGGATTAGCCCCGTGATGTTGATAATGTCGATGTTTACGCCGGCCGAAGTGGCTCTCAGCTTTACGTTTACGGGGCCGGCGCTCGCGTCAATCCACGTCCTTGCCGTGCCGTTGTAAAGGTCTGGGTTGTCTGATGACTGCTCGGAAAGCGAAGCCGTGCCACGGTGCGTTCCGATAGCCGCGTTCGTTGCCGCATCTACCCACTCAACTGAAGTTGTACCGCTGAAATCTGACGCACCCGTGCCATCGTCCCAGTCCCATGCAATTTCAGCATCACAATAGTATGGCTTGTTTGATTGAGGCAGGGTGAAAACATTGGTGCTCGCATCGAATGTGATGCCACCTGAAATCCTGGTTGCGTTTTCAATCGTTACATCGCCGACTGCCTTGTCGTTCTGGTCCGTCGCAGAACTAAACGCCATGATCGCAAGTTCTTCCGGCTTGACCGCGCCGGCGAGAACTACTTGCCCGCCAACATCGGAACCAGACAAGTCAATAAACAGCTTGGTTAACCATTGGTGGTCGCCGTCGATTGCGTCGTTGCGGTTGATTCCGACGCGTGAAGGCTGCCCCGTCTTGCGCAAGAATGAAGCACCGCCGCCAAACGACGATCCATCTACAGCGTTGCCGACACCGTAATCGAACGACGCCCCGGCAGGCACAAGCGAGCCAAGATCAAGCACTACTTCGTTTTCTGCTTGCTCCCAGTATTGGAGCGTGATAACTCGCGTGTTTCCTTCGTCGTAGTATTCCGCCGATACGAGGCTGATTTCCTGAGACGCGGTGTTGGAATCCCCGTCATAAGTGAGCGATCCCCCGGAAACGTGAGTGATATCAGTTAGCGTTACCGGAACGATTGTCCGTTCAACAGTCCCCGGTTGTCCGATGACGCTTACCGACCAATTGCCGGCGACTTTGTCGGTCAAAATCAAATCTGCATCGCCGTGGTTGCTCGCGAGATAGCTTGCGACATTCCCAACCGTTCCGTTGGTTGTTGAAACCGTCACACTGTTAGTCGCGTCTGCGACGGAGAGAAACACGACCGCGCCCGATCCGGTCGGTTCCGGCAATGGTACGTTTTGAGCAGACGCGGAAGCATCGACAACGTTTGCGACTAAGCTAGACGACGTTTTGAGAACCTTCCCGGTTGAAATGTCGAGTACCAGGAAAACCGTTGATTCCGAAGCCTTATCGGAGGGTAGATTGCCTCCGGATCCGTTACCGAAGAAATACTCGCTCGCGTTGACTCGCCATGCCCCAGTGACATCGAGGACGTAATCTGCGACGGAAACTAGCAGGCTCGCGAGATTCAGAAAGGTGAGATTGGATCCTCCGCCATCAATCGACCGACTCGCGGTCAATGCGCCGCCTTGTTCAAGCACTTTATCGAAATTGCCACCCGAGCCGGCGATTAGAACGGTCCAGGCGGTCTCATCATTTGCCGTCGTTCCGTCAGCGTTGCAGCGCACGACAGAATTAACCGTAACGTCGTAAGCAACGGAATTGATAGTGATTGAACCGGCGACATTTACTCGCAAATATTCCGCTTTGTTTGCCGCTGGTAAATCAGCCGACGCGTCAAAGCTCGTTGCGTCTAGCGTTCCGATTTCTTTGTCAGGATCAAGGTTGTCGATAAGTGATTGCAACGCGACTTCGGCGGTTGTCGCCCGTGTCGTTTCGTTTGCGATAGCGGTCGTATTTGCCGAAATCGCGTTGTCTTGGACTACTCCGTCGTGACTGTTCGGATCGGGTCCGCCGTTCAACGTCGCTTCACCCTCCGAATCAACGTTTGCTGTCAAGGTCGCCGATAAATGATTATCGGTGTTGTCCCCAGTGTAATAGGCGACGACATTGGTAAGACTTGCCGCTGTGACGGCTGCTTGAAACTCTGCCGCGTTCGGCTTCCCTGCCTCCGCGAGGCTTCCGCCGTTGGCCGCGAGCATGTCCGCGTTGCTGATGAACGCGTTAGGCTTGGAAAGAATTGCTGACGCGATTTGCGAAGTGAAGAAAGGCATTGATCAGTCTTTAAAACATGGTCAATCGCCTCCGATGTTCGGTCAGCGTGTCAGTGTCGGTTGGGTCTACGAATTCACGTTCGCAGCGATCCGCCATCCTATCGCCGAATCGACGTAGGTGAACACGATGCGAGCGCCGGCCGAATTGATCACCGCGTAATCAGGTCCAGCCAGGGAATGAAGGTTGTCGGTGAAGTTGATTCGGATCGAACGGTTAAGAGCCGCCCCGTCGATTCCATTGTCTGCCGCGAGCCGGGAATCGAAAACCGCAAAGCTATCATCGGCCGATGGCGTTCCGGTTGGCTGCGCGACGTTGACCACCCCTCCGGCCGGAAGTCCGCTTAGATCGACCGGGTATTCGTTTCCGGTTTCGGCGGTGAAATCGGACGACTGTTCGGCTTGCATTGCGAGCCCGGCCGCTGCGGGCGTGTCCGCTTGCGTGACAAACTCAATCACGTATTCATTCGCCGCCGTTGATGCTGTGATCTCGATATTCGCGAAATCAATATCGAACACCATCGCCCCGCCAGGGAGAGGCGTCAACGATCCTTCATTCGCGAGGAAAAAGAGATCGCCCGCCGATCCAATTGAAACCGGGTTCGTCGACGCGGCTCCGAGATCGTTAAACGTCCACGTTCGGCCGGCGGCATAATCGAGAGCCACGCCGAACGATCCCGCGCCGCTCGAAATCTTGTACTCGCCTTCGTCCAACGTCTCGCCGTCGTCTGCCGGCGTCAAGACGTTGTCTTCGTTTGCGTCAACCGCAGCAACAACGGTCGGCTCCCACCATGCGCCGTTGAATTGACGTCCACCATCAACCGGGACGGTCGAGAATGATCCGCCGCCGTCTTCGTAGTAAAGATCGCTCGGCGTTGCGGTTTGGAGTGTGGTCGCCATTGTCGTTTAATTGTTGGCTGGTGGTGGAAGCGGGCCGGAACGGTTCGCTCTACGCGGAAGGAACGGGGAAGGAAACGCCGTCGATGTTCGTTCGGGTTCCCGCTTCAAGCTCGCTCACTGTTTGATCGTAAACCGCTTTACATGACGCACCGAATTCCAAGATTGCGGTGTACTCCGCGACCTCTTCCGGGGTGGCGGTTCCGGTTGCGACCCTGCCAGAGAGGAATTCTCGATAGCCTTGCTTTGCCATCGCGTCGACTGCCGCAAACGACATTTGATAGAGCGTTGCTTTTAGCTCGTCGATCGAAGGCGGAAGCGGTTTCGGTGCAAGGTATTCCGCGACGTCGATCCCTTCCGCCGCTTCGAGCTCTCGATATTTCTTCACCCATTCGTGCGACTCATCAACAATGTCGACGTCGTCGTGCGGGTAAATCTTTCGGCTTTCACCCGTTGCGGGATGAACGATCGTTTCGGCGTGATCCTTCGCCAACCATTTGACGCGAGGCAACGGTTCAACCACCGGCACGCCGTCAACGGCAACCACGATTTGTTGAAGCGGGTTATTTGGATCGCGTTCGTATGTTCTTTCGGGCATGGTTACACGTAAGGGATTTCAATTGCTTCGACTTCCGATCCTGATTGCAGCAATGAGTTGCGACCAGGATTGAGAGCGATTGTGATTTGATCGTCCGCTAAGGTTGAGATTGTCCAAGACTCGGAAAATTGAACGATGAATCCCAGGTCGTATGTCGAAAAAATTCGGTCGCTGTAGTGGGTGATAGTAGTTGTCGAAAGTTGTCGCAATTGAAGCTGCCACTGAGTTAGCGCGGCTGTTTGGTTCGGCACTACGCGAATCGTCGTCTTGACCGCCCATCGCGACCGCCGGGGAGTTATGGCGATGCTCGTGGAGTTTGTTCGAAACACGGTGTTCATTACGCCGTCTGAGTCTGACAGCGTGTCGAAGTCAATCGTCCTAACGCCTCCCGAGCTAAGGGAGTCGCCCGAAGAAGAAACCACCCTTCTCTTTACTCGCTGCGGCTTGAACCGCATGTTCGAAATCCACCCGGTTCCGTCGTATGTCCAGAGACCGGATTCACCCGCTTCGATCAGCGTGTAAAAAGTTTCATCCGTTTGACCGTCGATCAACTCAAAGCCGCGATCAAACAATATGCCATTATTCCCCGATCCATTGGAGACGACCGCGAATTGATCTCCTGCATTCGGTGACGTGGGAAAGTTCAGCGTCGACGGCACACCCGTTGTCGTCTGCCCGTTGACGACATAGCCATTGCCAGATGCAAGGTTCGCAGTGTTGCCCGTTGTGATCGTTTGCCACGTCAGACCGCCGCCACCCCCGACTGACAGCGCGTCCAACACGTTCGCGACGGATTGAACTGAATCGTCAGTAGGCGATAGGTTTCCAGAGAAGCCCGAAGAATTAAGAAGCACCAATGCGCCGCCGTCCGATCCATTCACGATCGCATTATTCGCGTCGGCGGAAACAAGCGGTTCTTGTAGGTGCTTTCCCATCTCTCAACTCTTGGCAAGCGTTCGGGCGAGTCGAACGATTAAACGTTCGTGGTGGTCAACGAACCGTCGTTGTCGACCGTGACGCGAAAACGTGAGCCGTTAGCCGACCGATAGATCGTGCCGGTTGCCCCGGTTCCGTCGTTGATCTCCAAATCGCCGCCGGTGATCAACACGTTACCGCCGCCGGAAAACGTGAGTGCGTTCCCGTCTTTGTCGATCGTACGCGCCCCGGTTAGCGTTCCGTTCGCGACGTAGATCGTATCTTGGAGCGGGTGAGTGTGATCGCCGCGCGCGGCGGTTGTCGCCGTCCCGGCCGATCCGCCAGCAGTCGGCGCGGCACCCGCAGCGCTCGACAAATTGATCGCCGAAAAAGCGTTGCCGAGGTTTCCGACTGCCGGCCAAGCTCCGCCCGCTTTCGGGCCGGTGATCGCGCCTTGATTCGCTCCACCCAGGGCGAGGTGGTAATCGCCATCGACGCCATCGCCCGCGACGGGGTCCGCAGCCGTCGCGATGAAGTTTTCCGCCGCGTTCGACGTGGTGAGGTTGTCGATCGACGTCTGAAGGTCTTCGAGCGCCTCCTGTACTTCCGTTGCGGTCAAGTTGCCGCTTGGCGTGACGTCAACGGAACCCGCCGCGAGGGCAGTGAGAACCAACGTTTTCAATTGCGTGAGAGTGATTCTCGCTTCTGCGTTGCTGTTTTCCGAATCGCCGATCGGGAAAATGTCAGCGAGAACCGGTGTCAGTTTCGGAGAAAGAAGCGACGGCGTTTGAAGGTGCTTTCCCATTGCGTGCTTTCCTGTTGGTTCAGCATGGTTTGCGCCTCCGTTATTCGGTCAGCGAGGATCAAAAATTGATTTCTAAATCGGTGTGGTTCGCAGACTGTTATCGTCTGCAACAGTCATTCGAACGAATCCGCCGCCCGGCTTGAGCATGACAATACCGGCACCCGAGTCAATGAATCTTAGGTCATTGGCTGTTTCGTTGCCAATGGCTAGCGTTTGGTCGATGTTTTCACCGCCGCCGCTTCCGCTGCCTGCCACCGCTGCGGTTTCGTTCGATAGCGTGATTTTTTCGAATGTTTGCGGGCTTCCGGCAATCACCTTGCAAAACGCGTAAGTTCCGCTGATTGGATTCCGGACAAGGTGATAGGATCCAATGTCCAAACTGTCCGCAAGCGACAACGACTCGGCTTGATCGGCCGGCTCCGCGATACCAATCAATGCCCCGACGTTCGAAGGTCCGGTCGGCTTGATCGCTCGCGATTCCATGACCCCGCCGACGTATTCATAAACCGCGATACCGTCCGGGTTCACGATCATGTAGTCGGAATTTTCGACCGGCTCCGGAACCTCATCGCCAGGAGATCCGAACGTGGGGGGTCCGAAGTCGTTGTCGGTCCGTTCGATCGTTTTGTCGTCGGGGATCGTTGCGGGGTCAACGGTGACAGTACCACCGGACAATAGCCCGATGATCACTTCAATGTCGCTCCAGTAGTGCCACGTCCCGCCAATGTTGACTTGCGTTTGCCCGCTCAATTCGCGGCGATCGCGAACGGTGAATTCGGGTACCGCTTTTTGATCCGCGTCAACAAGAGTTCGCAGGCTTGCGGCGTCATACCACGTGCCGCCGATCAAAACTTCGTGCGTCGAATTCCGGAAACGGTAATCGTCACACTTTACGGTTGCTGTTGTTGTCTCGCTCATTTATCCCGCCCGGTAGTGTTCGATAATTGCTTCGTGCATCCCGGCCGCGAAAGCGTTCGCGCCGAAATCGAAATCGGTCGCGTCGACTTTCACTTCGGCCGGCGGCTTCGATCCCGCCATTTCAAGGGCGAGCGTTTCGACTCGCTCATCGTTTCGGCTGATCGGCTTGGTGAATCCGTCTCGCAATCGGTTCAATAACGCTTGCTCGTCGTCGCCTCGCCCTGAT
>JBCBOT010000404.1:0-7040 GCA_039821165.1 Planctomycetota bacterium | reverse complement strand
GTCATAAGGTTCACTCGGCAGAAGTCGCGCGTCACCAAACGTCCCATCGCCCCGGTTCAGGAAGAGACGATTTGGTCCATAGTTCAAAACCAATAAGTCCGCGAATCCATCTTCATTGATGTCGCCGACCGCGATCCCTTGACCAAACCCGTGATCCTGCACGCTGGCTTCGCCACCAATGTTTACGAAGCGTCCACCAAGATTTCGAAACAGCGCGTTGGGTGCCGAGTCCTGTTCCGGCGGCGTTCCGCCCGCAGCCGCAAGGTACAGGTCCGGCCAGCCGTCGCGGTCAAAGTCGATTGTTCCACCGCCGCAACCAAGCGTTTGAAAAAGCATCACGCCGGGTTGGTCCAAGTTGTCACCCGTGCGTCCAAAAAACTGGAGACCCCGTGATTCCGCACGGTCTTCCATTTTCCAATGCGTCATGAGTTTGTCTTGCGGCATATTCGACTGAGACGAGTCGGCGAGTCTCGGATCACGAGCCACGTTCCGCACGACTTGCTCAATCTTGGGGAGTGGAAACGCCAGCGGATCAATTTGGCATTCCGGATGTCCCTCCGTGGACTGCCACGGCATGTCCCGACGAAGACGTTTCGAAACGTTGGCACGGGCCGCCTCCAGTTCAACCGCGTCGTCTTCCGGGAGTGTCATTCCTACCGCCAACCAGGCCTCGGCTTCCCAGAGTCGACCGAGTGATTCCAGCGTGGACGCGATGTCGCGTGCGATCTCACGTGAGATGCTGCCGGTGCGACCAAAACGGTCTTGCAAAGTGCTTAAGCGTGCAAGCAGCTTGGCACGATTTTGCACGCTTTGAACAACGTCCTCGTCGAGGCTCGAGGACTCTTCCAGTTGCGGGATCAACGTGGCCAGCCGTGTCCACACTTGCTGGCCGTCCGGATCAACGGTGTTGGTCGCTTCTAAAAAACAACGCACGGCGGCTTCGATCTGTTGCTTCTCCCGCGCCCAGTCTCCCAACGCGATCCAGTACGCGGGGTAACGTTGGATCCCGTCCGCCTGCTGGCCCGCCCATGCCTCGAGTTCGTTAGCGCGACCCGATGCAGAAAACGCCTGTCCGAGCAACGCTTGAGCCGGTTGATAATCGGGATGTGATTTGAGAATTGACGTCAGCTCATCGATGGCTTCCTCGAACTCGCCAAGATCGAATTTGACTTTTGCCACTCCGAGCAGCGGTCTGCGGTCCTCCGGGTTTCGTGACGCCACCACTTTCAGCGGTTCGGGGTCATCGGTCCGACGTTCGGTGTTCGCGATCGCGACGAGAAGCGGAATATCGAACTTGCGCGCAATCACTAACTCTTCGGCAAGCGGCATCGCGGACACGCGGTCCTCCGACCCCATGTAAAGGTCGAACAGCAACCGTCGTATGTTTTGCTCGCCCGGTTTAGCCGACAGCGCCTCTTCGAGGAACCTCATTCCATCGGTCAGCATTCCAGCTTCGATCATCGCCACCATCGTGCGTTCGACGCCTGGCGTGTTGGCAAACTTGTCGGCTCGGCAGGCACAGGCCAAAAAGTGCGCGGCTGCTTTTGCACGTCCACTTTCGTGCGCGGCGGACGCCATCAACGACCAAGTCATCGGCGTAAGAGGCTCCGGGGCCGGAGTGCTCGAGATCGCCGTCGCTTCCGAGGCCGCGATCGGCCGCCCTGTTTCCTGACTCAGCGATCGTTCTTCGAGCAGGATCACCGTCGCTTTCCAAGCCCTCCTCCAGTCGCCACCCCGCGAAGCGAGCCGAAGTGTTCCGGCGGCGTTTTCACGCTCGGCCTTTGTGAGTTCATTCACCGGCGAGGGGGGCGGAGTGGAATCGCGACATCCGACACCAATTGCGAACGCCGCGATCAAACACCAGATGATCGTCCGTCGCAATCGATTCGTCTTGTTCAGGTCACTCACTTTCGTTCCACCAAATGGTCAAATCGGGGCGCTCACCCGCGCTACGCATGAATGTACCCACCGCGAAGTCGACGTGACCGTCTTGATCGAAGTCGCCGGCTTCGACGGTGAGTTGCTCATAGCTGTCGCCAACCACTTCCGTCGGTTCGAACGTTCCGGGGCGTGTCTGTTCAAGCAAGATGACCGAGGACGTTTCCATTTCCGCCAACCAACGCTTGGACGGCTCTGCGAGCAACGCCACCGCGACCACATCCAAGTCTCCATCTCCATCAAAGTCTCGCGCCGTTGCGTCGAGGGCCCCCGGCATCACACAAAGCGGGTGATGGTGAAACGGAAACTCGCCAGTATTTTCCAGCCACTGGACAGAATGGTAAGGCTTGGGGCCGCGGTCAAAGGAGTCACCGTTTGTGTAGAGCACATCGGTGTCGCCGTCCTGATCCAAGTCGACCAATTCAATTCCGCTCGATCCGTAAGCGGGGTCGGGTGCTTGGTAGATCAATCGTTTTTCGAAGCTCGCGGTACCGTCGTTGAGGAATAACTCGATGACTTCGTGTCCTTGGCTGATCAACGCCACAAAATCGAGATCGCCATCGCCGTCATAGTCGATCGGTGTTGTGTTGACGGCCCCGTGGCGCGGGTCAATCTCACGCGACACGAATAAAAGCGTGCCGTCCGCCGACTCACCAACATTCTCCAGCAACAGGATTTGTCCGGTTTGACGCCAGCCGAACACTCCGACCAACAGATCGAGGTCACCGTCTCCGTCGAAGTCACCCGGCTGAACGTCCGCGACCCGACTGAGTCCTTCGAGTAACACAATCTTTTCAAAGGTTTCGTCTTCCGGCTTTTGTCGTAGCCAAACAAGACGTCCCAAGTCGGTGTCGTTGGCGTCAAACTCTCCGATGTCCGCAGCGACCAAGTCCATCAAGCCATCCGCATCCAGGTCGCAGGGCTCCACGTGGACCGGTTGCAGTAGAGTCGCCAAACGAACTGTCGGTGCTTCCTCGGCAAGAGGCCAGTGGGCCATCACGCCACCACTACCGATGTCACAGTAAACGAGCGCGTTTGAATCTTTGATGCCAAGATCAACCCAAGCGAGATCCGTTACCCGCGGCGGCCGCGTCCCAGGGTGGCGTACCCGTTCCGGCTGAAGCGTGAGACGCACCGGCGGATAGTCGGCGATCGAATCTGGCGGCTCAAGCGTTTTCGGTGCGAGCGTTTGGAAGTACCGGATCACCTCGTCGCGTTCGGGGACCGCGAGGTCTTTTCGCCCGTACTTTTCTTGCAACTCGAAACCCTGGTCGATCTCGGCGATCCATTCCTCGCGACTCGAGCTTGATGGCCTGGGCATGACGTGGCAATCGCTGCAAAACGCCGTGACCTTGGGTTCCAGATCACGCACGGAGACAAGTTCCACGGCCCCGCGCGACGGCTCCTGTTCCCGTTCGGAATCGCAACCCAAAAGTCCGGCGGAAACGAACGAGCCGATCGCCAAAACAAAAAAGTACGTGCGTTTCATCGACGCCGAGAGATACGAGAAGTTCTAAATGACGCGATTCGCAAAGCGCTCCACTCCATCGTATCAAATCATGTCACCTGCAACTCACTGCTACCCTCGCCAGTATCTCACGACTGTCGGCGATGTCGATTCAGTGAACGCCGGCGAATGTTCACGTCACTCCCGTCAATGCGCTCGCACGGACCGAAAACACCGCCTGTCTACCGAAGCGTTCTAGAGCGGCAGGTCTTTCTTGATGCGGGCGAGAATCAGGCTTCGTTTCAGATTGTCTTGTTCGGATTCGGAGCCCTGTGCCACTCCAAAAACCAGCCACTGATCTGGTTGGGCAAAGAACGTCGACTCAAACTCGAGGAGGATCGGATCACGCTCCGCGTTGGTTTCCAGCACGACCTCAAGACCGTCATCAACACTGGTGAGTTCGCCTTGGACTTTGAGGATCGACAATCCCTGGGTGGACTCGCTGGCGAAGTCGCCTTGTGGGCTGACTCGCGTCTCAAGAGTTGCCACCACGGTCAGCGGCGAAAAGCCTCGATCGGAAAGTTTGTCGGCCAGCTCGCCTTGAAGACGAAAACCATTCGGGAGGCTGTCTTCTGTCAACCAAAGCACTTCCACCATCAACCCGCGAGGCTGAAGCGATTTCTCGACTTCACGCACCAGTTGTAGCGCGAGTGCCTCGGCGATTTCTAAGTCGCCAGGTGAACCCTTCAGGACGATGCTGGTTGCGGACTCCGCGACTTCAACGTTCGGCAGCATTCGGGCAAGAATGCTCGAATCAAGATTGTTCGCTGGAATCATCTTGAGTTCGTCGCGTTTCGTTGGCGGGCGATCGAGCGTCTCGAGGAGTTTGATCAACGCATCATGTCCCTCTGAATTCGCATTGACGATGAGCGAGTTGGAGGGTTTATCGATTGCTAGGTTGGAGACCCCGTTTCGGGCGAGCATGGTCGAGGTCACGTCGTAGGCGGTTGCGCTATCGATGTGACGAAGGTAATAGACACGCAGCGTGGTTGACTCTCCCACCGTTTCAACAGGGATCGGGGCTTTCTGCGCATGCGCGTTGCCCCCGATCATGCATCCGAAAACCAGAGCGGTAAGAACCAAGAGAGACCCGAATCGACGTTTCATGAGAGCACCTTGGAAAGGGGTGGAAGAACTGCAGGATTTGTTATTCGTTCGAAGCATCGGCCTTCGTACTACGCGGATAAAGCATGATGAACGTCAGGCCGTCATCAGGCCGCGAGGAATCAGCCACGGAAAGATGAGATGCCGAACTCACGGTGTGAACGAGCGTCGGGGGGCGTCGCGTTTCAGACTCCGTTGGTTCCGGGATCGCGGGTTCGGCTGGCTGTTTTTCAGGCTCGTCGGCATCTACCGTTGCGACGCCACCCGGATCGGACCGAGCGGCAATCAGTGGACTCTCCCGGGACGGGACCGCTTCAATGCCCCAGTTGAGACTCGCAATAGCGAGCACCGTCGCTGCCAACGTGATTGCCAGAGCCAACCAACGGCCCCCGCGGATCGAAGGGGACGATACGGTTGACGAAACCACCGGCGCACCCACAGAGTCAGCATTCCAAGCAAACTCAGTGAGCGACTCGGCGTGGTCCCGCAACGCGGTCTCCCACTCT
Organism: Planctomycetota bacterium; assembly: GCA_039821165.1. Taxonomy (GTDB): domain Bacteria; phylum Planctomycetota; class Planctomycetia; order Pirellulales; family Pirellulaceae; genus Stieleria. The sequence goes on along the minus strand of JBCBOT010000404.1, from coordinate 1,985 downwards.
GTTTCAATCGCCAGCATCGCTTGGCATTCGGCACACTCGGCGATGTGCTCGGACAACTCTGGTGGCATCGCTTCGTTGCGATCACGATCAACGGCTGCTTGCCATTTGTCGCAGGGCGAGTCACTCATGATTCATGCTTCTTCGAAGACGCGGGCGACAGAGACTGTCGTAACTTTTTGCGAGCCGCGGCGAGGTTTGACCGGACGTTTTGTGAGTTTGTGCCGACGACTTCGGCGATCTCTTGGATTTCCATCTGTTCGATCACTCGCAAGTGCAACACTTGCCGCTGCCGCTCCGGAAGTTCACCAAGCTTTTGCCACATGATTTGTCCCAACTCGTTGCCGATCGAAATATCAACCGGCGCGGGTGTCGATCCGCAAACTTCAGTGCCAAGCGGGGTGGTGCGGTCATGCTCGTGTTTTCGACATGCATCTTGCCACGTTCGAAACGCGATCCGAAACAACCAAGTCGGCAAGGCTCCGACGTCACTCAACTGCTGACGACGGCCCCATCCACGCGCAAGCGCCTCCTGAGCCAAATCGCTCGCGCGATCGGGATCGCCGCACAGTCGCAGCAGGAACCGATAGACGCGAGGAGCCATTTCAGTGAATTGAGCTTCCACAAAGAGCACCGCGCCGAAGTCGAATACGTGGGACTTTCAGCTGTTTTACAGTCGCCCGAGGTAATGGACGGACGGGATCGACTCGCGCCAAAAGAAAAAGCGAACTCAACGCAGAAACTTTTCCGCACGGGAGCCAGCCCGACCGGCGGTAGGGCGTCGACGAGAAACTAGACGAGCGGCGAGAAACTACGGGCGTCGACAAGATACCTCGCGCGAGCGACGGGGACGCGCGGCTGGGTAGAAAAGGTACGCGGACTCTTTTATCCGCACACTTGGATGCCTAAGCCTTCGTGCTCTTCGTGAACTTCGTGGTTTCCTTCGACGTTGGTCGTTGAGTTGCCACTCCGCGAAACGATGCATCGCGGTCGACGCTGGCCTGAAACGAACGCCGAGTAGAGGAACCACGAAGAAACGCAGGGGCACGAAGAAGGGAGAGCGAGCCTGCGGCTCACCATCTATCGCTAGCGAAGCTGGAGGAAGCGCGTGGCGGCTTCGTCCAACTTGATGAATTGAAGCTCCTGCGAAGGCGCGCCGCTATTGCCGAACCGAACCGCCCAGGGCATCCCGAAGGCACAAACCTTCCCGGAGCCTTCCTCGGAAACGTAGATGACACCGTTGGCGAGTCGAGTATTCGATTGAAATCCACGAAAATCAGCAAGCGCTGCGGCAACTAGGAACTTTCCGGAGTGCCGCGGAAAATCCTCGTTCAGGTTGCGGCGATACCGGATGAAGAACTGGCCGGTCATGCGATTCAAGGCGTAGCCCGTCAGATCGCCCGTGACATGGTCGAGAGTGACAACGGCCTCCATGCCATCATCGAGCGGCACCGTGAGCATCGACTTATTCTCAGAACCATAGGCGGTCATCGCGCGAGCCGTCGACTCGGATTCAGTCAACTGCCATCCGAGAAGAACGGCACCTGCGACAGCAACCGAAATGATGAATGGGCGGTTAGATTTCATGGGACTCCCCGGACGTCGTTGGTAGGAAACGGACCTTGGGAACTGTAGATGTCGACGGAAGACCGAAAGTCGGTCTCCGGGTCACCGCTTCATCGAACGGCCGTCTACGCAGAGAGATGATCGCCCGTTTGGACTCACCGATAGCAAATTTCTATCGTCCGCATGGTCATTATCAATCGATACGGCCGGCAATGAGAAGACTCGCGACCACACGGAGACGCATCGCAATCAGGCGTGATTGATTGTTGTCAGCTTTGCCTGGCTACTCAAACTGAGCGGTTTCCAAAAACCAAAGAGTGTTGGGCTGTGAAGGCTCGCATTTTTCTTCACCCTCCCGCCACGAAATGGATGCAGCTTGCAAGAGCTGCATCCATTTCGTGGCGGGAGGGTCGACGTGTTTC
>JBCBOT010000403.1:0-7043 GCA_039821165.1 Planctomycetota bacterium | reverse complement strand
CGCGCAAATAGTTGATGGGACTTACTTCACGATACCGCGACAGTTTGTCGGCTGGATCGAGGCTTGCCCCTAGAATCCGGGGGCCGAACCGATCTTTGAAACCGGTACGGTCATCATGGTTAAAGAGGTTCATCTTTTCGAAGTCGCAGGGGCCGTACCATGAAACGCCCGCGATCATTTTGTAAGTGGCATCAGATAGCTCGGGATCACCCGGGAGTTGTTCGGGCGCAGTCAGCAGCAGCATTTGGGCAAGATGACCACCTGCTGAATCACCCATGACACAGAATCGCTTCGGATCGATGCCCAAGGTTTTTGCGTTCTTTGCCAAGTATCGCACCGCGTCCTTGCAATCGATGACGCAGTCACGCATCGTCACACCGCTGCCTTTCTTTGCCAGCCGGTAGGTAACGGGCGCGACCACGAATCCCTGTTCGATCAATCGGGAAAAAACGATCGCGAACAAACCGCTAGCAGCCTTGTACCGACTGCCGGCGGCCCAGCCACCGCCGTGAGTGAAGATCACGACGGGGCGTTCTTTGTCCGCGTGGTCTGCAGGGTAGTAGAGATCGAGTCTCAGCTTTTTTGCAGAGACCTCTTTGTAAACAACCTCCAACTTTCGCTCGCCGGCGGTCTTAAGATACTTGGCCTGGGATCTGTTTGTTTTGTTCCCCCTCGGCTGTTCCTTCGTTCGAGACTCTTGCGCGACGAGTCCACTTGTCATCAATAGAATGATGCACAGAAATGCTGGTTTTGAATTAGCCATGTTGCGTCGAATTGGTTTAGTAGCTTGGCTCGTCGAGCCGACGTTGGCCTGTCTCGGCATGGACTGACGAGCCAGTGTGTTGGCCACACTCGGAAACGGAACTCAATAATTCATTTTGCCACCACGGACGGGTTTCTGGCGTTCGTTCTTCCACCACTCGTCGGGACCCTCGGCCTCGATCTCTTGCCAAACGGCCAAGAGCGTCTTCTTCATGGCGTCGACCTTTTCCGGCATCGAGTCGGCAAGGTCGTTTTCTTCTTTCCAGTCCGTTTGGATTCGGAAGAGTTGGAACTTGGTCAACGTCTCGTCACCTACCAGTTTCCAATCACCGATTCGCAAAGCAACACGGTCTGCAGGTGGCGAGACATGCGTCCGCCAGAACAGCGGCACTTTCCTTTTCAGTGGCGTGCCTGAAAATGCCGGCACCATACTGACCCCATCGATCGTCCGATCCTTCGGCAACGGAATACCCGTGATGTCCAACACGGTGGCAAAGATATCCGTCCCGACCACGGGAACGTCACTCACCGTTCCAGCTTTGATGTGCCCTGGCCAGCGAGCGAGTCCTGGAACTCGAATCCCACCTTCGTGATCGCTACGTTTTCCGCCCCGCAGACCGCCCGTGGTGCCTCCGAACTTGGCCACCGGGCCGTTGTCCGAAGAGAAAATCAGAAACGTATTCTCAGCAACGCCTTCTTTTTCCAGCGTCTCCAGCACCAAACCGAGAGCGTGATCAAGCTGGGAAATGTTACCCATGTACTTGCTGTTTTCGTGACCGTTGTACAGCCTCGAAAACTTTGAATCGGTTGCAGTCGGCGAATGGGGTTCATGAAACCATACCGAAAGTGCGAACGGCTTGGACTTGTCGCGAATCTCGCTCAACCAACGTGATGCTTCTGTGGCGACCAATGGTGCGGAATAGCCGTTCAGCTCACCAACGGATTCTCCATTGCGAACAAAGTTGTTGGGGTTCTTGTGACTCGGCTCAGCATTGTTGTGGGTTGCCATCCAGTAGTCGTAACCATGGTCGCTTGGCTGCGGATACTCTGGCGTATTGAACTGAGGTTTTGAGTTCAGGTGCCACTTGCCGACGTGACAGGTTGTGTAGCCGATGGTTTTCAGCAGCTTTGGATACGTAATTTCACTGGACCGCAGGTGTGCTTCGTGCGTGCCGGATAGATGACGATACACACCATTGCGATAGGGCGTTCGTCCGGTCAGGATCGCCGACCGCGATGGCGAACACACACCACACGCCGAGTAGCATTGCGTGAACTTCACACCCTGCGAAGCGAGTTTGTCCAAGTTTGGAGTTTGAATGAGTTCATGACCGTAGGTTGCCGAATCACCCCAGCCCATGTCGTCTGCCAGAATGACGACCACATTAGGTTTGGTCGTCAGCTCCTCCGCAACGGATGCCAGCGGGGTGGTGAATAAGAGCAGCAGCGAAAGCAAGACACCAAGCTTGTAGCGATGGCCCGATTGAGTGGTTGCAAAGGTCATTGGTTTGTAAGCTCGCGCTATTTGTTGGTCATCAACTCGCTGGTAGCGATTTGGTAGACCATGTGCTTCAACTTGAAACCGTCGTTTTCGGTCGACTTCAAAATGGATTCGACAACGGGGTAATCAGCGGCCACGAGTTTTCTACCCTTGGCGTATTCGGCGATCTTGATGATCAGGTTGCGAGCGAACAGGTCGAGGTCTGCGGCGAGGATTCTTTTCAAACCTCTCAGGTCCTCAAAGTCGTTTCCCATGTAACGACCCTCGGTGCTGACCTTTTGTCGCTTCGAGTATTTTGTCCGGAAGCGACCCACGTGATCGAAACTCTCCAACGCGAATCCGAGCGGGTCGATCCGCTGATGGCACTTCATACACGCCGCATCACTGCGGTGCTTTTCAAGCAGCTGGCGTACGGACTCGGCACCATTCAAATCAGGAACGAGTGCGGGCACTTCGGCGGGTGGCGGGGGGGCGGGTGTGCCCAAAAAATGCTCCAAAACCCAAACGCCTCGAACGACCGGCGATGTCTCGACTCCGTTCGAAGTCAACGTCAACACGCTCGCATGGCCGAGCACTCCGCCGCGCGCTGAATGCTGGGGCAATTTCGTCAGCACCAACTCACCACCGATGTTTTTCTTCCCTGGCTTCTTTGCGTTAGCCTTCCACGGAATACCGTACAGACTGGCGAGCTGTTCGTTCAAAAAGGTGTAGTCCGAATCGATCAGTTCGGTCACACTGCGATTCTGCCGCAACACATGCTGAAACAGAGAACGAGTCTCAGCGCGCATCGCGTTTTCGAGCGATTCGTTATAGAAACGGAATTCCTTGTTATCCGGTGGCATCGTTCCCAGGGTATCAAGCGACAGCCATTGGTCCGCAAAGCTGACGCTGAAACGATTGGATCGAGGGTCATTGAACAAGCGATCGACTTGTTTTTGTAGGACGTCCTTGTCCATCAGTTGTCCGCTTTCTGCCAACGTGAACAGCTCCGCGTCGGGCATGGTGCTCCAGAAAAAGTAACTCAGGCGATTGGCAAGCTGAAACGCGTCAAGTTGGCCTTCGTCTTCACGTAGATACAAGAAATCCGGCGAAGCCATCATCGCCGTCATGGTCTCGACAAAGGCAGTTCGCCAGTCATTCGAGGATTCATAACGGTTTTTCAAATGCTCGGTCCACAACGCCATTTCTTCGCGGCTGACAGCGCGGCGGAACGCCCGTTTGGCGAATCGTCCCAGCAAGTACAAACGCTGCTTAGGATCTTCCAGATTCGGAATCGAGTTGCTTCCGATCGTCGTGGTCACGGATTGGGGGGGCCATTCCTTGTAGATCGGGCCCTCGATCTTGAATTCGGTGACACGTATGCCGGGGCCGAGGAATTGCCGATTGGCTTCGGCTTTCGTGATCTTCTTGCGGCGCAGGTTGGATCGCACTTGCGTAATGGGTTTCGACGATCCGTTTGTAAAACGCAGATACGGATGGAACCCTTTTTCGATCCAACGTTCAACCTGGACAGTCCGTTCTTTGCCATACGTCAGCGGAAACGACTTTTCGTGACGGTCAAGCTCGGAGTCTGCTGAACGGTGTCCCGCGACCGCACCAATTGCCAAAATCGGCGGCTGGTCGGCGGGTGCAAACGGAACAGAGTAACGCTGTTTGTCGATCGCAGATGCAGTGACCGTAATCCGATACAAACCCGGCGCTTGCATGAGTCTGCGTTCGCTTGCGTCGTAAATTTTTTTGTTGCCACCGATGCGAAAGATGTAGGCGTCGCCACTTTTGCTTTCGTAACGCCGAGATGCGCCGGTTAAGCGAGACATCTTTACGGTGGCGATGTCCGGTTCAGGCGGATGCTGGTCGAGTGAGAAAAGAGCCTGTCCGAGACTCGACTGGGCCGCTTGTAAGTACTCCAGTAACAGTTCGTTCGAAGTGACCAACGAGTCCGCTTGGGTGTCGAAGCCGTGTGCGATTTCGTCTTTGTAGATGAACTTTCCCGGATCAAAGATGCCATCATGAAGCCCGAGCAGATCGCGAACCGTATTGCTGTACTCACGCTTGTTTAGCCGCCGCAGTGCAGCGGTTTCGGGCTGCGTCGATGACTTTGCGAGGCTCAGAAAATGGGATGCCAATTGACTTCGTTGTTCGCGACTTGGTTGAGGTTCGTCGCCCGGAGGCATCTGCTGACTAGAAACCTGCTCGTAAACTCGTGTTAAGAGTTCGGTGTCGCTCGACTGCAGCGTGTCCAAGCGAACATCTCCTTCTTGCGTATCGATGCCGTGGCAATGAACACAGTACTTCTGTAGGGTCGCTTGCTGTGCTTGTGACGCGACCGTACAGAATGCGGTGAGCAGAATCGCGATGGAAATGCGTGGCGCGTGTAACGCGGCAACGATCGGTACCAGGCACTTGCTCGGAAGTGTAGAACGCATCGCTTGTCGAGCCTTTCTTGTCTGTCGCACGGCGCTCGCCGCCGGTTTTCTGGGTGCACCGCCGGAGTGTGTCTTACCGCTCATCATCTGCGGGACAGCGGATCGGTGTTCCGTTGAAGATGACATGCTGGAAGCGTGTCTTCCTGGTCGTTCCATCTAGCCCAACTCCACGCTGCCAGTTGCGCTGTTGAAACGATCGATTTTCACACCGAAGTTTTGCAGCATCGTTGTGTACAAATTGTTCAGTGGGGTGCGTTCTCCGGATGGAAGTTTTGCATTCACGTGGCCGCGGTGCTTGAAGCCGCCGCCCGCGATGATCGTCGGCAGGTCGCGATTGCTGTGCCGCGAAGCGTCTCCCAGTCCCGTGCCGAGCAAGACCATTGTCTTATCCAGCAGGCTGTCATCATCCCGGTTGGGCAGTGGGCTATCTTTCAGTCGCTGTACAAAGCGTGCGAGTTGCTGAAGATAGAATTTGTCGATGAGTTGCAACTGACGCAGTTGATCTGGTCGGTTTCCGTGATGGGACAAACCATGGTACCCACCGGTCACACCGTCCAACTCGATCGTTCGATTGTGCATCCCAAAACCCGCGGTGAATACTCGGCTCGAATCGGACTGAATCGCCAAGAACAACAAGTCGAACATCAGGGGCGCGAGAAAACCGTAGTCCATTCCTGAGTGCGGATTGCCTGAAGCGTCGTAGTCCACATCGGGCTTTTCCTCATTCAACCAACGCTGCATTCCCTGCAGCTTCGTTTCCGCCTCACGGATTGCCGTCAGGTACTCATCCAGCTTTTGTTTGTCGGACGGATTAGTGCGTCGCTCGAACTGCTTGGCTTGCTGACGAAGTAGATCCAGAATGCTGCCTTGTTCACGAAGTTCGATTTCGCGTCGCTTGATAGCAGCCTTAGAGTCTTGAATGAAAAGCAAGTTGAAAAGATCGCGTGGATTGCTGTGCTCTCGCACTTTGATTCCCGATCGGGTCCACGAAGCGCCCAAGCTGCCGCCGATTGAAACATGCAGTGAAGGAAACCGCGTTTGATATCCGACGTGTTCCGCGGCGACTTGGTCGATCGAAACGCTTGTTCCCGCAGCCGAACCTTGCGGCGTCACGCCGCTGAGCACAGACGCCATCGCGCCGTGCTTGGTAAAGATTGCGGGGTGATCCATGTGCGAAAACACGGTGAAGTGATCGCGAAGGTTGGACATCGGTTCGAGCGTCGGCGAAAGCTCGTAGTCCGTTCCGAACGACTTCGGAAAGAAGGTGCCGGGGAAATAACCCAGCCCGCTGCTTACGCAAACCATCCGCATCGGTTCGCGATCGGGCATATTCTTTGTGGCGGGCGCGGCCACCGAGGGCAGCGCCGGCAATGCGACCGTAATCCCCGAGGCTTTCAGGAATAGACGTCGCTGGCTGTCAGGTGCGGTCACTTTGGGACTCATTGGGCGAGCAATTCTCGAGAGCACGAAACATTTGCGACATTGCAGGCGTATAATTATAACGTCATCTTTCTCTTGTGCCGGGTCACCTGCGAGAGTTGACAGGTCGCCGTGAGTAGCATTTGTCTGGCATTCGGCGCAGATGATTTTTGACGATTGGGATTCGCTTCGTGTCAAATTTGGCGATACTAGCCAAAGACATGTCTTCTTGCGTCTGCCACATGGATATTTGCGACACCATGAGCGAAGGCTCCGAACCGACTCGACATGTTGCGCTGCTGATCGAATCATCGAGGGCGTACGGTCGTGGTCTCCTGCACGGAATTGCGTCGTTTGCTCAGGAGCAAGGCAATTGGTCGCTCCGGCATCAGGAAATGACGATCAACGCTGAGCCGCCCCATTGGTTGGCCAATTGGCAAGGCGACGGGGTCTTGGTGCGAGCTGAGACTCCCGAGATGGTCGAAGCGATCGTCAAGCTCGGGGTACCGGCGATCGACCTTCGCTGCTTGCGCACGGAGGGAATCATCCCTGGTTTTGACACGGAAGACGAGTCTGTTGTGCGACTTGCCGTCGATCATCTGCGCGATCGCGGTTTCACGCGCTTTGGATTCTGTGGCTTCGGGGGCGCGAATTATTCAACAAGACGACTTTTGGGAATGCGTGATTACGTGGCTTCCCTCGGCTATGAAGTGCATGCCTACGAATCGCCCAAGCCGAGCGATGCCACCACCTTTGCGTCAGAGCAGAGCGGGATGTTGGATGCAAGTGGACTCGCCAGTTGGCTGAGTTCGCTTGAGACCCCCATCGGGATATTGACTTGCAATGACATTCGCGGTCAGCAGTTGCTAAACGCCTGTCATGAACTTCGGATTCACGTTCCGGACCAAATCGCTGTCGTCGGTATCGACAATGAC
>JBCBOT010000402.1:0-7143 GCA_039821165.1 Planctomycetota bacterium | reverse complement strand
TGTTGGATTTCAACACGCGTCAGCAACTTAGCCGTCGAATCGATTGCGACTGGGACCGGATCAAAGTTCGAGTCGACGCTGAGGTCCACGACGCGAATCTGAGTGAGGCTGTCATAGCTGAACGTCGTCCCTCCGATGTCCAACGCGTCGCTCGATCCAATGAAAACGTAGTTCGGATCGGGATCGGCATTACCCATCGAGTCGAAAAGGTGACTCTCTGATTGCGGATTCACGAACTGCAGCGCCGATGCACCGGTCGCACTGATCGGATTGAGTTGCAGTACCAGTTCGAACTCGGTGATGTCTTCCGGCGGGGCGGTGCTGGTGATCTCCACATCCAGACCGATGATTCCGGAGGCTGTAATCTGGCTATCGACGATCGAGATCGCGATTTCGGAACGAGCGGGACTGGCCGTCAAACAAACCAGGGCAGTCAAGATGGCGGAGAAAAGGCTGCGTTGGGACATCAGAAAACCGGGGGGATCGGGTCTTGGCTTCGCCCCGCGCCGCGTGAGCGAGGTTCAACCGTCAATCTTGAGCATAGTTGGATTTTGCACCGGTGTTGCGACATTTCCGCCAATCGAGCCGTACAGTAGATGGTTTCCGTTCGTACGCTCGCTACGCTGGCTGCAACTGGAACTTGCCGGAGCCCCCTCGAGAGCCGATGAAACGCCTTTCAAAACTCACAGCCGTTATGTTCGCGCGCGGTGTCGCCGCTGGCCTCGCGCTCCTTTTCGCCAGTGTCACCGAAACGGCATCGGGTGGGCTGAGCAGTGAGAACGTCGTGGTGGTCGTGAATGCCGGTTCGCTCGAATCGAGGACGATCGCGAATCATTACGTGCACCTGCGTCAGATACCGACCAAAAATGTCATCTTCCTCGACAACGTCCCCGAGGGAATGATTGTCGAACTGGAGCCTTTTCGAGAGCAGATTTTGCGGCCGATCCTGAAAGAGCTCGACGCCCGCAAGATCGCAGCCCAAACCCGAGTGATCGCCTACTCGGCAGGCTTTCCGACGGCGGTGCGGATCAAGGAGCACCACGAACAGTTGGAGGATGAGTCCCTTCGAAAGTACCAACGTCCGGTCGGTTCTCTGACTGGACTCACCTACTTCTACCGTTTTCTACTGTCAGACAAGCCGCAATATCTCGGTCTCAGTTCGAACCTGTTCGCCCGCGCGAAATTCGAACGTCACTTCATCAATCCATTTGGCGGCGAGCGAAAGGATCGGTACGCGGAGGCGGAAAAGCTCTTCGGAGAAGAAGACTACGCCGGAGCGGCAGCAATCTGGGAAGAGCTGTTTGCCGAAAACGCGATCCCCAGCCTCGCGATCAAACTTGCCGAGGCTTACTCGCTCGCCGACGAAGATGAAAAAGCCGTTGAGAAGATTCGTACCGCTCTCAAAGCGGGTTGGTGGTCTGGAGTCTATTTGAAACAGACGCCCGCTCTCGAAAAACACCTCACCGATCCCGCGATCGCCGCAATCCTGCCGAACCTCGACGAGAGTCCGATCGGTTGGCAGGGAGCCCAAGCATTCTCGGCGGCTGTCGGTTGGTCGCTCAGCGGGGCTCCGATCCCGATCAGCAAAGGTGGTGTCTCGTATCTCTGCGCCTGCAACCTCGCGATTGTTCACGAACGTGGTTCGACCGTCGAACAAGCCGTGGGAGTGCTCAAGCGAGCCGCATCGGCTGATCGCACCTTTCCGAGTGGTCGCTTCGCATTTAGTGCGAGCAAGAACATTCGCGCCAAGACCCGTTTCCCGGCCATCGCCGGGGCATTGCTTCACCTCCAGTCAAACGGCAAGGAAACGGAGGTGTTTCGTGGCAACCTGCCGACGCAGGGAGGACCGATTGCGGGCCTGATGACGGGCTTCACACGAGTCGAACTGGATGGCGGACCATGGCGTTTGGTGCCCGGGGCGATTGCCGAGAACCTGACCAGTCACGGTGGAATCTACGAGCGTGCCACCACCCACACTCGGATCACCGACTTTCTTCACGCCGGCGCATGTCTGTCTTCGGGTGCCGTCGATGAGCCTTTCTCGCTGCCGCACAAATTTCCGACGCCGATGATGTACAGCGTTTACGCACAGGGACTCTCGGCGATCGAGTCGTTTTATCAATCGGTCGCATCGCCTTATCAATTGTTGGTCGCCGGTGACCCGATGACTCAGCCTTTCGCGCGGGCGCCGGATGAAACGATCGAAGCGACGCTACTGACCGATGGCGGCAACCGCGTCCGTTTATCGCGCCAGTCGTTGGGCCTCACGGTTCCCAAAACGCGGACCCGCTTTGTTGAAGTGTCGATCAACGACCGGCGCGTTCAAAACGCACCGGCGGTGCCCAACATCGACATTCGATTGCCGGACGAGACATCGGGCGTCTTGGATATTCGTGCAACACTCGTCGGATACGATCGCACCGAACCGAGGCTCACCTTTCTGGCGGAGATCGATCTCAACGGAACCGAACCGACACCGACCGCCACGATCACGAAGCCAAGAATGGGGGCCGAAGGAGACGGCAACACGGGAGCCGATGCGACAGCGATCGAATTCGAACTGAACGCCCCCGGGGCCGACCAGATCGCCCTCACCCATCTCGGCGTGGTGGTGGCGACGGTTGAGGGCGGAAGCGGTACCGTGACCGTCGAGACAAACAAGCTCGGCGGTGGACCACTCCGTTTTCGCCCCGTCGCGACTTACGACAAGAAAGTGATCCTGGGCAAGACGCTCTACGACATCCCCGAATCAAATTGATTTCGGGGATGCCGATCTGTCCCTCGGGCTACTTCAATCCGATGGGTCGGCGAGCCACCGCGGCTTCTTGTGCGGCGGCGGAGAACGCCAAACCGATCCATCCATCACGCAGCTCGATTTGCGAGATGACGGTCTCCGAAGGTAGACGCTCCGAGAGCATCTCAGGATTCGTCAACGACACTTGCTGTGATGGCGAAAGCACTTTGTTGAAAATCGCGCGGACGGGAAGTCGCTGCCTCATGGACATCCGCGGACCGCTGATACTGAGGTGGCCGTCACGCTTGAGATAGGCGTGCAACCCGTCGTACTCGGGCTTGTACGAAGCCCGCACGATGAAGTTTCGCAGCGTGATACCGTTTTCTTTCTCGAGCCGAATCACACGAATCGTCATCCAAACGCGATCCTCTTCGATCTCGACGGTGACGGGTCGATGCTTTGCGAATTGGATTTTGACACCTTGCGGCATGTCTTCGGGAAGCCCTTGCTGGATGCCAAGCAAGTCGAAACATTCCTGCATCAGCGTTTCGATGGGCTGCGGCGTCGACTGGACAAACAGTTGCTCGAGCGTGTTGTTCATCGCCGATTGATGGACTTGCACACTCAGCAAGCTATCACTCGGTGCACGCGGGCGCGGTGTCATCGCAGCCAACTGCCAATCACCCGCCATCCGGTACCTTGCAATCAACCGACTCGTGGTGGTTTGCATGTCCATCACACGCGGTTGAAGCTGCAAACTGACGAGCGGTCCGAGGATCGACTGGCTGAATTTTTTGGAAGCCTCGTCGACGCGAAGACGCAAGTCCTCGTCGATCTGACCACCGATCTCCGTCCTCATGCGATTGCCGGCGATCCGATCTGACAATGACGCTTTCTGCCAGTACTCGCTTTCCGCGATTCCGCGAACCAACGAACCGACGAGCGGCCATGCGTCAAAGTCGGTGTTGATCCCGCGTAGTCGTGACCCACCACGGACATCCACGACGGAACGTCCGAGACTCACGTCGGTCGGTTTGATCGTGATGGGCGTTGACGCGTCAAACTGGTTGCGACTCGCGGTGCTCACCGCCGCGGGGCCTCGTCGACCGACGGACCGCGTCAGCACATCACCGTCCGTTCGCAGGCTGACTCGCCATTCGCTCTTTGACGGGATCAGTTCGACGCGAAGCTTGCTCGAAACCTCACTCACACCGGTCACCCGGCTTCCGAGCAAGTTGGTGCGAACGGGTACGCGTCGTGAAGGGATTTCAGGCAACAGATGATTGATCACTTGATCGCTGATCGCGAGCCGCAGGTTCGCGTTGCGATAGTGCAGATCCAAGTTGGTCGCGAGCTGTTGGGCTCGTGGATGCGCAGCGAAACTCAATGCCCGCATCGATTCGGCGATTTCGGCGTTTACCAAATCGATCGTGTTGGATTCGGTCCGTTCGATTTGGTGCAGCAGGTTCGCGTAGTCGATCGCGCTGCTGGCCCAAGGTCGCACGACCGCTGATAAACGCTCGAAAGCCGCTCCGTTGAGCCATGTTCGTTGTTCCGTGGTCAGGCTCGGCCATTGGAGACGCGTTAAAAATGTCTGGGCCGCCTCTCGCTTATCGGTGTCATCCCCCGACGAAAACGCATCTTGCAACGAGTCGATGGTCAGGAATTGTCGCCAGCTCGCAGCGTCACCGGTGACAGAAAACTCCGAGTCGAGAGCGTCGATCGCGCTCGCAACAGACACCGTGTCGTCGGTGACATGCTGCATGACCGGTTCGTCGCCCGAGTTGATCGCATAGATCGGCTGCCACACGGCGAGTCGACGCTCGACGGCATAGGCCGTTTGAAGCCAGGCGACGCGCTGCCGATCTTCGACCAAGATCGCCGCATTCTTCGCCGCAATGTCGCGGAGACTTGCGAGTTCTTCGAGCAGCTCGCCGACGGTCGCGTCACCGAGCCGGGATGTTTCCGGCAAGCCCACCAGTATTTCGCGGACGCGTTTTGTCCAAGCAACGACCGCGAAACTCCGTTGGTCGTTCGTCATGTTTGGACGGACCAAGCTGTCAAGGTGATCCAGTTGGTCGAGCAAACGGCGTGCAACCGGCCAGGAACCGAGCAACGGCTTGGCAGGCTCACGATTATCGTTCGCTTCATCGACCACGTGGCGGTTGATCGATTCAACCTCGGGTTGCTCGGGCTCGATCATCGCGGGCGACGTCTCCGCGACGCTTGTGATCTCCTCGACTTCATTCAATGTCGGAAGTTCAATATCACCAGCGTCGAGTTCAGGCTTTTCCAAACTCGGCAGCACGTGTTCTTCCGGTTCATCGAGCTTGCGACTTTCAGGTGCGAGGTCGGCAACGTAGGGAGCCGGAGCTTCGTAGGTCTGCGAGAGACTGGATGAAATCGGTACCACGGTTTGTGGTTCGAACGTCGGCTCGTTCAACGCCATGGGCTCGGCCGGTTCGGTGACCAGCTCGAATCCATCGGGATCGATTTCCGACGCCGATTCTGTCGCTGCGATTCGATCCGGACGTGGCATCGCCGCGACGCCGTTTTGGCGACGTTCAGCGGAGCTCGTGTCCTCTTCACGCGGCTGGCCCGCGAGTGGAAAGTCGAACAGATCCGTTGACTCGGTCAGCGTTGCCGTTTGAATCCCGACGCTGGGCTTCGGTGTCATCTCGAGTGGAACATCATTCCACGCTTCGATCGCGCCGAGGCGGTCGGCTTTATCAAGCCGCTCTGTCTTTGAAGTCGCGACCGAATCGGTCTGGCCCGTGTCGGAGGCCAAACGTACATCGACGTCTCGATTCTCCCAAAACGCTGAACCTCCGGAGGCGAGCCAAACATCGGCCGATTGCGAGACGATGGATCGTGGCACCGGGTCGTTGCTGTAGGTCAGCAGCACGATCACGCAGGCCAGTCCGGAGGACCAGAGTGGCCAAACAAGCATCTTGCGGTTGAATTCCGTTCCCATGGAGTCGCCGTGTTGGAAGGTGACGAGCTAAATCGATTCGGTTAGGCAAACTTTGCCAGCGCTGTTGGGGCGTACTTCAAGCTGGAAAAAATCGCTCCTGCTTGGCATCGGCCAGAATCGGCTAACGCTCCAGAACGGTTGAGCGTGCCGTCACATTTCGCGGGGGAGATGGTCGGCGTAGCCTGGCCGACTCGCCGTTTTCCATAGAAATCCACGCGTTTTCACACGTCATACCGGCCCGGGCTGTTTGCCGTCAAAGCAACTCGCCGTTGCCCCCGCTGTACGAATTGGTGGCGCCCAGAGAAACTGTGCGCAAGTGAACGATTATTTGGGACCGGAGTCGAGATGGCGAAGAAAAAGGCGAACGCGGCATTTGAATACGTCGAGCCGATTGGGGATCGGGTACTGGTCCGTAAGGATGAGCCGAAACGCGAAACGCGAGGCGGAATCGCTTTACCCGACGCCGCTGAGATTCCTACCATCACAGGTCGGATCGTGACGATCAGTGCGGTCGTGGAAAACGACGAAGAACTCCCCCTACGGCAGTACGATAAAATTCTGTTCCACCCTAAAAATGCTGTTCCGGTGGACCTGGAACATGACAACCAGTTGTTCGTGGTACCGGTCGAAGACGTGGTGGCTGTTTTTCGACGTGAAAAGCCGGGCGACGAGGAAGGCTGAGAGGGCCGTCTCTCAGATTCCAACCTCCGAGCGTTCGGTTACAATGCGGTGCTAACGTGATGTCGTTGCCCGTTTGCGCCAATCGTAGCTGCCCCATGACCTCCGTCACCGAATTGATAACGCGGAGCCAAGATGGCACCGAAGGCGAAACAGATCGCCTCTTCTCGGTCATGTACGACGACCTCCGGCGTCTGGCCGGTCGGTTTTTGCAGAACGAGCCACTCCGGCATCGGCTCAGTAGTTCCTCACTGGTTCACCAAGCCTACATGCGGATGGTGGATCATTCGCGAATCAACTGGCAAGGCAAGAAAGAGTTCGCGGATGCGGCCGTAACGCTCCGAATCCATTAAGTCGGCTCGGATTGCGGAGCGGAGGAATCCGCCCCGGGCTGTTCGTCACGACGAAGTTCACGCCGCATCCAAGCCCGACTCATCGCCCATTCCTTTTCGACGGTTCGCAAGCCGAGTTTTAACTCCGCGGCGATCTCCCGCATGGTCATGCCACCGAAGAACCGCAGTTCCACAATCTTGGCCTGTCGTGGATTGAGTTCGCACAGGCGTTCGAGTAACTCGTCGAGTGCGACAACATCATCGTCGCGACTGAGTTCAAAGGTCACTTCGTCGTGCAGTTGCCGACGTTCCCAACCGCCACCACGCTTCAGCGATTGAACCTTGCGGGCGTGATCGACCAGGATGCGTCGCATGACGGTCGCGCCGATGGCAAAGAAATGCGTCTTGCCTTGCCAGTTGATTCG
>JBCBOT010000401.1:0-7148 GCA_039821165.1 Planctomycetota bacterium | reverse complement strand
CTACGCAGCACGGTTTCTCGGATTACATGTGTCAACAAGCTTGGAGCCCAGCGACGTTTGTCCGCTGGAACAGATGGATCATCGCCAGATTTGCACATTTGCAAAGAGCCCGACTATAGGAGATAATCGCAGCAGTCTGTGCAGGAGGCCTATCCATAAATGTACAAAACTAGCTAGCTTGTCCATTGGCGTGCTGAGTTGCAGTTCAAGCTGCCGCGTTCCAAACTAGGCTTGGCAAATTTGAATCTTGAGATTTTCTTTGCCTGGACATTTTCTGCTGCTTTATTCGCCTCATTAGTCGCAAACATATACTCATCGTAGCCATGCAAACAATCGAATACGACATACTAATGTAAAGAGCGTAAAATTCTAGTTCGACGTTACTACCGCTTTGCGCCTGTAGAGAGCGCCACAATTCTTCAACGCCATAGCTTGTCATGAAAATTAATATGCAAGAAGCAACGATCAAGCCAGTTGAAAAAAAAACAGTGTCCCTCTGTGCGGAAACTAGGTCGGCAAGTAAACACACAGAAATCGCGAAAACGGCTCCTAAAACACTTATTATAAGGGCATATAACATAGCGCCTGGACTCTGAGGATCGGCACCGAAACTGAGAAGTCGCTCGATACACTGTGCATGGCTCGCTTCGGAAAATCCGGGATTGAAGCCCAAAAACTGAAATAGTGCGCAGCTTGGATCAAGTCGTCCAAGGCTTGAGCTTTGTTCTATGTGCCAGACAAGCTGTTGAAACCCAAACCACAGCGTAACGCATAGTAGCGTAACAGCGTATGCTCGGAAAAATTGCGCGGCGTATTGCTTAGCCGGAAAAATGTCGTCTGCAGAAAATGCGTTCACCCAGCTTACTTGGTTTGGTGAATTTGACTGTCGGCGATAAATCACAGCAAGTCCGGAAGGTGCGAATAACGCAAGCGCGATAACTGCAGATAGCAGCCCCGCGTAAACGTTAGAGGAATATTCCGAAACTAGAGTCGTCAAGTTGCCAATGTAACCGGAAGCAAAAGCAAAAACTGCAGTGCACACGAGCGCAATAATCGCAGCATCGGTCATAGAGTGTTTGGATTTATCTTTAGATGCCTTATCAATCAAATTCCTAAGGAGTTCTGAGATTGGGTTGTCCAGACCCGGCCTCGTATCTGCATACTCAGCAAAGAGCGCAAACAACGCGCAAATGTCATCTACAACCTCAGACAAGCGGTTGTAGATAGCGACCCATCTCTTGTTTTGGACGTGAGCTTGCTGCAGTAAGCTCTCATATCTTACATTTAAAACCGCTCGCTGATCTTCAGATATTTCTTCATCGTGAAGCCTGCTAACGACTTCTTTCAGTTCACTTTGAAGATTTTTGGAGACATCAGACAAGTATTCAAGATCTTGCATTACGGCGTCAATGGAAGGCTTAATCGCTGTTTCTATTTGTCTAAACTCGTCGCGAACCCGTTCGGACGGCCATTCGAGCTGTCCATTGGCCCAAGCTTCGTGTGCGAATAGTTTGATCACATGTTGTTCAAAACGTCGGTAGAAATCCTGATTCTCCTCGCCGTCGGGAGTTCTACTAATAAAGTAGCTTTCAGCCGCCTTTAGAATATCATCTAAGCGACCGGTCGCATCTGGGTTGAGTATTTCCGGCGGCAATTCATTTCTATGCACTTCCGCCGAGCGAAGCGCATCAGTAAAGTCGTTAAAAGTTTCCGGTACGCCTACCAAGTCGTGAGCGAGCTCGCGAAATTTAGCTTCGATCTTCTCCAAAAATTTGAAACCGGGCACAAGCCCAATGAGTATCGACGCAACAAGAAGGGGCCAAGCAGGTCGTTCAAAAATTGATATGGGCTTCTCTTCCGAGCTGGGCGACTGAGTCGCTTGTACTTCGGAAAGTGCTCCCGGAGCGGACAGTTTGTTTTGAAGATCTTCCAAGACTTCCTCAGGCACGAAGACTGTAACGAAGCTCTCCGCAAACAAAGTCGCGAACGTGTAAACTATGAAAAGACACAGTGTGTAGAACGCCAACCCGCGCAAGAATATACTTTTTCGTCTCAATTGAGCAGGCACAAGTAAGTTCACCAAACGCTCTCGTCGACTAAGAACAGACCCTGCATCGACCGGGCGGTTTAACCGATCCCGTGCGAATAACACAATCAAAAATGCTCCAAATATGTATGCTGCCAGCCAATCTAACTCTACAGCGGAAAGTAAATCGGACATTTATTTTCGATTCCTGGGATACCTATCCGCAACGCCTCACCTTTGGGTTGCAAGGCCCATATGCGATTGTTTCTTCGACGTTTTGAGGTGCGAAGTAGTTTGCCGAACCAAATCCCAACGCCATACTGAGAAAAGTAATCAGTGCAATTGTTTTCATAATAACCTCTCAAACGGAGATTTTATAGCACAACGTGCGGCCGTTGTCACTCGGAATCCGGGAATTTGACTACTTTTTTGCGTTCAGTTGGCGTCCTACTTTTGAGCAGGCTTACGTTGCTATAGTACAAGTCTGCCTTTGCGGCCGGTTTGGGCTCCTCACCGCCATTAGATCGATCGCAGCATTCTCGTCTGACGTGCCCCCCCACCCCAGGAAGCACGGCCCAAAACTGCCGTTGACCACGGTCCCGAATGCTGCGTCGCGGCCGGCCAAAGCTGACATTCGCCGCGCCGACGAATTTTGCGGCATCCTTCGCGATCATTTCTAGTAAGGAACGACCTTTTCGGGGGGGTGATGTTCGTGATAAATCTATTGAACTAGCCGCTGGCTATTGACAACCATAGCTTGCCGGAGGGCATCAATATTTCGGAAGCACTCATTAATATAGGTTTCGTATTTGCCGTTTCTGGGTTGACGTAAGTAACCAAGCCCAAAACAGCGAATATCCTCTGGAAGCTCAAAAACTGAAAAGAAAGCCAAGCCATCTCTATTAAGCTACTTCACACTTCTGACTGGCAGATCGGCAAGGTGTTTCGCTTTGTCGATGACGGCACGATGGGACTGCTTCAGGAGGCACGTCTTGCAGCGATTACCCGGCTAGGTGAGCTCGCGCTTGAGCGTGGTGCCGGTCATGTTCTGGTAGCTGGTGATGTCTACGACATGGAGGCCTTGTCGCCGCGCTCCCTCAATCAGCCGCTGGAACGCATGCGGAAGTTTGAGAAGGTGACGTGGCATCTTATGCCCGGAAACCACGACCCGCATCGGCCGCACGGCCTCTGGGATCAGCTCTTGCGACGAGGCGTGCCGGATAATGTGATCGTCCACCTCTCGTCTGAGCCGAAGATATTCGAAAGTGACGGATTCGCTGTGCTTCCGGCACCGCTCCAGTATCGACGTACGCTCCAGGACCCCACGGCGTACATGGGCGATGCAGAGACTCCGGACGGGATTATCCGCATAGGTCTCGCGCATGGCACCGTCACGGGATTCGGTTCCGAAGACAAGGACGTTCCGAACTACATTAGTCCGGACAGGCCGAACTCGGCGGGGCTCGCCTATCTGGCACTGGGCGATTGGCACGGACAGAAGAAGATCAGTGACAGGGTTTGGTACAGCGGCACACACGAGACTGACGCCTTTGATGTCGAAGGCGGTGGTCAGGCGCTTCTGGTCGAAATCCAGAGCGCTGATGCTGCGCCAGTCGTTGCACCGCTCGAGACCGGCCATTACCGGTGGATGACGTTTCGCGAGCAGATTAACAGTCGTGAAGAAGTTGATGCTCTCGTTACGACCCTGCGCGGCTGTGGGGATGACCTGAACCGGATTCTGGTGCGCCTTTTTGTCGAGGGTGCGGTCTCACTTCAGGACCGACAGTATTTTGAGGAACAGATCGTCGATCAGGTTTCGGCGGCCTTCTGTTATTTGCGGGTCGATGATGCGCGGCTCTTCCCGAGTCCCAGCGAAGAGGACCTCGAACAGATAGACCGGGGCGGCTTCGTGCGAACCGCCGCCGATGTCCTGAAGCAGAAGGCCGAGGACATGAGCGATCCCGAACACGAGATCGCCGCGCTGGCGCTCCAGCGGCTGTATGTCGAGCACATGAAATTGCAGACGAGGAGCCAATGAAAATTCGCTCCATCGCTGTCAACCAGTTCAAGAAGTTCACGACGCCGATATGCCTTGACGACATCGGCGACGGCCTGAACGTCGTCGTCGGCCCCAATGAAATGGGGAAGTCAACGCTGCTCGATGCCCTACGCGCCGCGCTCTTCGAGAAAAACAGCTCCAAGGCGCAGCCGATTACGGCGCTACAGAATGACCGAAACCAGGCCGCTCCTGTCGTTGAGCTCGCATTCGAGGTCGACGACGGGACTTATCGGATCAGGAAGCGTTTCGTAAAAAAGCCCTACGCTCACCTGTTCTGTCCGGATGGGCGAAAATTGGAGGGCGATGAAGCGGAAGACACGTTGCGCGATCTTCTCGGGTTCGACGAACCCGGTAAGACGGGCGCGAAGCCAGAGACCCTCGGTATGTGGAATGTGCTCTGGGTTCAGCAAGGCCAGTCCTTTGGTGCGCTCGATCTTCCTGACAGCGCACGGTCGAACCTACACAGTGCATTGGAATCGGAAGTCGGTGAAGTTCTGGGGGGCAGGCGCGGAAGGGCGTTGCCCGACGCGGTGGATAAACAGCTCTCCGAACTTGTCACGTCCACCGGTAGGCCGCGCGGGGACTACAAGGAACTGATCGACGAAGTGGAGACGCTGCGTACCGACCTCGAAGGGCTGCAAAGCCGCCGCACCGATCTTTCTAGGACTATGGAAGACCTGGAAGCCGCACAGGAAACGCTCGCGCGTCTCTCATCGGGAGAGCAAGACCAGAAGGACAAGGGGGAACTGGATGCCGCCCGGACCCGACACGGCGAGCTTGCCAAGCTGGAGTCCCGCATTGAGGCGGCGACGACAGATGTTGAGCTGAAAAAGCGCATTCTGGAGCAAGCCGAGCAGGCACTTGCCGAGCGGCGCGCTATGAAAGAGCAGATCACGACCGATTCTGAGGCGGTTGAGGCGGCGAAGGAGAAACTCTATGAAGTTCGCCAGACGGATCAGAAGCTGAGGAAACAGCTCGAGGGCCTTCGCAAAGATGCGAAGAAAGCCGAGGATGCTGTCACCGAGGCGGATAAGGCTGCGTCGATGGCCCGACGCATTCTTACTGCCGTTCAACGCGAGGGCCGCATTCGCGAGCTTCAGGAGCGGTACGAGAAAGCACACGAGGCTGAGAAGAAGCAAAGGGCCGCTCAACAGGGCGCGGCAGCCATTCTCGTGACCGACGAGAATATTGAATTGATACGAGATGCCGCAAAGAAATTGGAAACCGCGCGTTCCCGTCTTTCTGCCGCCGCGACCCTCGTTGCGTTCGATATGCCTTGTGACCGGTTGTCCGAGATCGAGGTCGATGGTGCGGCCCTTGCGGCTGGTCAGACATTGGTGGAAGCGGTCGAAGGGATGACGATCTCCATCCCCGATTTCGGCAGCATTTCTGTTCAGCCTGCGATCAAAGATCGAGACAAGCTCATCGCACAGCAGCGCGATGCCAATGACGCGCTTAAGGCTGCGCTGGAAGAATGCGGCGTCAAATCAGTTGATGCGGCTGAGGAACAGCTTGCGAAGCGCGAGAAGCTCTTGCGAGATGCGGAACTTGCGCGGCAGAAAGCCGAATTGCACGCGCCTGAGACGGATGACTACAAGGCCGGTGCGGAGCCGCTTGCCGATCACATTGCGGGCCTGAGGACCATTCTCGAACGGGAGCTGAGCGATCTTGGGATCGAGAGCTTGCCATCGGAGAAAGAAGCAGATCAGGCCCTCGCCACTGCTCAGGAAAGTGCGCAGGAAGCCAGGGACACCCAGGCCACCGCCCGAGCGGCCCTTGGCGGGCCGGATGAAGAGATGGGCCGTGTCCAGACCGAGTTGGGAAGTGTGAAAACACGATATGACGATGGGAAAGAACGCCTCGATAAGCTGAAAAAGGGACTGGCTGAAGCCGAAGAGCAGGTTTCAGATGATGATCTTGAGACCGGTGTGACGACCGCTCAACAGGCGCTAGCGGATCAGGAAAAGGCTGTCTCGGAGCTTGAAGGACAGCGTGAAGGCGAGACGCTGCCGCGACTGGAAGCGCGGATTTCACGGTTGGAAACGGCGCTACAGGAGCGTCGTGACAAGCGTTCTAATCTGAAAGAGAAGGTTGTCGGGCTACAGTCGCACATTGAAGCTCTTGAGGGAGCTGGTCTCGACGAGGCCATTCAGCAGAAAGAACGCGAGGTCGAGTTGGCCGACGATCAGCGTCAGCGCTACGAGCGCGAGGTTACCGTGCTTACCCTACTGTTATCGACATTGCGGTCTGCCGAGACCGAAGCGAAGGAACGCTATCTCTCGCCGGTCCTGAAATGGGTTCGTCCCTACTTGCAGCTATTGTTCCCCGGCGCTGAGATCGCGATTGATGAGAACCTCCATATCATCGGCGTCATTCGGGAAAACGGCTACGAAGAGTCTTTCGAACACCTGAGCATTGTCTAGCCCCCTATCTCTGGGCCACTAATCGGCATCTTCTCTAAGACAGTTTCTGGGACTGGTGGCCGCATGTTGAGTGCCTGATGCGGGCGGGTGTGGTTGTACTGTCTAAGCCAGTGATTGATGATGATTTGCGCCTGCTCGGTCGTGGTGAACCACTCCGCATTGAGAACTTCTTGGCGCAGCGTGCCATTAAACCGCTCATTGTATCCGTTCTCCCAGGGCGATCCGGGATAGATACGGATTGGCTTGATACCAACTCTTCGAAGCCATGCTTGCATCGCTTCGGCAGCGAACTCAGGCCCGTTGTCTGATCGGATATACTCTGGGGAGCCGTGCTTCAGCAGGAGTGGATAGAGCACCTCGAGGACGTCGTTGGCTCCCATCCTGGTGCGTACCGTCACCGCCAACGCCTGCCGCGTGAACTCATCCAGAACGGTCAGCATCTTGTAGGCCCGCCCGTTGCTGAGTCTGTCGTGCACGCAGTCGATGGCCCAGACGTGGTTCGGATGCGTGGGCCTCATTCGGATGATCGAACTGTCCTTGTGATAGAGCCGCTTGCGCTTCTTGTGGCGCTGCGGAAGCTGCAATCCCTCTTCGCGCCAGAGCCGCTCGACCTTCTTGTGATTGATCTTCCAGCCTTCGA
>JBCBOT010000400.1:0-7292 GCA_039821165.1 Planctomycetota bacterium | reverse complement strand
CGTTCGAAGGTGACGCTTTTGGAGCCGCCGCCGAAATAGAACTGAAAGCCGCCGGTGGTGGCGCCGTCTTCGGTGATGATCGGTGGCGAGGACTGCGGCGCGAGTGGCAAGCCGGTGGTGGGCGGCAACTGGGCCGGCGTGAAACCGTCGGCCGTCGAAAGCTCCAGCGGTGCCGCCAGTGTTGGCGTGGGGGCATTGCCCGTCGGCTCGGCATATTGGGTTTGGAGCAACGCGGGCGCGGCGAGGTCTGACGGTGCGGAACCGACCGATGCGATGGAACTGCTCGGCAGGTACTCCATCAAGAAGGGACGCACGTCGGGTTCCGTCTTATAGAGCGGCGCTTGCACGGCCGGCTCTTTTTCGGTCATCCAAACGGCCGAACGCGGTCGTTGTTCCTTGCCGTCTTTCGTCTGTCGGCCTTCGAGCACGACGCGATTGCGGACCTTGCCTCGCGGACCATCCGAAACGATGAGGATTTTGTCGGCCCGAATCTCTTGATCGCCACGAAGCAACAAGCAATCACCGATCAGCAGCGAGGCTTGGGCGTCTTGGATTTGCCAGCGGTGCACGGTGTCACCGCTCGCGCGGATCGAGGGACCGACCGCGACAGACTCCGCAGCGGCGTTCACCACCGGCATTCCGGCGTGCGTGGCCGGCGCCTGCGTGGCCTGGCCCTGCGCGTTCGTGGCTGGCGCCTGCGCGTGCGTGGCCGAGATTGCGATTTGGCAGCAGGCGAATGCCAACACAGCAACGAGCCAGGTCCGTCTCGCGACGATTCGCCGGCGCGCAGAATCCTCGCCACATCGATCGAGTTCCGTTCGACCGGTGTCGACAAAGGTCTGGCCGGCGGACTTGCGGCCAGCCATTCTCAAGACTTCCGTGCCTATCAAATGTTCGGTGCTGTGATTTCCGAAGAAACAGGGAGATACGCTCAAGTTGCGATATCTCAGCGGGGATACTAGGCACTCAGACGTTCAAGTCACAACCGGAAAGCGGCGGTCTGGGACGTGGAACCGTGACGTGAAACAGAGAGTTGACAGGAACGGCGAGATCGACACGATTGCATTCGCGGGAGACGGTTTATTCTGTGCATCCGCCGCTACGATCCGACACTCATCCATCGCCGTGACATGAAGACTTCTGACGAAACGCACGTCCCCTTGCCCACGTGGCGAGAGATTCCTGTCGAGCAGATGCGTGCCCGCGCGGTCGAGTTTCACGCTGAGATGTCGAAACGACGGTCGGTGCGCGCGTTTTCGGATCGACCCGTCGATCGTTCGATCATCGAGGCTTGCGTGGCGGCCGCCGGAACGGCTCCGTCGGGCGCGAATCATCAACCGTGGTTTTTCGCCTGCGTCGAGTCGGCCGAGTCGAAGCGGAAGATTCGTGTCGCTGCGGAAGCGGAAGAGCAATCGTTTTACGAACGTCGAGCGCCGAAAGAGTGGCTCGATGCGTTGGCTCCGATTGGGACCGACGCGAACAAGCCTTACATGGAGGTCGCTCCGTGGCTGATTTGCATCTTTGCCCAGCGGCGTGGTGGTGCGACCACCGGCGAGGACCGCAAGAACTACTACATCCATGAGAGCGTGGGGATAGCAACGGGGATGCTGATCTCAGCTTGCCAGCACGCCGGACTGGCGACTTTGGTTCACACCCCTAACCCGATGAGTTTTTTGAACGAGTTGTGTGGCCGACCGTCGGACGAAAAGCCGTATTTGATTTTGATCGCCGGATATCCCGCCGAAGACGCGATGGTTCCGAAGCATGCGCTCAAGAAGAAGTCGCTTGACGAGATCGCGTCGTTTCTGTGATCAGCCCTGCACGGACTCCCAGCTCAGTCCGAATTTGAGCAGGTATTTGCGAAGTCGATCGGCATCGTTGGGGCGTTGTTTCGCCAATCGCGATGCTTGATAAAGCGTGCGACCCGCGGCCGAAAGTGATTTCGAAGTGCGGCAAACCGCGATGACCTCGGCGAGTTGGACGCGGTCGAAACGATCGATCTTTTCGATCTGTTGTGGACTGAGGACTTGAGTCAGCAGGTGGTCGCCGGAGGACTCGTGGTTCGCTCCCCAACCTTGCCGCAGCCGCGCGATTTCTTCGTCGACTTGTTCCACCGCGATGCGACCTCCCGGTGCCAGCGTCGCCATGCGAGTCACCGCGGCGCTCAGATCACGGAAATTGCCGCTCCACGGTGTTTGGCGATCGATCGCGAAGTTCAAGAAACGCTCTCGGGCTTCTTTGTTCATTCGAACGTTTCTTCCGCTCGATTGGGCGAATCGCGCGAGTTCAAAATCGAGGTTGGGGTCAATGTCGGCGGATCTTTCTCGAAGCCCCGGAAGGCGGAACGTCCACAGGTTGATTCGCGCGAGCAGGTCTTCGCGAAAGCGTCCGGCGTCGACTTCATCGACGAGGTCGCGATTGGTGCCCGCGATGAGTTGGAAATCGCTGCCGGCCGATTTGTCGGAGCCGACGGGTTGAAAGACTTTGTCTTCGATTGCGCGGAGCAGCATCGCTTGTTCGTCGAGTCCGAGTTCGCCGATTTCGTCGAGGAACAAGACGCCTCCGTCGGCGGCTTTGAGCAAACCCGCACGGTCCGCCGTCGCACCGGTGAAGGCTCCCTTCTTATGGCCAAACAGTGTCGACATCGCTTGGTCGCCACGGATCGTAGCGCAGTTGACTTCAACGAGTTGTCCCGGCACCTGGCGACGGTGCTTCTTGAGTTCGAAGATGCGTTTGGCGAGTCGGGTCTTGCCGGCGCCGGTCGGACCGCAAAGTAGGATCGGGGAATCCGTTGCGAGCGTGACTTGCTCGATCCGTTCGATCAGTGCGTTGAAGTCCGGGTCTTTGGTCGCGATCCCCGCTTTCAGGAATGACTGGCTGTCCCGTTGCTCTTGCCGAAAACGCGCCGCCAATTGGTCGTATCGCGAAAGATCGAGGTCGATGATTCGGTACTCACCCGCCGGGTCGTTCTTGCGACCGCGCGTCGGTGATGTTTGCAGGAGCGCAGCCGGCAGGTGCCGAGACTCCGTCAGCAGGAACAGGCAGATCTGCGCGACGTGGGAGCCGGTGGTGATGTGAACCAGATAGTCTTCTTCGTCGGTGTCAAATTCATAGTCGAGGCTGAAACCGTGAAGCGCGGCGTAGACGCTTTCGAAGTCCCAGGGATCGGCCAGCGGCAGTTCATGAAGATGGACGTGCGACTCGGGGGAAACCGCTCGCGCGTCGGCGGCAACCTGCCGTGCGAGCCCGGCATGTTTCGGGTCGTGGATCAACTCCATCCGATCGACGATCAGATCCGGCTGTTGGCAGATCGCAATGGATGGTCGCCAATTCGACCAGCGATCTTTTCGCGGCCCCTGATCGAGCTTGGTTCCGAGGAGGCCGATGACGACTCGCCGTTTATTCATATAAAATATTATACACCACTATCTTCTGAGATAGTTTGGTCCTGCTGGCGCTTTTCCGGTGATGCGCGTAAGGTGTTGCCGGGAAACGGCTTGTGATTTCTTGGCGTGTTTGGCACGCGGCTCGCCTTGCCATTCTTCGAAGACTGATTCGCTTCAAACTCGAAAAGGAATGCGACCATGACGACGACGATGAGCCGACCGACGACGATGATCCCGACGGGCGACGCCACGGCGATCTTGCCGACCCACACGACCGCACCGATCAAGGTGATCGGGACGGAGGCGATCCGAAATACCTTCGATGACCTGTGTCTCCGTCAGGCGGTCAATTCACGGACCGCCCCGGGGGTCACCGAATTGGTCCTCAACCCCGACGCCCACTGTGGCTACGGGGCGCCGGTCGGGTGCGTGATGGTCTCTCCGACACACGTTTATCCAGGACCGGTCGGTGTCGACATCAAGTGCTCGATGAGCTTGTTGCAATTGGACTTGCCTGCGGATGCGGTCGAGGACCGACGGACGCGACGCGCCCTGATCGCGGCGATCTGCCAACGGACGCCGACCGGCGCCGGCAAGGGACAGCGAAGCGTTCGCAAGTCACGACATGTGAATCGAACGCTCGGCATGCAACTGGTCACCGAGGGAGCGAGCGAGGCGGTTTGCGAACAGCTCGGCATCCCGAAGTCTTGGGCGGATCGATGTGAGGATTCGTTCCACGTCGGTCACGACGATTCGCGCGATGCGCTCGCGGGTCGTTTGGATTGGTTGTTGACTCAACGCAGCATGACGAACTTCAACGACAAAATGGCGCAGCTCGGTTCCTACGGCGGCGGCAATCATTTCGGCGAGTGCGAAGTGGTTGAGATCGACGACAACGACCGAGCGCGAAGCGTCGCCGAAACGTTTGGTTTGCGAGACGGAAAGGTCGCGTTCTTGTCGCACTGTGGGTCGCGTGGCTTCGGCCATAACCTGGCGACCGGTCAGTTCAAGGCGCTGCAAACTAAGTTTGAGCAATGGAACATTCCGCTGCCCGCGCAGGATCGTCAATTGGTTTACGCGCCGCTGGGAACCAGTGAGGCGAACGACTACTTGGACGATATGGCGTTGGGGGCGAATTTCGCAACCGTGAACCATTTGCTGATCAACGCCCTCGTACTGGAGGCGTTTCAGGAGGTGATTCCGGGCACGAGAGGTGAGCTGGTGTACTTCATCAGTCACAACATTGCTCGAAAGGAGATCGTCGATAACAAGCCGGCTTGGGTGCATCGAAAGGGAGCGACACGTGCGTTTCCTGCGGGGCACCACGCGCTCGCGGAAACTCCCTTTGCGGAAACGGGGCACCCGATTCTGCTGCCGGGGAATCCGCGAGATGGATCGTCGGTCATGGTCGCGGACCCCGGAGCCGAGCAGTCGTGCTTCAGTGTGAACCATGGTGCCGGACGGGTGCTCGGTCGAAAGCAGGCCAAGCGGACGTTGGATCAATCGACGATCGACTCCGAGTTGGAGGATCACGATATCCTGAGCAACTGTCGCTTCTATCCAAAGGACGAAGCGCCGGACGCCTACAAGGACTTCAATGAGGTCCTGCACAGTGTGAAGTCGGCGGGGCTTGCGAGCGAAGTTGCTCGTTTGAAGGCTCGCTTCGTGATCAAGGACGCCAGCAAGGCCGATGATTGAAATTGATGGATCTCAAGGCGAGGGCGGAGGGCAAATCATTCGCTCTTCGCTCTCGCTTTCGACCGTCACCGGGCAACCGGTGACGCTCACCAACATACGCGCTGGTCGAAAGAAGCCGGGGTTGATGCGGCAACACCTGACCGCGATCGCGGCGGTCGCGGAGATCTCGTCGGCGCGTGTCGAGGGAGCGGAGCTCAACTCGAGTCGTATCACGTTTGAGCCTGGTGTCGTGAAGGCGGGCGATTTTCGATTCCAGGTCGGAACGGCGGGGAGCACGTCGTTGGTGGCCCAAACGATTCTGCCGGCGTTGATGATTGCCGAGACTCCTTCGACGGTCGTTTTGACCGGAGGGACACACAACCCTTGGGCGCCACCCTTCGACTTCTTCACGCGAGTCTTCCTGCCACAATTGGCAAGGATGGGAGCGGATGTCGACGCCGAACTGGTCCGGCACGGTTTCTATCCGGCCGGAGGAGGCGAGGTGAAATTGACGGTCCGTCCAACGGGCGCCTGGCGCGGACTGGAGTTACGTGAGTTCGATCCCGAAGTGACGCCGCGCGTGACCGCCATCGTGAGCGCGCTGTCTCGTGAAATCGCTGAGCGTGAGTGCAACGTCATTCGTCGCCGGTCCGGTTGGTCGGAGGACTGTTTCGAAGTCCGCGAGGAGCAAGATCCGCGCGGTCCCGGCAATGCCGTGATGATCGAGCTGGCGTGCAAACGCTCGAGCGAATTGTTCATCGCTCATGGCAAGGTGGGAGTTCGCGGAGAGCACCTCGCGCGAGCCGTGCTGAAACAGGCCCGTGCACACCTCGCACGTCGGGTTCCCGTCGGCGAGTACTTGGCGGACCAATTGATGTTGCCGATGGGGCTAGCGGCCACGCGGGGTAACTCGAGCCGATTTCGCACCGGGCCGTTGTCGATGCACAGTCAAACACATCTCCAGGTGCTTCATCAGTTTTTGCCGATCGCTAGCAGCGTCACGGATGAAGAAGATGGGAGCGTTATGGTACGATTCGAGCCGAGCCAATCTGCTTGAACCGATCCTCGGGAGATTCACTCTGGTGAGTGCGGCAAACCCCTACGAACCGACCGTCGGTGAGTTGAGGACGGCCATGTTTTTCGTTGTCGGGAAGCTTGTTCGTTGATGCGTTTGGATCGAGACCTCGTGCCTTTGCTCCGGTGGCAGGGTTTGCTGTTGCTCGTCACGTTGGCGTTCGGTGGTGGCAACCTCGCCGATGTGCGCGTGCAGTTCGCTTGGCTCGCGTTCTTGTTGCCCGGTTGGTGGCTGGCGCCGACGGTCGTTGGCAACCATGCGACGGTGCTGACCCGATATGTCGTCGGCATGGTGGTTGGCGTCGCGGCTCATGGCATTCTCGCATCGATTGCCAGCTGGTTCGATGTTTCGTTGACCCACTATCTGTTCGTGTGGGGGATCCTGTTTTTGGCGTCGATGGTGGTTCGGCAGCGTTCGATTGGCGCGTCGGTCGACGCTCGGACGCCGCTTGCCCATGAACTTGCGATCGCGACCTTGATGCTCTTTTGCGTCGCCGTGTACCGCACCCCGATTTCGAACGACATCGGACAATTCATTCTTCAGCAGCAAGACATGTTGGCATCGGATTCGATGCGGGCAAGTGCGATCGGCATGGAAGCGTTCGGAGTCGACCAGCCGATGCCACGCTGGCGGGCACAGCTTTGGCATGTCTTGCCGTGCGTGCTTGCCAAGGCCAGCGGAGTCGCGGTCGATCAGGTCCTGTATCGCTACGCAACGATCCCCGTCGCGTTCTCGACCCTGTTTTCGTTGTTGCATGTGACGCGTTACTTTTCGCGACGTCGCGCGTCGGTTTCGCTGGTGATGTTTGCGTTGCTGGGGCCGGTGCTGCTGTACTACCGCAACTTTTGCGTTTTCAACTATTCATTCCGTGTCTCGAACAACCTGCTGCTCGACAAGGATTTTGCGTTGTTCTTTTTGGTTCCCGCCGTGCTCTTCTGTGCCGCGCGGTGGATGGACGGCAAGGCTCGCTACGCCGTCCTTGGGGGCTTGCTCGTTCCGGCGATTCTCCGCTTTCACCCGCTCACGCCGGTGTATCTGATTCTTGGACTGCCGGCGCTTTTCTTGCTTCGCATGCCGCCGGATCGTGTGGGTGTGAGCAAGGCAGCCGCGATCGCTGCATTTGCCTGTGCTCCGCGAACCACGTCGTGCGCCAA
>JBCBOT010000399.1:0-7315 GCA_039821165.1 Planctomycetota bacterium | reverse complement strand
GGCTTGCGAATGAGAGTTTTCAAAGTGCGAAGGCACTGACCTTCAAGCCACACTGATTCGTTCCCGCGGCACTAGGGATCTCTCTTTCATATAAGGAAGGAATGGCGATTTATGCAGATGCGCACTATCTCGAGGGCGACAAAGTCATGCTGCAATACGGTGGCGAAGATGACATTCACACTTTGGTCCGTGCAGATTGACGGCAGCCTTTCCTGCTATTGTTGAACGGACCTCCGCCGAATCATCGTTGCTATTTGCGGAAAGGGCGTCCACGCTATCGGGGAAATCCAAGGAGCGAATCCGGGTCGACAAGATGCGAGACGTTTTTGAGATCCGCAACGGCTGTTTCGTTTTGCGTTTTTCGACATGACATCGAGCCCACGCAAGGAGATGCTTGCGATTGCGCGTAACCAAGCTTAGTTGCCTTGCGAGAACGCTGGCTTGGTCGTGGAGACGCAGCTTTCGCTGAGACACATGCCCGCACGTCCGTTACAGCTTGGTATTCGAGATCTACTCGCACTTGCGGCTCTGTTTGCTGTTGCGATTCAGCTGTCGATGCAAACGGAGCTGCGGATTCCGATCTTTTTTGCGGGTTGGACCGCGACCTGTTTTTTGGAGTTGTCATTCCTCCGGGATCTGTGGAGCGTTGGGCGTCCTGGAACCGATTTTCGGGCTCCTCTTGCAATCCGATTGGCCTATCCCGTTTGCTTCACACCCTTTCCCGCGTGGTTGTTTGCGGCATGGCACTTGCCGGGAATGTTCTTTGCAACAAGGTCTGAGGAACTACCGGATTTGTGGATATTCGCAGCCCTCGTCCCGGTATGGATTTACTCGATGAGCGCAATCCTGATCTCGTTTTTTTGCAGCGATGGTGGATTCGGACGGAGCGCATTCTTGCGAGTGCGGATTCTGGCCCTGTACAACTTGACTGTCCCGTTGTTGCTGCTGGTCACGTGAACCGTTGAGCAACGCCGTCATGTTCGGTGGCGTCGGTTTCGTTCCATTTTGGTCAACGCTTGTTGGATTCCCGCTGGTGCACGCTCGCCAACCCGGCGTCGGTAGGCAGCCCGTTATTTTGGTCGATAGAAGATGTATCAGGGACTTGGCGAAACGTACATCAACGTCTTCGTTTGGCTTACGGCGTGGAGTTTCGTTGCTGCTGCCGTGCTTCTCGTGGTTCTTCGTCTTTTCAAGCGTTTCTCATTTGGCTGGGGCTTTGCAGGGACGCTTTTGCTCGGGGCTAGTCTTGCGTTTGGATCAAATTCCATTTTCCATCGTCGGATGTTTATTCAGGAGCACCAGCGTCACAACACGCTCGTGCCTACTTCGGGATGCGTTCGCTATGAGCCGTCATTTGGGCACCTGTTTGCCATTTACGAGATGACAGCAACCGAGTTTGAGAGTTGGGTGGCCCAGCATCCGTGGCAGTTAGTCGAATACGATCAGGAAATGATGGAGTATGAACAGCAGAAGTTGGGGGTTTCCGATCCCGAGGAAACCTACGCAACGGAAATGGCTTCGAACGGAGCGCAATTGCGGGTCTACTTTAAAGACGGCCGGATGTACCTGTCTTACAATGTGATGTGATCGTCGCGAAGGCGGTATTTCGTTCGTATTTGAATGCGCGGAAGTTTCTCGGGCACCTTCGAGCATGGGTTGCAAGGGGCGCCCGCGTTTTCTTCGTTCTCATGGGTTTCAATGGACCCGACGCGTAAGCGAAGCGATCTCGTCAAAAGAAGCAAGTCATTCCATCACTCACGTCTCGGGTTTCGAAAATCCAGCAAACGCAACTTCAACACTTACGCTGCGGGTTGCGATTGCTTCGTGCAGTGTGACTTCGTTCCCGCACCACGACGCGATTCCAACAGAAGCAAAGCAGACTTCGGTCTTGTCTAGAAACAATGAAATGAAAGCCAAGTTCACGATCTTTCGCTTGCTCGTTTTAACGACCTTTGTCGCGATTCTACTCGCCGTCGTCGTTATTTTTACTCGTCCGCCTGAGCCACGGTTTTGGGACTCTGGAATTTCGAATGCAAATTCGATTCAACGTGCGGAGACTATTCTGTACGGGAGCAGTGGATGGACGGATTGGCGACCGATGCCCGTGAAGGATGCTTTCGATCTGATTTCGATTGTCGAGAAGTGTCCGCTTCAGGACGATGACGCAACCAACTTGATTTTCCCGGCGCCCACCTCAGTGGTAAAGATCTATGGCAAGGAACGGGCGTTTGAGCTGGAAGTATTAGGGAGTGGAATCTCCGTGAGGACGTCGGACTATTCCACGGCCATCACGCAGGATCAGGGGAATGCGATCTTGGAGGCCGTCGATCCTGAGGAGATCTTTTTCAAACGCGAATCATCGACGGGCAATTAGCCGAAACTCGAGCATGAATCATTTTGCCGTACCAGCAATGTGGGGTGAAAATTGAGCGACGGAGAAGAGTTTACGTTTTTCTGGGATGGTCCGTTTTCGCAATGGGAGCCGAGCTATTTCACGATTGATGCCATCGAGTACAACTGTGCCGAGCAGTACATGATGGCGGAAAAAGCCAAGCTTTTCGGTGATCTCGAGACGCTGGAAATGATCATGGGCACCGATCTCCCTCGGACGCAGAAAGCGTTGGGGCGGCAGGTCTCTGGGTTTGTCAAAGAGATTTGGGAAGACGACGAAGACACTGAGAGTGGCAAGCCCTACTGTTGGGACGTCGTCTGGCGAGGCAACATGGCGAAGTTCGATTAGAACGACTATTTGCTCGAGCTGTTGTGTGCGACGGAGGGAACAACGCTTGTGGAGGCTTCGCCGGACGATTCGATTTGGGGCATCGGATTAGCGGAAGGGCATCCGGGCTGCTACTCTCGCCAGACATGGCGCGGACTGAATTGGCTTGGTGAAGTGCTGACGAGCGTTCGCGAGCATCTGAAGTCGAGTGCGTCGCCTACTCGTTGAACACCGTGCCTGCGATGGTGGCGAAAGAGAATCAACCAATGCGATTTGGGCGCTGTATTTCCCTTCTCGCATGACAAAATGCTGACGGGGTGAAGAATCGATGCGTGAACAACTGATCGAGTTTATTCAGTCGCCGAGTCGCGACTCGTATCTTGCGATTCGACGAGAAATCATCGGATCGGATGTGTACGAACCATATTCCGACGAGATCAATACGGCTTCGGAGCTCTACACACAAGAGAAGGTTGAGCAAGCGAGGAAAACGATCCAAAACGGAATGCCGAATTTGATGCTGAGCCCGCGTGCGCATCGGTTTCTCGGTTTTCTGCATCACAAGCTGGGCGACAGCCACGCGGCGCAAGTGGAGATGATGATTGGCGACGCGTGTGTGGAGGGGATTCTCTCGTCGGGAGATGGGTCACAAGAGCGACCATTTATTGTGACGCGCACGTCAGACGAACACGAGGTGATTGAGCATCTTGGCAAGCAGCTCAAGCAGCAATCGTTGACTCATGACGCGGGCTTGCATTTGGACCTGCTCGAATGCACTGACAACACCGAGTACTGGTTTGACATCACCGACGCTTACAACCAGCTCGCGAAGTCTTTTGGCGAGTAAGTGTCGCAAGCCGCCGTTCGGTGCCGTGGAGGCCGCGATGATTCGGTTCATTGTTACGCACTGTTTTCCGTGACGCGACTGTTGTAGCGGGGCGTACTTCACGGTTCCCTACGTGAAGTCACAAAGAAGCGCGCATTGAATCCCTTCACCGAACCACTGCCTGAGTCGAAACTGTTCGTCGACGCTTCGGAGCCTCAACGCCCAAGGCAAGCGATTGGTCGGTGGCGCGCTTTTGTGGCCGCTCTGCTGATCCTCAACGGCTGTTTTTCGGGCATCGCCGCGATGCTGTTGGTTTCCAACCGATTTGGAAACACGGACGTGATTGGTCTGGCGATGTTGTGCATCGCGGGTTGGTCCGCCGCGACCGGTATCGCTCTCTTGCGCCTCCGATTTCTTATCGCCGCATTGATTGGATTGATCGCGTCTCCGGTGGCAGGCATTTTCCTGTGCGTGCTCTTCTGGATCGTAACGGTTTTCTCCGTGGTTTGAGTTTAGTCGTTCGGGTTTGAAAGACGGTTCCGGTTGTGCATTTCAGACGCTCCCAAGATGATGTCAGAACGGTGACAGACCGGAACGCTGCTGAGTGATAAGCAAGCTCTTGGTACGGCATGGTCGATCGCAAGGGTAAACCACGTAGAACACGGAGACCACGAAGGTTCTTGGATTGAGTCTCACCTCTCCGCCCTCTTATCGTCTTGATTCCCTTCCATACCAGTTACACTTGTTTTGGCGACAGTTTCTTCGTTGCGTCGGTTGATGGGGTGTTATGGGCATGGAGAGTGATGTGTCGAATCAGGGCTCGGGACCGGCGAACTTTGGCGACTACGATCCGCGGGCATGGCTCGAACGCTCTGGGCTTTTGCTCTTGAAGCATGGTCAGTTCCCAGCTTCGATCGAATGTCTGCATCGCTTGGTCTCAATCGAGCCAGAGTATTCGATGGCGTGGTATGGGCTGTCGACGGCGATCTATTCCGCATCGAACGCGGCGCGGGATCTGGGCTTGCTTAAGCAGGCGGTGGCCGTCTTGAAACATTGTCTCCGCGTTGATTCAGCAAATCGGCATGCCGACAGAGTGTTGAAGGCGATTTCAACTCAAACGCCGTTGTCAGATTCGGACGTCAAAGCCATCGAAGCGTCCGCCTCGTTTCAGTTGCCGGTCGACTTGCAGTTTTCGAAGGAGACGTTCGCGGAAAGTCTTTCAGTGATTCCGACGCCTGGAGAGCGAATGCAATTCGTGATGTGGATGGGCACTTTCGAGGATGAGAGTTCTCGCGAACTCTTGGTAGCCGCTTTGTCGGACTCGGATGATGGCGTTGTGCGGTCGACTTTGAAACGCTTGCCTTCAGATGCAGATGACCGCGTTCGGCAAGCTTTGCAACACATGTTCGAGTCTGGCGTCTACGAACAGTATCAACCCTATTTTTCGATGGCGACGAAACGTTTGGACTTGCCATTTCCTGAGACGAGCCCTTGGGATCAGGATTGATAGGACGACGGGGCAATCGAACGACCCGGCCATCTTTGTCGAGCGTGGCTGTTAGAATGACTTCGCGAAATGTGAAAACGACTGGCACGATGGAGGCCACGGTGGCTGATTCAGATCCGATTGTCCATATTCAATTGCTCGATCAGAAGCGCGAGTTGCCGTTGTCCGATGAGTGTTGTTCTTTCGGGCAAGAAACGCATGATATCTTTGATGTAAACGTTCAGTACATCGAACGCGACGGAGCGTGGCTCGATTCGCTTCCTCCCGTCGTACTTGCCTTGTTCATGCCCCGCTGGTTGCGCGCCGTCATTGTCGCTACGAACAACGTGTCGGGGGCGGAGGCGGGTGATCATGCGATCGGGTTGCCGGTCCGAATGTGTAAACAGTGCATTGAGGCGTTGCCCCGATCGAAGGCGAGGTGGGTTCCGCTGATTTGTTCGGAACCGCTCTACAAGAACCTTTTCGATCGCTATCCACGCGCTCGGGTGTTGTCTGGGTACAAGCGTAGTAATTTGCGTCCCATGTCGGCCCTGGATAGGTAGGCAATGCGGTTGACGCTCGACTGGGGCTGGCCTCGTTGATGTGCTGCATTCCGTCACACTTCTTCGCTTCTTTTCGGCTCCGCTGATCCCATTCCAACTACCGTGCGGCGTCGCAGCGACTGCCTTGGCGTCGTGAGCAGTGAGCACCCCTGCTCCATCGGCCGTTCATTCCAGAGGGGAAGCCCGAATCGGAAGGATCCGGGTGGAGCGAGTTACGCGTTCCAGACAGGCATTTTGCCCAATATTTCTTGCCGGATTTCGCGTTCACTCGGGTAGTCTAAAAATGAGACGGCTCTAAAATTCGGCATGTGGACTGTTCGTCGAGCAAGGCAGGGCTCGTCAACATTCAAGCGATCCGAGCCGGATTGCAGTGACTCTATTTGTGACGTGAAGGAATCATGGTCGCTTATTTCGCGATCCAGTCAGGCCCCGAGAAAGGCCGACAATACCCGCTCGATCCTGAACGGCCGGTGCATATCGGTCGAGGCTCGACGTGTGAAGTCATGTTGTCAGACCCCGTTTGCAGTCGATTCCACGCGATCGTCTTTCGCGATGAAGGAGACTGGTTTATTCGCGACACGGGCAGCCGAAACGGGACTTTGGTCAATGGCCAGAAAATCGATTCGGCTCAGATGGTTCACCAAACGATGGTCTCCATTGGAGGCACGGACCTTTGTTTCTGCGACGACGAGACATCGGATTCACAGGACGACGACGCATTCCAAACGATCGTCCAAGACGTGGTCATGGGGGCGCATTCGGTGTCCGATGATCCGCTTCGCGAGGTCGGCAACGCCGGGTATCTGTTCGATCTGTACCTGTTGAGTCTCTCGCTTTTGCGTCTCGAAAACCCGGATGAGGTGATCGATTCAGTCGTGAAGGTGCTGCGTGATCACACCGGTGCCGATGCGGTCGGACTTTCATTTGACAGCGGCGATGGTCGACAACGGCCGCGAAAGGTGGACCCGCCGGATGAGTTCGAAAAGGTCAAATTGAGCAAGTCACTTATTCGTCGCGTCATCAACGGTGGAGAAGCCATTTGGGTCAACGACAAGCGGTCCAATGGTGAGAAGAGCCATCTGCCCGCAAAGTCCAAGTGGTCGGACGCGATTTACGTTCCCCTCGACACCAACGAATCGAAGCTGGGGGTTCTTCACCTCTATCGAAATTCGCCGTCGTTCAACGAAACGGATTTCGAATTCTCGATCACGGCGGCGCGCCTGCTGGCCGTCGGGCTGGATCGCGCGATCAAACATGACTGCCTGCGGGTCGAAGCCAAACAATTGAAGCAGCGCAACGCCGACACCGCCGAATTGATTGGTGAGAGCCCGGTGATGCTGAAATTGAAAGAGCGCATCGGCCGTGTCGCAAAGGCGAACGGAAGTGTTTTGGTTCGTGGCGAAAGCGGCTGCGGGAAAGAACTCGTCGCCCGCGCCGTTCACCGAAGTAGCCCTCGTGCGTCGCGACCCATGTTGACGGTCAACTGTGCGGCGATCCCCTCCGAATTGATCGAGAGTCAACTCTTTGGTCACAAGAAAGGGGCCTTTACGGGAGCAGACAACGACCACGAAGGTTGGTTTCAACAGGCGCACACGGGGACGCTGTTCCTGGATGAAATTGGCGAGTTAACGCTCGAGGGCCAAGCCAAACTGCTCCGAATTCTCGAAGGCCACCCATTCTTACCCGTCGGCGGCACCAGCGAGGTCCATGTGGACGTGCGT
>JBCBOT010000398.1:0-7316 GCA_039821165.1 Planctomycetota bacterium | reverse complement strand
CGAATGCGAGCCGGTTTGTGGATTGCAGAAAAACCGAATCCGTCTTCGCCGCGTATGCCTAGTGTCCAACTCTTTGTCCGCTTTCAACCGTTCGCGACGCATTGATGAAACCGTTCGACCGCCAACTCCGCCCATTAATCGCGTTTTGCCTGCACTCGACGGCGTTCCTGCTGGCGGCGGCTACCGTCCCGGCGACTGCTTGCTTCGCCCAGGCACCACCGACAGCCAGCGAAACGAATCGTGAAGAGACGGCCGGCATGTCGCCCATGACCCAGACCGGCGACGGTGAATTGCCAGCCGACGCGAAACCGGCCGACCCGACCGAAGCGATCGAATCCTTCAAAAATGCCGTCGAAGACGAACAAACGCTCGCCGAGGGATTGAAGTCGGTAGAGGTGTTCGACCAAACCTCGCTGGCGTTCAAAGAGAGCATGGTCGAGATGCGACGACTGTACCTCGAATACGCCAACGGCAATCCGTCAACGCGAAGCAAGACCGAGTACCTCAAGGTCCGCTCCGAGTCACGAAAGCTGATGAACGAGACCTACGATGCCGCACTCGATGTCCTCCGCTTCATGCCACATCCTGTGGCTGCCCGATTCATTGTGACAGGTTTGCTGTACCGCACCCAACGCTCGATTTACAACCTTGGAACCTACGAAGGTGCGGGTCGGCTTTTGAACGCCGGCGTTCGATTGCGTTATGTCGCACAGTCTGGCGCTCGTTCCGGGATGGTCGTCGGTGACTTTGATTTCGCGCGTCGCGTTTACGAAAAGCTCGAACAAGATGAACTCGAAGACATCGATCGAAGAATGATCGGATTGCTCGAACAGATCGAAAAGCAATTCGCAACCGAAAAAGAACTTCTGGAGAATCAAGGCGAGCTGCCTCAAGTCAAATTCGTCACCACCCGGGGAGAATTCGTGGCGGACTTGTTCATCGATGAAGCCCCTTCGACGGTCGCACACTTTATCAACCTGGTCGAAAGCGGTTTCTACGACGGACTGGACTTCTTCCAAGTCGTCAACGAAATGCTCGCCTTGACAGGTGATCCCGTCGGCGACGGCTCATCAAAGCCAGACCAATACATTGCCGACGAGCATGGACGAGAAACGATCCGAATGCCGCTTCGAGGATCGCTGGTGATGGCGAAATTGCCGATCGCCGGAACAGCCGACTTTGTACCCAACTCGGCGGGCACTCAGTTCGCGATTCTGTTCATGCCCCTGCCCGCGGTGACCAGTCAACAGACCGTCTTCGGCCGCATCGTCGAAGGCATGGACGTCCTGGGGGAACTGCGCCGAGTCGATCCCAACAAGAAAAAGGAGAAGAACGAGTTGGTGCTTCCGCCGGACCGCATCTTGACCGCTGAGATTCTTCGCCGCCCCGAATCGCTGCCCGAGGTCCAATACGTCGTCCAACCTGGCATGCCAACGGCGAACGCAACCCCCTAGTGCTTCCTGTTGAACACGAGGGTGACACCGGACGGCTCGCGCCGTTCCGCTAACAACCTGAGCGGTAGGCTCGCAAGCCTGCCGGCGCGTCAACCAGCAGCCTTAGCGGCAGGGCGCGAGCCGGCGCGAGCCGGCGCGAGCCCTCCGGTGCGTCAAACCGAAACCGTAATTGGAACGAAGCACTCGTCGCGCGGCAAAGAAATAACGCGGTCAAAAATGCCTACGTTCGACCTCACCCTCCCGGTTGGGAGGGTCGCTTTTCGATTCCACATCACCAGCGGTTCAGCGAAGCGAAGGTGACCTCGCAAAGTGAAATCGACGAATGGCCGAGGGCTTGCGCGGGGACTCGTCCTAGCGGTAGAATCGCGTAAGTCGAGGAGGAGTGATCCAAGCATCGACTGGCCACGGCCCCGCCGCATGAGGGCTCGTCACTCCCAACAGCCTCCATCCAAAACATGAGCCTTTGCGATGTCCGAATCCACTCCCCAACAACCAGCGAATTTTGACGGCCGTCCAGCGGCATTGATCGATCGAGTGGTGAACTTGATGGACCCGTCGAGCGACGTGCTGTTGAATGTTTCCGTGGAGGAAGCACACGCGTTTGTTCGCGAAGGCAACGCCGAGGCGATTCGCGGGATACGTGGTCAGTTCGCGATCTGCGAGCAAGAGGGCAAGACGATCCGAATGGCTCGGTCGATCGGCCGTCCCATGCGCTACTTTCTCGCCAAACGCGCCGAGGGCCCCGCGTTGATCATCGCTGAACGAATGGACCAGATTCTCGATCAGCTACGAGAAGAAGGACTAGCCGATCAATTTCATCCGTCTTACACGAGAATGGTACCCGCACATTACCTTCTCGAACTACAACTCGTCGGCTGTCCTGATCCCAACCCGAAGCTGACACGGTTCTTCGCTCCAGACCGGAATCGATTGCCTGCCGACATCGATGCGATCGGTGCCCGCTACATCGAACGATTGGCCGAAGTGCTGGATCAATTCCTGGTGACCATTCCAGATGACGAGCCTGTGGGCGTCATGTTCAGTGGCGGCATCGACAGTGGGTCTGTCTTGGTTCTCACCGATTATCTGCTTCGACGTCGCGGACACTCGTCATCCCGAATCAAAGCGTTCACGTTGGCCGTCGAAGGCAACCCCAGCGATATCGAGCAATCGCGCGAGTTCTTGAAGACGCTCGACCTCGAAATGCTTCTCGAACCGATCGAGATCGCACCGAGTCAAATTCGCTGGCAAGAAGCCATCGAGTCGATGGAGGACTACAAGCCACTCGACGTGCAATCCGCCACCATGGGATTCGCCTTGCTCCGCGAAGTTCGTCGACGGTACCCGGAATGGAAGTATCTCATCGACGGAGACGGCGGTGACGAGAACTTGAAAGACTATCCGATCGAGGATAACCCGGAACTCACGATTCGTAGCGTGCTCGGGAACCGAATGCTCTATCAAGAGGGCTGGGGCGTCGACGCCGTCAAGCATTCGCTGATCTATAGCGGTGGCCAAAGCCGCGGGCACAGTCGAACCAGTGCGCCAGCCGCGCAATTCGGCTTCAAAGGATTAAGCCCCTACGCCGTTCCCGACGTCATCGAGATCGCAGAGGCTGTCCCTTTCGTAGCGCTCACCGACTGGGACCACCAGAAACTTTATTCGCTCAAAGGCCAAATCGTCGCTGCGGGCATCAAGGCCGTGACCGGCATCGAGATGCCGGTGTTTGAAAAGCGTCGTTTCCAGCGAGGCGCCACCGACGGCTCCACTTTCAACGAACTGTTCCCTGCCCAGGACCAGGACTACCGCGACGAATTCAAACGAATGATGGAAGCCAAGATCGCGGCCTCTTTGACTTAGATCACGTCATTGCATCGCGGCTCTGATTTTGGGCTCACGTCGCAGCCCAAATTTCGCTGTGCGTCTCGGATCAAACCCGCGAAGTCACTCGTCAGTGGACAACTTCAACTCGTCCATGGTCGTGTCCTCGTCGCTTGCCGGAGCCTCCATTTCAAATGACGTCGGCGGAAGTGGTTCCACCAACACATCCGGCTGAATACCCCCGGGAAGCGTTGAAGCGCTTGTATCCTGCGGTGCCGACGGGTGGAACGCCCGACGCGTGATAGGCGAAGGAACATCGATCCGCGACGGGTTATTGCGTGGTGTCAGGAAAAGCCCTTTCTCATACGCGTCACGCGTCGCGCCCGCGTCCCAGGCCGACTCGGCGAGCTGCACTTGGTTGTATGCCAGCAGCGATCCTTTCTCTCGATGCAAATCACGAATCGCAAGATTGTAGTTTGCCAACGCTTGGTAAAACGCGACTTCACTCGTCACGACTTGGCGCTGAGCCTGCAACAAGAAATTGATGTTGTCGGTGCCGTCACGATAGCGACGCTCGAGAACTTCGACTTGCTGTAGGTCCGATTGGTAGCGGTTGTAGTTCGTGTCCACCAACTTGTGAGTCAGGTCCAGGTTCCGCGCGGCATTCGTCAAGTCATGGCTGATTCGCAGTTGCGTCTCTGCAAGGACTGCTTGATCACGACGAAGATTTAATTTCGCGTTTGCAATCGCGATGCTGGCCGCTCGAAGACCAACGGGCAGCGAGAATTCAAAGCCTGCTCGCCACTCTTGGAAGTCGCCCGTGTTGAGCGAGTCATACAGATTGTCGAACTGATCTTTGTCGGTATCACCAATCAAGTGGTCGCCGAGTCCGCGGAATCGATAGCTTCCAACAAAATCGAGTTGCGGTCGCTTGTTCAAGCGTGCCGCGTACAGTTCGAGTTCACGTTGCTTGACCTGGAACGATTGACGCCGGATTTCGACACGTCGCTCGAGCGCCTGGGACAGCGCGGAGTCCCAGTCGAACACGACACGCGTGCTGCTGGGGTCGGTCACTGGACGAATCAGACTGCCGTCGGTCGCGGGCATCCCGAGTAGGTAACGTAACTGTTGCTCCCGTGCGTAAAGCCCGATTTGACCAGCGAGTTGTTCCTGCACATTGGCTTCAAACTGATAGTACTGTGACCGAGCCTGGGCTTCCTCGTCCGGTCGCCCGGCACCGATCTCGACACGTGCGTTCTGGTACTGAAACGTACGCAGCGCCGATTCACGCCCCTTCAAGTTGGCTTC
This sequence comes from Planctomycetota bacterium, assembly GCA_039821165.1. GTDB lineage: Bacteria > Planctomycetota > Planctomycetia > Pirellulales > Pirellulaceae > Stieleria. The sequence continues at coordinate 2,733 of JBCBOT010000398.1, read as the reverse complement.
GAGTAGTCGATACGAGACCGACAGATTCCAATAGGCCTCTTCGACATCCGCGACCAAACCGACGAACGCTCGTTCAAAATCGGCAAGCGAGATGTCCTCCGTAATGCGACCGATAAGGACCCCGTTGTACTGTCCGACTTGCGGTCCCCCAAAGGGACTCACTCCGACAATACGATTGAACTTTAACCCCGCGCCCTGCATTAACGGTTGACGCCACTCGGCTTCGACCCAGCCGGTGAAATCACTCGCGATTGTCCGGATTTGGTCGGGCCGGTCGTAGTTGACAACATGACGCAGCGAGAACGTAGCACCCGTCGCCGTCGACTTGCTCAATTGGTTCGAGTATGCCGCCGTCGTGCTCTGCGCTGCAACAAATGCACCGAAACCAGGCGGCACGTTCAGTGGTGCATCATTTTTGTTCCAGAATAGCGACTGCGTGAAATTGGCATCGAATGCAGCGAGAGCGCGCTCCGTCCCGGAGATACCGGTGGCAGCTTGAGCTGGTGTGAAACGAGTCGTCGCGGATTGCGGAGCCGCGGCCACACTCGCATTCAGCGATCGAATCACGGGGCTATTTTCTAGAGCCATCCGAATCGCTTCATCGAGCGTCAAATCGAGACTCGGTAGCGACGACGGGTCCGCGAGTGCATTGGGGACAACGGTTGCCTTGGCCGCATTGCTGACCGGCGTCGCGCACTCCTGGACCTCCGGATATTCGATCGTCAACTCCGCCTCGCGATAGTACGACGTCGTCGTGTCGTTCGGTCCCGGCCCGACCCGATCCCAAATGCTGCAACCAGTCAATGCGGGCAGAGCCGCCAATGCTAGCGGAGCGATTCGTTTTGAGAGCGGACCGAGAAACGATTGAATTTGCGAACGCATCTTTGAGTCGCTGTGTAGAGGTCTCCGCGTTGATCCGCGGAATCGTTGCGATGGGTCGAATACCTCTATCGTCTATCGACCGCATCAAACGCAGCACTCGAATAACCGGATCACGATTCGCGTCGCAAGATCCGAACAGTCGTCAAAGTCAACCGATGAGTGTTAGAGTGTGCCGGTTGGGTGGCCCGCGACGCGCTCGATCAGGTCCGCCGCCCGCTGCACGCCTGAAGCCCCGTCGGGTCGGCGGGCGAGAGCATTGACCGATTCTTGGACCGAATCATTAGCAAGCAATTCGCCGAGCGATCGCGTCAGCTCTTGGTCGCGAGGGAGTTTTTGCCCCGCGTTCAACGCTACGACCTGCCTCGCGTTATCGAATTGGTCGAACGCCATCGGCCGCACCAACTGTGGGACGCCGCACATGATCGCTTGCGAAGTCGTTCCAATCCCGCCGTGGTGAACAATCGCTCGACAATGCGGCAGCAATCTCCCCAGCGGTGCATAGTTCATGCCACGCACCGAGTTCGGCAACCGTTTGGGAAAACACGCGTCGTGTTGAGACAGCAAGATTCCGGCGACGCCCAGTTTCACGCATGCGTTTGCGGCGAGTTCGAAAAAAGCGCGACTGTGCTGATTTGCGGTTCCGCCCGTAAAAACAACTGGTCGATCCGAAGGAACTTCAAAGCCGGCATCTGACGCATCATTGAGCGGGAACCCCGCATGACAGAGTTGCGGAAGAAAACTCCTCGTCGCAGGCGCGAACCAATCGGGATACATCGCAACAACGGCGTCGGGCGACAGCCACCACTGATGCATGATGCGCTTCACCGGATCAAGTCCTAGCTGTTTTCGAAGCCGGTTGAGGGGCCTTCCTAGCATTGGATCAAGAATCAGCTTGTCTGCGATCCAGTACATCAAATCGAAGGTCGATCGCGATCGGCCAGGCCCAATGCCCTTCGGCGTTAGCTGTGGCGGATCCTCTTTGGTCCGCAACATGACCGGAGCGAGGTGAATGTCGACGAGCTTGGTGGACGGCTCAAAGTCGCGAAACACCCGGGAACCGAAATCAAGCGGGTGCGAAACCAAGACCGTGCGTCCCGGACGATGAATCGAACGAACCCACTCGAAGTGAGGCACGGCGTATTCGGCTGCGACGGATTGAAGCACTTTCCGCATTCCCCAGACAAAGTGCCACACGTTAGGGTCCGCCATCACGGATTCGAAGCGAGCGCTATCGATCAGGGACTTCGCGTAAAGTCCCGCTTCCTCCGCGATCGAGCAATAAAGCTCCGCAAGAGTGATTGCGACATCGAAACCTCTTCGCCTGAGTTCACTACCGATCCCAACCATGGGATTGACGTCGCCTCGTGACCCGGGGGCGGAAAGTATCGCGAGTGGTCGCGAACCATCATCTATGGGCCCGTCGGTCACCGTTCGATTTCGTACTCAGAGAGTTTCCGATACGCCGTTGCTCGGCTGATCCCAAGCAACCGCGCGGCCTCGGGAACGCTTCCGCCTGTGCGAGCAAGCGCCTTCTTAATCAGCCGCTTTTCCCATTCATCGATTCGCAGTGTGTCGAGGCGACTGATTCCGGCATCTCGTAAGCCCAGATCATCCGGCTGAATCTCATTTTGGTCTGCCATGACGACGGCGCTGTCGATCACGTTTCTCAATTGCCGAACGTTGCCGGGCCAAGCGTAATCGCGCATCTGTGTACGAGCGGCGGCGGAAAGCTCGAGCGTGGCACGCCCATGTTGCAAGCGGAAGTGATCGAGAAAATGATCGGTGAGCAAATCGATGTCGTCATCACGCTCACGCAACGGTGGCAACAGCAATTCAAAGACACTCAGTCGA
>JBCBOT010000397.1:0-7398 GCA_039821165.1 Planctomycetota bacterium | reverse complement strand
TGGGCCGTTTGTTGCGCAAGAAGGGTGAACTTCAGGAAGCGGAGCGGTGGCTGAAGCGGGCCATCGAACTCAATCCGGCGTCGTGGCGGTCTTATGCTCAACTGGCCAAGCTGCGCATCAAGCAGGGTGACAGCGAGCGTGCCCGGCAACACTACGAAGAGGCGATGGCGTGTTTCCAAGAAGCACCGCCATGGATCCTGAACCAGCAACTCGCATGGCTGCTTGCGACATCACCCGATGACTCCGTTCGGGACGGCCAGCGAGCGGTTCGATTGGCCCAGTCTGCCGTCGACGCCCAAGGATCACAGCCGCTTTGTTGGGACACGCTTGCGGCGGCTCAAGCGGAAGTCGGCCAATTCAAGGACGCGGAGGAATCCGCGTCGAAAGCCGCCACGCTACCGGCGTCTTCCGTGTCGAAGACGCATGCCCTCGCCGAAATACAGAAACGGATCGAGCTCTATCGTCGTGGTCAGAAGTTTCGGACCAGTCTCGCCGATGCAATGATCGACGTCCCGACGGCTGGGGAGTCCGCGCGATGAGCGAGTTGCGGGACCCTGAGAATCACACACCTCAGTCGACAACGCGGATCCCTGGAGCGCCGATCACGGCAGCGCATTCGGATGGCGAAGGTAACCAAGTGGATGCCAAACTCGTGGTGATCATTCCCGCCCTCAACGAAGAGGCGACGATTAAGGCGGTGATCGATCGTATTCCGCACCGTATCGAGTCGATTGGGAAGGTTGAGGTAGTCGTCGTTGACGACGGTTCGACGGATGACACGGTTGAACTGGCGCGTGACGGAGGAGCAACGGTGCTCTGTCATCCCAGCAACCGGGGTGTCGGAGCGGCGTTTCAGACCGGCATCGACGCGGCACTGCGGGCGGGGGCGGACGTGATCGTCAATATGGACGGTGACGGTCAATTTCGGCCCGAGGACATTCCCACCCTGATTCGCCCGGTGCTTGAAGACGGCTATGGGTTTGTGACATGCACGCGTTTCGCGGATCCGGAGAACCTTCCCGAGATGCCTCGAATCAAGCTTTGGGGCAATCGCATGATGTGTCGACTCGTCGGCGCAATCACGGGAGGCCCACGTTTCACGGATGTCTCGTGCGGTTTCCGAGCCTACTCGCGCGATACTGCGCTGAGGCTCAACCTGTTCGGGAACTTTACCTACACACAAGAATCCTTCATCGATCTAGCCGCAAAACGAATCGTGATGACGGAGGTACCTTTGATCGTTCGCGGCGAGCGCGAGTTCGGTCAGAGTCGGGTGGCGTCCAATCTTTGGCGGTATGGTTTCAGGAGTCTGACGATCATCTTGCGAGCGTTGCGCGATTGGCGACCGCTTCTATTCTTTGGTTCGATCGCATTTATGTTCCTAGCACTTGGCGTCATCCAAGTCGGCTTCGTGACATGCTGGTGGTTGGCGACGTCCCGTACCTCTCCTTGGACGTCCTTGATCACGCTCGGTGGAATATGCACCGTCATGGGGATTGCATTCATGGTCTTGGCCTTGATTGCCGACCAAATTGGTCGCAGCCGGAGAATCCAGGAAGAACTGCTGCATTTGCAGCGGAAACGGAGCTATTTGCCACTGGTTCAGTCCCGAGTGCTTTGATGTGCATCCCGTATCTGGAAACCTCATTTACACCGCCGTTGGTGAGTAGGGTCTGAGAAAATGCGTCTCTTGTTGACGACGAGCACGTTCCCAGTGAAGCAGGGCGACGGCATTCCTCGTTTCATTCTTGATTTGGCGCTCGCCCTCGCGTCGTATGCGGATGTGGATGTGCTGGCTCCCGATGCTCCAGAGCGGCCTGACGACGACAGCTACGATCGAATTAACGTGCATCGCTTCAGTTATTTCTGGCCACGATGGGCACAGCGTCTTGCGATTACGAATCAACGCGGCATGCGTGAGAACGTGCGAGGTTCTCTTCTTGCTAAGTTGCAAGTGCCACTTTTCCTGATGTGGCAAGCAATTGCGGTGAAGCGACTTGTGCGTCGTAAGAAGGTTGACGTCGTCAATGCACACTGGCTTGTTCCGCAGGGACTAACGGCTGCCTGGGTTCTGCGTCGTTCACCAAACGTGCGACTCGTTCTGCACATACACGCAGGGGACGTCTACTTTCTCCAGCGACTCTCCATCGGGCCTAGGATTGCCCGCTACGTAGCCAAACGGGCTGATTTGATCTTTGCCGCCGGAAGTCACGTAAGAGACGCGTTGGATGATCTGCTTGGATTTCCGTCCCAGGCGGTCATCCAACCGATGGGGGTCGACAGCAAAGAGTTTGCGCGAGGCAATGTCTCTGAGGCGTCGACGCGAAACGTGTTTGCTGATCGTTTCGAACATGGATTTATCTTGTTCATTGGACGGCTAGTTGAAAAAAAAGGCGTACCCTACCTGATTCAAGCCATGGTCGAGATTCGAAAACAGAGACCGGGCGTGGGGCTTGTGATCGCGGGATTCGGTCCTGAAGAGCCGCGTCTAAAGGCCGAGGTAGAACGACTCGGTCTATCCGATTGTGTGTGTTTTGCTGGGAAGCAAAACCGAGGCGAGATCATTGACCTATTGCACTCGTGTCGCGCCGTCGCAGTCCCATCAATCATTGACAGTCGAGGCGAAACGGAGGGCATGCCGACCGTCGTCGTCGAGTCGCTGGCAGCAGGCGTTCCCGTCGTCGGGAGCGCTGTCAATGGGATACCGGATCTCATTCGACACAGGGAGAACGGGTGGTTGTGCCGTGAGAAGGACTCGCGAGACTTGGCTGAGAAGTTGTTGACGGCGCTCGACTCTGATTGCGACGAACTAATTGCCGATGCGATCGGGACTGCACAAAGCAACGACTGGGAGCGTGTCGCTTCGAATTACGTCGATCACATCTCGCGGATTGGCTCTCTGCAAGTTGTGGAGGACAAGTCTGAAAATGCCCAGCAGACGTTTGAGAGCAGAGCGTGACAAACATTTTCGTCGTCAACAGTGATCTCGGAAAGAATCGCGGCGATCGCTGCATTGCGGAAGGAGTAATTGCTCTTATTCGCAAACGATATCCATCAGCAAGGATCGTTGCCGTTTCGGAGCACGCAAAGCGAGACTCGAAGTGGTTCGATGTCGATTTCCTGGAGTCGGACGTGACGACACTCAACCCGATCAAGTGGCTCAAGATGGCGCGAGAGGCAGCCCGATCTGATGCCGTCTATTGGGGTGGCGGGGAACTGTTGAAGGACTACACAAACAGCATTGGCCTTTGGTACTGGTGCGTGCTGATTCTATGGCTCCGACTCTTCAATCGCAATCTTTACGGAATCGGACAGGGAATCGGTCGGACGTCTGGTCGTTTCAACCGATGGTTCATCGCTTTTGTTGTTCGTCGCACGAGAAAGTTCTCGGTGCGAGATCACGAGTCCTATGAGAAGTTGGTTGAGTGGGACGTCCCGCGAGACCAACTTGTCGCGTCAAGTGATCCGGCGATCTTGTTGAAGGCACCCTTGGTTGCTTCGCCTCACTCGGCCGTACAGAGCGGCCATCTGGATGAGTCATTTCTGCGGGAATTCGTCGTCATCGCTCCGCGTAATTGGTTTCACTACCAAACAGGCGGCCTGATTCCTTACCGCTTCAAGCAGCGTTGGTTTGGCAAACGTCCGGATCCGAGGAGCGAGCGCTACGCGGATTCGCTTCGGTCCGTCATCAGAACCGTTACATCAAAATTCGGAAACGTATTGTTAGTCCCGATGCATATGGGTGAAGACGTCCGGTTTTGCGATGAACTCGTCGGTTCCCTGCCCGAGGACGATCGACTACGTGTGCTAAGGCAAGACAGTGTTTCACCAAGTGAGCTGAGGAGCCTGTTTGCGCGGGCTCGGTTTACGATTGGCTTTCGGCTCCACGCAACGATCGTCGCCACGAGCGGCAACACACCTGCCCTCACCTTCTATTATGCGGACAAGGGACGACTGTTTTTCGAGCAACTCGAACAGCAGGAGAACTCTTTTCCGATCGAATCGCTACTTGAAGATGATTTCGAAAGTCGATTCAAAATGACGTTGGAATCATTTGTCGGCCGGAATGATGAGATAAAAGAGAAGCTTGGCTTCACACTCGAAGAACTGCGACGCACAGTCGAGCATGGATTTGATGAACTCCATGAATAATGCGAAACGGCTTCGACACTTCTTTCCGTACTTTATCTATGCGGCGACCATCGTCTTCTTCGCGATCTACCTCAGCGGCTTGGACTATGGGCGTTTCTATGATTTGCGTGTAGCCCCGCTGCCGTTGATAGCTAGCTTGGTAATCGCAATTTGTTTCCGGTATTGGGGCGTTATTGTATGGCGAAGGATTCTGATCGACCTCGGGAGTCGTGAGGTTCCACGGTTTTCCCTTCTCTCGAATGTTTATGCAAAAGCATGGATGGCGCGGTACATACCCGGTTCCGTGGCGTGGCTGGCGGGCAAGGTTCTTCTCGCGAGCGATCTCGGAATCTCCAAAAGCCGTTTGACGGTCGCGTCCTTGAACGAAGCCGCCGTGCAGGTTGTTGCGTTATTGGCGACTTCGGCCGTACTGTTGACCGATGAGCGTGTCACGGGCGTCATGGATGCAACGACCCTTGCCGTCGTGATCGCGATTGTCACGCTTGGAGGTGTGGTACTCTTTCCGCCGGTCTTCAATTTTCTTGTGAGTCGTGTTTTTCGCCTGATAACCAACCAAGCTGCGAGCCCGGAGTTGGCGACGAATTACCGAACACTACTGTGCTCCTTCGGTTTGTATTTCGCTGGGGCATTTATTTCTGGGACCGCTTACTTCTTGCTCTGCCGTTCTATTTTTCCGATCGCGGGTTGGACGGACTGGCTCTTTGTGCTGGGGGCAACGAACCTGGCGGGGGCTCTCGGGATGGCGACGCCACTGGTCCCCAGCGGGGCGGGGGTCCGTGATGTCAGCATGCTGTTTCTGCTATCAGCCGTCTTGCCGAATGAGGTTGCGTTGGTCGTGACGGTCTGCAGTCGCGTCTGGAGTGCTCTTGCCGATGTTTCCTTTTTCCTTCTTACAAGCCTGCATCACCAGCTGAGAAAATAAACCGAGAGACCTTGAAATGCTCGTCAGAACAGTAGGGAAAAAGGCATTGCATCTCGTTTCAAGAACGCGATCGTTTTACCACGCCGAATTGAGAAAACTCGGCCCGTGGGCAGCGGGGAAACGCGTGCTAGAGATCGGAAGTGGCCGGCAGGTACGAGGGAAGGAACACTACTCCGCGATTCATCTGTTCGGCGATGCGGAAGAGTTTCGTCAGACCGATATGAATGCAGATCACGGACACGAAGTTCTTGATGTCACTTCGATGGATCTTGTTTCATCGTATGATCTTATTCTTTGTCTCAACGTGCTCGAGCATGTCTTTGAATACCAGCAAGCGATCGACAATCTCCATCGAGCTGTTCGATCGGGAGGGATCGTTGTGGTCGCAGTGCCGTTTGCGTTTCCGTTGCATGACGAGCCGCAAGACTTCTGGCGATTTACAGAGCATGCCTTGAGAGCGACTCTGCGTCAGTTTTCCGACGTCAGTGTTTCTCACAACGGGGCTCGAATCTGTCCGTTCGGATACTTCGTTGTGGCTAGGAAATAGGAGGCAAGGCGTAAAGCCTTAGGCTGTCCGGATAAGGCGAACGGAATCACCTAGGGTGTCCAGTGTGAACTCGCCGGGGACTGTGAGCAGGTACTCATCGACTGCGGCGCGGCATCCTCCCCAGTAGTGGTAGTCGTCGAGAATGATCTCGCCTCCGACTGAGAGACGTGGAAAGATCCGCTGCAGAGAGATCGAGACGGGATCAAACCAATCAACGTCGACGTGGGCCATCGCAACAGGAGTGTCGACTACAAGGGTTTGCTCGATAACGCCTTTGATCAGCGAAATCTGTTGCGAGTTGATATCGAGCTCAAATGAAAGCAGGTTGTCTTGGACAGCTTCGTAAAGATCGTCACGGTAACCATAGTACTGATCACCTGAGATTCCCGCCGACTTGCCCGTTCTGATTGTGTTAAATCGCTCATGGACATCGGGCGGATCGCGGTCACCAGGTGCTGGGATTTGCCCAAAAACATCGTAGACACGGAGTGGACGTTGGTCGGCCTTCGACTTCGCGATCACGATTGTTGATCCTCCCAAAGCGCATCCGGTTTCAATGAAGTCGCCCGGGATTTCTCGTTTCTCGATATCCTGGCAAACCGTGATCAATCGCGCCAACTTTTCTTGGGAGAGGTACGTCAGTTTGCGACGTTGGACCGTTCGGATCAGCGAGAGCTCGCTATCGGAAAGAGAACTGAGAAGTCTTCGCCGACGGAGGAACCCACATGCATACTGAGCGGCCAATCGCAGTTTTCGCATGTATTCTCAGAAGCTTTTTTGATGGGATCGATTGATGCTGGCTTGGTAGTCCGCATGATAACACGGACGTGTGGATTGGCGTAGTAATGCTCGGGCGATGGGCGAGATCGGTTAACCTGCAAGCCGGTTAGCTCGAAACCGGTCTGTTCAGAACCGCTTGCGTGAGAAATCGTCGCGTGGCGACGATTTGGCCGTTCGACAACTTGGACTGTGCGCGGCAAGCATTTTGTAGAACATAGGGTATCAAACGCTCTCGATATCCCCCCGTCCATTTGTAAGAGTCGTTAGATCGCCATGTCAGAAAAAAGACTGTCTCGTTCCATCCTCGTCGCGTTGCTCCTGTGCAACGTCGTTGTCTATGGGCAGACGGTGTCGTTCGAGTTCTTGAGCTGGGATGACCAGCAATATGTCGTCAAGAATCTTGAGCGTTTCGGCGGACGACTCGATGCGGCGAGTGTCCGCTGGAGCATCACAAACCAGGAACACGGGTGGCGAACGCCGATTTCGCACCTCTCGCTTTTTCTTGATGCCCAGGTTTATGGCGTGAAGTCATGGGGGATGCACCTGACGAACTCTCTCATTCACTCGTGCAGCACTGTCTTGCTCTTTTTCGTCATGCGAAAAATGACTGGAAAGGCGATCGCAAGCGGTATCGCCGCCGCGATCTTTGCCGTCCATCCGCTTCACGTCGAACCGGTCGCGTGGGTGACTGGGAGGTGGGATCTACTCTGCGGTTTCTTTTGGATCGCGGGGATGGGGGCCTACGTCAATCACTTGCAACGCAAGACCCTCTCCAGCTACCTGTGTCTGTTGATCCTTTTTCTGTTCGCACTTTGGTCCAAGCCGACGGCGCTGACCTTCCCATTTTGCCTCTTGCTGCTTGATCTCTGGCCGCTGAACCGAATCCGTTTTTCGACTTCGGCGGAGCCGGATCGCGACGATTCGAAGCTCGATTGCTTGGTAAGCCCAGGTCGGGCGATCTTGGAGAAGGCTCCGCTTTTTGGAATCATGGGCGTCG
>JBCBOT010000396.1:0-7416 GCA_039821165.1 Planctomycetota bacterium | reverse complement strand
TTTTAAGGAACGGAGCAACGCTTCCAGAGGCAAGCAAACTTGCTCGTCACAGTACCGTCCAAATGACGATGAAGTACTGCCACATCGGCATCGAGGACCAGGCAAAGGCCCTTGAATCGCTTCCAGTTCCGTTGCCTGAAAAGTGTCAGGGTATTGTCAGGAAACCGGGCGTCGTTGATGGTCAGAACGGGTCATCAACTGTCAGCAATCGGCAGCGTCACCGAGTATCGAAGGCACAAAAAAACCTCGCAAAAGGCGAGGTTTCTGGCACCCAGTGTCAGCGACCTGCAGTCGCTGACACTAATGGGCACCTAGCGGAGGACACGGGACTCGAACCCGCAACCGGTTACCCGGCAACTGATTTCGAATCAGTCTGCTAGCCAATTCGCATATCCTCCTTGGCTTGGGCGAAAGCTTCCGCCCCTGCGTGTAGAGAGTTTAGATCATGGGGCAGGTTCGCGGCAATGGCCGAATGGAGGACTTCAGAACCAAGCCATTACCGCTCGGTCGGGCTGATCCGCTGGTAGCGATTCCACTCGCTCGGCCACGCGTGCCTCAGTCGTCGTTGTTGCGGGTCAGGTGGCCGCTGCGGCCGATTGCGAGCAGGAGCCACAGCATGAGGGCCATGCTGAACATGACGCCGAGGAGTCCGAACAGGCTGATCGGCTCCATTTCGAGCAGCCACGGCGAGACGCGAAACATCGGCGGGACCTGCTGGGCGAGCATCAGTGAGGAGCCGAGGAACAAAGCACTGGCCATGACGCCGAGCACTAAACGGTTGATCGAGGGATTGAGCCGTTGATGTTCGAGTGTGACGCGGGTCTCTCCGCGACGCACCATTTGCATCATGGAAACCAACTCGTCCGGCGCGGATTCCAGAAAACTCTCGGCCTCCTGATAAATCCGCTGTGCTCGTCGGATTTGTCGTTGGGGACTGAGACGCCTCAACATCGTCTTTTTGGCCAAGGATTGAATCACGTTGAGTGAATCAAAACTGGCCCCGAGTTCGCTCAGGGTGCCCTCGAGCGAGATGAGCATTTTAAGAAGCAGCGCCGACTGGTTCGGTAGCTTGATCGAATGCTTGTGGAGGACTTCGGTCAGGGCATTCAACGCACCCGTCAAATCGAAGTTGTCCATCGATTGCCGGCCGTACGTCGCGATAAAGTCGGACACGTCGATCGCGAGCGCGGATTCATCCAGTGTGGGCGGTGCATCACCGACGCGGCGAATCAGTCGGATCAGCCGGTTTTGGTCGCCCGCCGAAATCGCAACCAGCATGTCTTCGATGTTTTCACGCAGCGCGTCATCGATGCGCCCGGTCATGCCGAAGTCGAGCATGCCCAATCGGCCGTCTTCTAAGCAGAACAAGTTTCCGGTGTGCGGATCGGCGTGATAGAGGCCTTCCTCGAAAATCATCGCCATGTAGATTTCGGCGATCGTCTGACTGAACCGCGATCGAGTTTCTTCTTCGAGACGGTACGGTGCTGCGGACGCGTTGGATTCACGGGCTTGGCGGTTGGCGTCTTCGGACGGTCGCCCGTTGGAGGAACCGTTTGCGGCATGGTTCGACGAAGACGCGGCTCCATTCTTGGCGGCCGCGTTGGACTTGGCACGCAAGCAACTCGCCAGCGACCGGCCTCTGAGCTCATCCATGACCAGGACTCGCCGCGTGCAGAGTGGGATCACCGGTTTGGGAACGACGACGTTGGCGCCGCGGCGTTGCATCCAGGCGACGAAGTGTTCGAGCGACTGACGTTCTCGGCTAAAGTCCAGCTCGCGGGTGATGATCGGAGCGAGTTGTCGGACGACGTCCTTGGGGTTCCATGCGGCGAGGGTGTCGACGCGTTCCGCCATGACGGCCAAGCCGCTCAGGATCTCGACGTCTTGCTTGACCGTGTTTTCGATGCCGCTGCGCTGAACCTTGAGGACCACCGGGTGGCCGTCTTTTAAGACCGCTCGGTGGACTTGGCCGATCGACGCGGTTGCCAACGGTTCGGGGTCGATCATTCGAAAATGCGATTCATAATCCGGCCCGAGTTCGCGCTCCAAGGTCGCACGCACCTTGTCGATGCTTTCGGGGCGAACGTTGGCGCGGAGCCGCTTTAGCTCTTCGCTGAGCGCGGGGCCGACGAGGTCGGGGCGGGCAGCAAGAATCTGGCCGAGTTTGATGAACGTGGGGCCGAGGTCGGTCAGCGCCATGCGGACGCGTTGTTCCCGCGTGTACTCCGTCAGCGGTGTGCCGCGATGGTCTTTGACCATTCGACTGAAAGGCAGCCCGCGATACTGGCTCATCCAATCGGCCAATCCGTAGCGGCGCAGCACCGTGAGAATCTGTCGCCATCGGCGAAGATTGCGGTACAGCTGCGGGATGGCGGTGATTTTCAAAGACGTCTCACGTAACGGGCTTCACGCGTCAACGCTCCGGTGACGCTCAGGTCGCATTGTATCCCGGTGGTCCGACGGCTCCTGCGTGTCATCGCAAGACATTTCGTATTGCATGGGTTAAACTGATTATCTACTCGACCAGACTCTTAGAATTCGGCAGCTCGGCGGTGAGCTTGGCACGAATGAGCAACCAAGCCGGGACCGAACTGGATGACGAACCCTTCGCCCCTCGTCAATGAGCCCTCGCAGCCGTCTTCGGCCGCCGCGGCAAACGCACCCCCGGCCGACGTTGCGGCGGTCTCCGATTTCGCGAAGCGTGTGGTTGCGAATGTCGAGCACGCGATCGTGGGAAAGCGGAAGCAGTTGGTGCTCTCTTTGGTGGCTTGGTTGAGCGGCGGGCACCTGTTGCTGGAGGATGTTCCGGGGGTCGCCAAAACGATGCTCGCCCGAGCATTGGCAAAGAGTATCGGTTGTGAATTCAAACGCGTGCAGTGCACGCCCGACTTGTTGCCAACCGATGTCACGGGCACGTCGATTTTCAATCAGAAGACGGCCGAGTTCGAGTTCCGACAGGGCCCCGTCTTCACGCAGATTCTGTTGGCCGACGAAATCAACCGCGCGACCCCGAGGACGCAGGCTTCGTTGCTCGAGGCGATGGCGGAGGGCCGAGTCACGGTCGATGGGACGACGCACAGTTTGAAGCCACCCTTCCTCGTGATCGCGACTCAGAACCCGGTCGATCATGAAGGCACGTTCCCGTTGCCGGAAGCACAGCTCGACCGTTTCTTGATGCGGTTCAGTTTGGGCTATCCCTCGATGGAGGAAGAGATGCGGATGTTGGAGTTGCTTCAGCATCGCCATCCGGTCGATGGTCTGTCCGCCGTCGCCACCGCAGAGGACCTTATTTCGGCACAGCAGGAAATCCGCAAAGTTCACGTGGACCCGCGCGTCCGCCAATACTTTTTGCAGATCATCGATCAAACGCGTACCAACGGTGATCTCGCGCTCGGTGGTAGTCCTCGCGCGACGATCGCGCTCTTTCGCTGTGGTCAGGCGATGGCGGCGATTCGGGGACGTGGGTTTGTGACGCCCGACGATATCAAACGGGTGCTGGGACCGGTGATGAACCACCGTCTGATTTTACGTCCGGAGAGTCGGCTTCGAAAAGTCACGACCGAAGGGGTTTTAGACGAGATTGTTAGCGAGATCGCGGTCCCCACGGTCGAAGGCTGAGCGACGCTGTACGGCTTGGCGGCGTTGTGGCACCCGCTTTTTGCGTGCGGGAAACCCAGTTCCCTCACGCGACTGGGGGTGTTCAAGCGAGGCTCTGTGAACGTACCCTGAAGGTCGCATTGGAGTTCGCTTTCATGGAGTTTTCGGGGGAGTCAGAGTGCTTGAGAACGCGGACAAGAGGGGGGTTCAGGATCCGGGCGAAAGGCCGCTCGAAATCCATTCGGACGTCAATGGTCCCATTGCGGAGCTGACCTTTCTGCAACGATCGTTGCTCTTCGCCGAGTTGGCGATGATCACCTACAACGATGAAGCCGAAGCGACCATGGCGGCTTCGTTGGCTGGATTCCCCGATGTCACGTTCTACGACCGGGATGGCTCGCAGGCGTTCCGCTTCCGCAATGAGTTTGACTGTGTGATCGGTTGTCGAGGCACCGAGCCGACGGAGTGGAACGACATCAAAGCGGACGCCAATGCGGCGAGTGTGGTGTCGGAAACGGTCGGTCGCGTTCACCGTGGATTCAAAAAAGAGGTCGACGACCTCTGGCCGATGCTCGAAACCGCGCTGATGGACAATCAACAGCCGCTGTACTTCTGCGGGCACTCACTCGGCGGTGCGATGGCGACGATTTGTGCGGGACGCTGTCTGTTGTCGCACATTCCGAGCGAGCCGGTCGAGCTGTTCACGTACGGAAGCCCGCGGGTCGGAAACAAACGCTATATCAACCACGCCAAGATCGATCACTACCGCTTTGTCAACAACAACGACATTGTGACGCGGGTGCCGCCAGCGTTTTTAGGCTATCGTCACTGCGGAAGTGAAGTGTACCTCGACCGCAACGGACGCATTCGCAAGCTCGGGTTGGTGTCGAAACGACGCGATCGCTGGCGGGGTTTTGTTCGCGGGTTGAAAAGTTGGAAGATCGATCATTTTTCGGATCATTCCACGCAGTGTTACATCGATTCCATTTTGACGGCCGTGAAGGAGGAGCAGGAATGTGTTCGCGCGGGTGCCGAGCCAAAGCCTCCTTCGGCCTACGCTAATGTGGTCGCGTGATCTCGCTACAATGAGACGAGTCCTTTCCACACTGAGAATGCGGCCACGATGACTCCCCCAACCGATGCCCAACAGCCGACGCACGTCGAGATCGATGGCGTTCGATTGAAGCTCGCCCAGCCGTTTGAGGCCGAGGGTAAATGGATCGGCCAAAGCGAGATACTCCAACAGCTCTTGGCGTGTTGGATTTCGGTCGATGAGGCCGACCTTCCGCTGACGCCAAGACTTGTGGGCGCCCCCGGTATCGGCAAGACACAGTTGGGCATCGCCGCGGCGCGTGCACAGCAGCGTCCACTGTTTATTTACCAGTGCACTGCGGACACCCGCCCCGAAGACTTGCTCGTGACGCCGGTGCTCAGCCAGAACGGTGAAATCGCGTATCACGCGTCGCCCTTGGTCACGGCGATGGTTTGCGGTGGCGTTTGCATCTTGGATGAAGGTAATCGGATGAACGAGAAGTCATGGGCTTCTCTGGCTCCGTTGTTTGACAACCGACGGTACGTCGAATCGATCGTCGCGGGAATCACGATTAAGGCCGATTCGGAGTTTCGAGCCGCGGTCACGATGAATCAAGACGAATCGACGTTCGAGATTCCCGACTACATCATGAGCCGGTTGCAGCCGACTCTACCGGTCGGCTTTCCAAACAAGCACGACGAGATGGCGATCCTCCAGTATCACCTGCCGTTCGCCGAACCGGAAATGCTGGCGATGACGGTCGAGTTCTTGCAGCGTTCGCATCAGCTGAAGCTGGAGTTCTCTCCTCGAGACGGCATCAACCTTCTTCGCTACGCGATCAAACGAATTTCGCAAGACCCAGATCATCCGGTGAGCCGAGATCAAGCGTGGCAAGAAGCATTGAGACACTGTCTTGGCGAAGAGGCGTTGGATCTCGAAAAACTCTCTCAGCGGAAGAGCCGTACTCTCGGCGGTGACGCGGTTCCGCTCGGCCTCGCAGACCTCTTCTTTGATCCCGAGGATCCGATGCACCCGGATCGTGATCAGGACGAGGACGACGACGATTTCAATGTCTGACTCGCCGGTGTCACACCCGATCGTTCGCGCCAACAAGAAATCTCGTTCTGTCGCGACTCGGATGGTTGCCGTCATCGATATCGGCGCGACAGCGATTCGAATGGCGATCGCGCAAATCAATGATCAGGGTGGCGTCGAAACGCTGGATCAATTGATCCAGCCGATCCAACTCGGCCAAGAAGCATTCGACACGCGCCGACTGTCTCGAAAGAGCATTGAACGAGTCGCGTCAGTGCTGCGTCAGTACCAGCGAGTGTTGCTGGAATATGGAATCGATTCCTCGTCGGATGTCCGCGTGGTCGCGACCAGCGCGGTCCGCGAGGCGAGCAACCGAATGGCTTTCAGCGACCGGGTCTTCACCGCGACGGGGTTGCACGTCGAGATCGTCGACGAGGCGGAAGTCAGCCGCATTACGTACATGGGGATCACACCTCAATTACTCGCCCATCGGGATTTGGCCAATGGCAAGGCGATGGTGATTGAGGTTGGTGGCGGCAGCACGGAAGTTCTCATCGTCCGCAGCGGCAACGTTCTCGCCAGTCACTCGTATCGGCTCGGTTCGCTGCGAATGGTGCAGTCGATCGACCAGGCACGGTCGGTCTCGGATCGCGGGCGAGCGTTGATGGAAAATCAGATCAACCGTTCGTTGACGCATCTCGGTGAACTGGTTCATTCCGAGTCGTCGCTCAATTTGGTCGCTGTCGGTGGCGATATTCGCCTCGCCGCGCGGTTGCTGCTCGACGAATTGCCCAACGACGGTCTTGTTCGCATCGAGACCGCAGAGCTTACGGAACTCGGTGATCGTATTTTGAAGCTTTCGGAGGACGACATCGTCAAACAGTTCGGGGCGACGTTTGTGGAGGCGCAAACGCTTGGTCCGGCGCTGCTTTGCTATTCGATGATCGCCAAGCATTTTGGCTTGAGAGAGCTATACGTCAGCGATACCAATTTGCGTGACGGATTGCTCAACGATATCGCGGCGGGTGGGAGTTGGACGGCCGAGTTTCGAAATCAAATTGTTCGTTCCGCGCTTTCTTTGGGCCGGAGGTTCCATTTTGACGAGATGCATGCCCGCAGCGTCGCCGAGTTGGCTCGCAAGTTGTTCGATCAACTCCGTGACGAGCATCGTCTGGATTCGCGACACGAAGTGATCTTGTACGTTGCGGCGCTGTTGCACGAGATCGGCATGCAGATCAACGTGCGGAGTCACCATAAGCATTCGCTCTACATCATCAAAAACAACGAACTCTTCGGTCTCTCCAAGGCTGAACTGCTGCATGTCGGACTGGTCGCCCGGTATTACCGCCGCGCAGCGCCCCAACCGTCCCACACGGATTACATGTCTTTGAATCGCGAATCCCGCGTGATGGTCAGCAAACTAGCTGCGATCCTCAGGCTCGCGACGGCGCTCGACGACACTCGAACGAGTCGCATTCGGGAAGTGGAGTGTGTGCGTGAAGAGAAACGCTTGGTGATTCAAGTTCCGGGAATCCGTGACGTCTCGATCGAGCAGATCGCCATGAAACAGCAGGCGGGATTGTTCCGCGACGTCTTCGGCATGCAAGTCATGCTGCGACCCGGAGATGGTTAGCAGCTCAAACCGAGCGGTTTCCTAAAACAAAGGGTGTTGGCCTGTGAAGGCTCGCTTTTTTCTTCACCCTCCTGCAACGAAATGGATGCAGCTTGCAAGAGCTGCATTCATTTCGTGG
>JBCBOT010000395.1:0-7420 GCA_039821165.1 Planctomycetota bacterium | reverse complement strand
TCTGGAAGCGCTTGCCGATCGAAAGAACGCGACACCGGTCCGATACGTCGCAATTGACCAATTCGAGTTGGGCGGCGGCTCGCTCAAACTCCGTGACTTCCATGTTCGCCTGCGCTCGCTGAGTGCCAGTGTTCAGATGGTACCGATGGAGGTCACTGCAGGGCTGCAGCGCATCGCTTCGACGACCGGCGCGGTCGACGCAATCATTTGGGCCGAGCCGCAGCCACCGACTGATCGGCAGCTCGGTTTATTGGCCAGGATCAGCAAGCCCGAAACCACCTTGGTTCAGTACGACGGCGAGCGCTGGATCGAGACGGAGATCGAGCGGGTTTCTGTTCGAGCGGCATAGACAACTCGCCGAGCACGCCTTTCCCGCGCGGCGTTTTGCACGCAGCGCGGGGGCGTTTTGCACACAAAGCAGCGGCGTTTTGCACGCAGCGCCGTGGTCTTGCTCTCAAGCCAGACGCGAGTTTCCTGCGTAATCAACGCTTCAAAATTCGCGTTAGGGAACTGGGAGCGGCCCGGTGAGGTCTAACGGCGTGCAAAAGACCCCAGACCCGGATTGGGATCGGCACCCAGCCGGGTTTTCGATAGGGTGGCACGCGGGTGCGTGTCACTCGACCGGCCCTCACAGTCGACCAACAGTTCATCGAAGAAATCAAGCAATATGTGCGGCATTGTCGGATACGTTGGCACGGAAAACGCCGGTGACTTTCTCCTCAACGGGCTGCGGCGTCTGGAATACCGCGGCTACGACAGCGCGGGAGTGGCGATTCACGGTGAAGGCCAGTTTCACCTGACACGTTCGGTGGGCCGCATCCACGAACTCGCGTCACGGTTGGGCACCGATCCCGTCGACGGGCACACCGGCATCGGCCACACACGCTGGGCGACGCACGGACCGGCGACCGAGGACAACGCCCACCCGCACGTCGGAGGCGATGGCGAAGTCATCCTCGTGCACAACGGGGTCATCGAAAACTACCAAACCATCAAGCGTCAACTCATCGAAAAGGGTTACAACTTTCAATCGGCGACCGACAGCGAAGTCATCGCGCACCTCATCGTCGAGGGACTCAAGGTCGCCGACGACGACCCGAACGATGCGGACGCCAAGTTCGTTCGGGCCATTCAATGGGCCGTCGCGCAGCTACGCGGTACCTACGGTCTGGTGATGGCGTTTCGTGAGCGTCCGGACATGTTGATCGCGGCTCGTTTCGGAAGCCCACTCGTTCTTGGCGTCGGCCACGGTGAGTACTTCGTTGCCAGCGATGCGTCACCGCTTGCCGGTTGCACGGACCGAATCGTCTACATGGCGGACCACCAAATCGCTGTGCTGAAACCCGAAGGTTTCTCGGTTTTGCACCGGGATCAGGGCAGCGTCAACGTGCAAATCGAGGCGTTGGAAACGGCCGAAGCCGATGTCAGTCTTCAAGGCTTCGACCACTACATGCTCAAGGAGATCTACGAGCAACCGGAATCGATTCAAAATGCGATGCGAGGTCGCCTGGACGAAGAAAACGCGACGGCGGTCTTCGGCGGCTTGAACCTCACACCCCAACAACTCCGCAGCGTCGAGCGAATCATCCTGACGGGCTGCGGTACGAGTTGGCACTCGGCTCTCGTCGGCGAATACTTGATCGAAGAGTTCGCGCGGATCCCGGTGACCGTCGAGTACGCGAGTGAACTGCGCTATCGCAACCCGCCCATCGAGAACAACACGCTGGTGTTTGGGATCACACAGAGTGGCGAAACCGCGGACACGCTCGCGGCATTACGTGAAACCAAACGAAAAGGACACCGAACGCTCGCCATTTGCAACGTCGTGGGTAGCTCGATCGCGCAGGCGGCCGATGGCGGCGTCTATTTGCATGCCGGACCGGAGATCGGAGTGGCGAGCACCAAGGCCTACACGTCGCAGTGCTGCACGCTCGCCATGCTCGCCCTTTACTTTGGCCGCCTACGTGACCTGAGCTTTGAACGCGGCAAAGAGATGATCGAGCACCTGATGACGGCTCCGGGCGCCGTTCAGGAAACCTTGAACGTCAACGAACACGTCAAACGCGTCGCCGAAAAGTACAAGGAGTGCACGAACATCCTGTACCTCGGACGCCAGTACAATTTCCCGACCGCGCTCGAAGGCGCGCTCAAGCTCAAGGAAATCAGCTACGTCCACGCCGAAGGCTACCCGGCCGCGGAAATGAAACACGGGCCGATCGCATTGGTCGACGAAAAAACACCGAGTGTGTTCATCGTTCCCCAAGGAACGACCTACGACAAAGTGATGGCCAATATGGAGGAGGTCAAAGCCCGTGGTGGCCCCATCGTTGCCGTTGCAAGCAAAGACGACCCACACGTCGAGGAAGTCGCCGACGATGTGATCCATATCCCCGACGTGCCAGCAATCATCCAACCGATCGTGGCGGTCGTACCACTTCAATTGCTGTCGTACCACATCGCGCTTTTGAGAGGCTGTGACGTCGACAAACCGCGAAATCTTGCGAAAAGTGTGACCGTGGAATAGTCCCACTCGTTTTTCCGGCAAAACGAGACGATTGTGAGGCAATTCCCTCAGTTCTATGGAATAGTTGACGCGTTCAATTACGTTGTGGGACATCCTGATTGTCGCACACGGAATAGTTTCTCTTATCCCTCGAGTCGAGTTCTTCCATGACGAGCACCGGTCTGACGTTCAACTCTCGTAAGGCGCTAATGAACAACATTGGCGAGGCTGCCGGCACCGAACTTGCAAACATGCTGGCTGAAATGGCAGCTGAGATCGAGGAATTGCGTCGCTCCAAGGTGAACGTCACTCGGATCGTCCCGAGCTCAAAATCCGAGCGGTCGCCCGCACGCTGATTGAGCGGCCTACCGGCTCCAAGTCCGCTCGCACCCGATTCGCTAGGCCGTACCTTTCCCGCTTCCGCGAAAAGGTATCTAGTACGCGGGCGTCATCCCGTGGAGAGCGTCCGTTACGACGTGTTCCTAAGGCCCCATCGCTGCAATCTCGCAGTCTTGTCAGTGGTCCATCGGCGAGGCGCCGACACGATTTTGTGAGCGACGATGACTGCCTCCAATTCCGAAACGTCCGGGCTCCTTCAGCATGTGGCCTCGCAGCAAGACGACATGCTGCGGACGCTCTGCCGCTGGGCGGACGTCAACTCAGGAACGAGAAACCTGAGCGGGATTGCGGAAGTTTCCAAAATGGTTTCGGAGAGCTTTGCGCCGCTTGCGGATGAAACGCTCGCTGTCTCCGTCAAACCACAGACGCTCGTGGACAGTCACGGAAATCTGAGCGACTGTGAACTGGGCGACACACTTGTCTTCCGAAAACGCCCGGACGCCGATCGGCGAGTCGTGCTGTCGATTCACCTCGATACGGTCTACCCGAAAGACTCGGCGTTTCAAAAGACTCGCATCGATGGCGAGCGTCTGCTGGGGCCCGGTGTGGCGGATGCCAAAGGCGGATTGGTCGTCATGCTACATGCACTCGCCGCCTATGAACGATTCGCGGAGTCCGATCCGGGTTCCGCGCTCGGCTGGACCGTCATCGTTGGTGCCGACGAAGAAGTCGGTTCGCCGGGCTCCTCGGCGGTGTTCGACGAATATGGGCCCGGCGCATCGTTCGGTATAATCTACGAGCCCTGCTTGCCGAGCGGCAATCTAGTGAGCGAGCGCGGCGGTTCGGGTAACTTTGCCATCGTCGTTCGTGGCAAGTCGGCCCACGCGGGTCGCGAATTCGATCGCGGTCGCAATGCCGTGGTGGCGGCTGCTGAAATCGCTCGTCAACTGCATGGACTCAACGGACGCTGGCCGAGAACCACATTGAACGTGGCTCGCATCGAAGGTGGTGGCCCGACGAACGTCGTCCCGGAACTCGCCATCATTCGCTTCAACATTCGATACGCTGAGCCGGGTCAAGAAGACGTGATTCGAGAGGCCGTCGAATCGTTACTCGAACCAAAAGTCGACGGCATCCGATTTGAACTTCATGGCCAATTCAGCGCGCCGCCCAAACGCATGTCGGAACCACTGGACAAACTCCAGTCTGATATCGCGCGGTGCGGTCAAGAGATCGGATTGGAGTTCGATTGGGAGACCACCGGCGGTGTCTGTGACGGCAATCGGCTGGCCGCGTTAGGCGTCCCCAATGTTGATACGATGGGAGTCCAAGGCGGGAACATTCACTCCCACGACGAGTACATGTTGATCCCCAGCTTGGTCACACGGACTCAGCTTTCGTTGTTGACTCTCATCTATCGATCCAGCGACTTCAGCGAGAACGCCTAGATGTTGTTTCGACCCGTTCGCCAAAGCGATCTCGATCAGCTCAATGAGCTTGCCCGCCAATCGCTTTATGGACTCACGACGGTACCCAAAGATGAAACGCTCATGGGCAAACGAGTCCGTGAAAGCGAGCGATCCTTTGCCAACTTGGAGGACGCCGACCCACAGGGCCAGTTGTACCTGTTTGTCTTGGTCGATCCGGAGACGGACCGTGTGGTCGGTACGAGCGGTGTCGTCTCCAAGGTCGGCGGATTCAAACCGTTTTACGCCTATCGACTTGCACAGGAACAACAGACCTCGGTCACGCTGAACCACGAGATCACCCATCCCGTGCTGCACCTCGTCAAGGAACATGATGGTCCCAGCGAGATCGGCAGCCTATTCCTTCATCCGGATTATCGAGGCGGCGGTCGCGGGCGATTGCTTTCACTGTCCCGATTCTTGTTCATGGCGGAGTTCGAACACCTGTTTGAGCAAGAAGTCATCGCGGAGATGCGCGGCATCATCGATGAGAAAGGCAGCAGTCCGTTCTGGGAGGCACTCGGCACTCACTTTTTCCCGCTGGACCTGCCGAATGCGGACATGCTCACGCTCATCCAGAAAGACTTCATCGAGGAGTTGATGCCGAAGCACCCGGTCTACCTCGACTTGCTCCCCAAGGAAGCGAGGGAGGCGGTTGCGGAAGTCCATCCCAACACGGTCCCCGCGCGAAAGATGCTCGAATCCGAGGGATTTCAATTCCAGGACTTGGTCGACATCTTCGAAGCCGGCCCCGTTTTACACTGCCAACGTTCGGCGATCCGTTCGGCGAAAGAGAGTCGTGTCGGCACGATCGAATCGACGTTCGAGACGTCGACCGGCGATGCAATCCAATGCATCGTCGCGACTTCCGCTGGCGGATTCCGCTCGTCACTCGGCACCGTGATCGAAAACGAGTCCGGTGTCTCAATCAATGCGACCTGCTGCACTCATCTCGGCGTGGAAATCGGAGATCGGGTCCGTTACGTCGAATCCCGACCCGCGAACTAGCGTTCGTCGGGAAGCGTTCTTTTCAAACGGTCGACCTTGGCTCAAATTGGAAAGAGGTCTGAGCACCGGCGCGTCGACACGACACGATTCTTCTAAACCAGCAGCACTGAAATGCAGTTCATTGACGGACATTGGGTCGAAGGCAAGGGGGAGCGACTGGTGTCGATCAGCCCCGTTGACGGGACCTCTGTGTGGGAAGGCAACGAGGCCGACGAGTCGCAAGTCGACCAAGCATTCGCGGCGGCTTCCAAGGCGCTCGACGGTTGGGCCGCGATGGGGCTCGAAGACCGCATCGCAATCTTTGATACCTTCGCCCAACTCGTTCGCGACGAGAAAGACTCGCTCGGTGAGGTCATCTGCCGCGAGGTCGGCAAGCCGCTCAAGGAATCCATCGGCGAAGCCGGTGCCGTCGCCTCAAAACTCGACCTGACTCGCGAGGCACTTGAAACCCGTCGAGCCAACGAAACGCACACGCTCGGTCCCAGAACCGGACGAATCGACTATCGACCGCTCGGAGTCGTTTCCGTTTTTGGCCCGTTCAACTTTCCGATGCACATCGCCAACGGCCAAATCCTGCCAGCATTGTTGTGCGGCAATACCGTCGTTTTCAAACCGAGCGAACTGACCCCATGGTCGGCCGAGCGAATGGTCCAACTCTGGGAACGAGCCGGATTACCACCGGGTGTGCTTAACCTTGTTCAGGGAGGCATCGGTCCCGGACAATCCGTTTTACGACAACGCGATTTGCGAGGCCTGTTCTTTACCGGCAGCCGCAACACCGGCATCAAACTTCGCGAAATCCTCGCGCCGCGGCTCGAGGTCCTGCTGGCGCTGGAACTCGGCGGCAACAACCCACTCGTGATTCACGATCCTGATTCCATCGACCAGGCCGTCGAAACGACGATCCAATCCGCTTTCATCAGTTCCGGCCAACGCTGCACCTGCGTCAGGCGGCTAATCGTGACCGAACCTTGTGACGCGTTTCTCGCGGCATTGGCTTCCAAAACACGCGAGGTCCGAGTCGGGCATCCGATCAACGAAGACGTGATGATGGGACCACTCGTTCACGATCACGCCGCGGCACAGGTCTTGGCCGAACAAGACCGACTGTTAGCGGCCGGGGGAACGTCAATCGTGACGAGTCAACAACACGAGGGCGGGCCGGCCTATGTGACACCTGGAGTGATTGACGTCACGAATTGCGACGCGGTTACCGACGACGAGCTTTTCGGACCGTTGCTGCAAGTCACCCGTGTCGCGGACCTCGACCAAGCGATTGCGGTCGCCGGCGACACCGAGTTCGGCCTCTCCGCCGGAATCGTTTGCCAACACCGACAAGACTTCGAACGCTTTAGTGCCAACGTTTCGGCCGGTTTGATCAATTGGAACCTGCCGACCACCGGCGCCAGTGGTCGACTTCCGTTCGGCGGACTCGGCCATAGCGGCAACCATCGACCGGCCGGGTTCTTTACCGTCGATTTCTGCAATCAAGCGATTGCCGAATTGGAACCCCAGACCGAGGTTGACAAAGCGTGACCGCCCGCGAAGTGAACTTTGATCGGTTAATCGGACCATCACATCATTATGGTGGCCTTTCTGCAGGCAACCTCGCCTCCAAGCGACACCGTCATCAAGTCTCATCGCCCAAGCGTGCCGCGCTTCAGGGACTCGAAAAGATGAAGCGGCTTGCGGACCTGGGGATCCCGCAGGCCGTGCTGCCTCACAGCAACGCCCCGCGATCTCGTTCCTCAAAGCGGAGGGCTTTTTGGGAAGCGATGAAGAAGTGTTGCGGACAGCTGCCGAGCGATCTCCCGAAACGCTGAGCCTGGCTTATAGCGCTTCCGCGATGTGGGTCGCCAACGCGGCCACCGTTTCACCGAGTGCCGATACATCGGATGGCCGGTTGCATCTCACGCCGGCAAATCTGTTCAGCATGCCCCACCGTCGACTTGAGGCAGAAGAAACGACGCGAACGCTACGACGACTCTTTCACGACGAGAAACACTTCGTCGTCCACGATCCTCTGCCTCAAGAACACGTCTTTGCCGACGAAGGTGCGGCGAACCACACCCGTTTCTGTCAGTCCCACGGCGTGGCGGGCGCC
>JBCBOT010000394.1:0-7426 GCA_039821165.1 Planctomycetota bacterium | reverse complement strand
TGCTTCGGTCGATGACGCGAACCACCACCTTGGCTTGGCCAGAGACATCTCGAGCTTGATCAAAACCAAAGAAATTCGAAACGCCCACGACTCCCTGAAGAACGATACGACCAGGGTTGTCGAGCGTGAAATCGAATCGGAAACGACTCTCGGCGTCCGACTCCGCGTCGCCCTGAACGTAGATCGAGGCGAGCGCGTATCCGTAATTCCAAAAGGTGCCGCTTGCCGTGTCGATGTCGGAGTCTTGAGAGCAAGCGGTCCAGATATTTGCCGGATTTGGAAACGTGTCGGGGTCGTTGAAAACGATGTCCGAACGCCATTGTCCGAACGCGCGATTCGTTTCTGAATCGGAGTCTTGTGCATCGGGAGTGGGGGTTTCCCATTCATCCCACTGCTGCTGGGCTCCTGTCTCGAAGAATGAAGCCGAGGTCTTACGGAACGGCTTGCTGAACGTTTGCGCGAGTGAGGGTTGCACGAACACTACGGCACAGAAGACCACCACCAAGCATCGCAACTTTGCCATCTTCAAATCCTTAATTGTTGTGTCGGGAACACGCGGGGAACACCGCGAGGCGGCAATCTATCAATCCGTCTATTCAGATCAATGACCGACACAAAGGAATCTGGAATCGACGCAAGTCGCGACCGCAGGAACGTGAGCAACCAGTTAAGGAGCAGAGTAAATCGAACGAAGAGTGGCCGAGCAATCAGTGATAAACTTAGACAAGACTAGAGTCGCACGGCCTCAACAATTGCTTCCGCAAACCATCACCGTCATTGCTACGACCAGCCGTGCCCTTCGAAAGGATTAAGCCATAGAATCCCTTTGGACTTTTAAGGTCCGTACCTGAAACCCAATCTGTCCGGGAAGGAAGAACGAACGATGAAGAAACAGAACTTGGCTCTGGCGGCGCTAATGATTGCATGTTCGATGGGGCCGGCCACCGCCCAAACGTTTGTGAATCAGACTCGTCGTGTTGATGTTTTTGCGACCGCGCGTGACGCGATCTTTGACGAGGATCAGGTCCTATTTGAAGAGCGCGAGTCAACTCGTGCTTCAGGAGTGTTCGACGACACCGTGCAGGGTTCGGCGTCGACTATTACGGGGGATTCAAATGTCTTCGCGTCTCAAACAAGCGTGATCGATGATTCAGATGGATCTATTTGGGCAGAAGGAAATGCAATTTCGACTGTCGCCGAGGATGGCGATGCGAGCACGGATGCAGAAAGCACTTTCCGACTTCGTTTCGATCTCGCCAACCCAGGCCAAGTGGTGTTCTCCGAAATCCTTCTTCAAGTATCGCAGCCCGTTGTCATTGGAGACCCGCGCGGTACAGAAAGAGCGTCAGAAGCATTTGCGTTCCTCCGGATTTTCAACCAAGACACAGGCGTCCGCGTTTTCAACCGGACGCTGCGTCTCAACAATGCGGGCGATCCAGACTTCATCTATGAACAGGCTGTGGTGAACTTGCCGGCAGGCCGTTACCGATTGCTTATTCGGGCTCGCGCATTTGGGGACAACGACAACAACATGTTCCAGGGCGAGCCCCACGGGGCGAGAGCCGATTTCTCGATTGAGGCCCAAATCACGGAAGACTAGCACTCGCCCCTTTCAGATACCTTGCTGGCAGACATACCAATCAAGGGGTTCCGGTCGGCAATACCCGCCCCGGAACTCCACCGACTCACCGCGGTCAAGCCGAACGCAACTCAATCAACTTCCCCTATGAATGAAGTGATTCTCTTCGACCTCGAATTCACCGCTTGGGAGGGCTCTCAGAACCGCAATTGGTCCGGCACAGATGAGCACCGTGAGATCGTCCAGATTGGAGCGCTCTGCCTCGACACGGAAAATCTGCTTGAATTGGCCACTTTCGAACGCCTGGTCCAACCCAGGATAAACCCCCGGCTTTCGACCTATTTCACCGACTTGACGGGAATCTCAAACGAGGATGTTCAAGTCAGCGGAGTCCCTTTTGCTCACGCCTTTCAGGATTTCTTGGACTTCGCATCAGCCCGCTGTTTCTTCTGCTATGGAACCGATGAAGACGTCCTCCGCGAAAACTTGCTCCTCAATAAGATGTTCTTGACTGGGCTACCCATGGTGCATGACCTGCGAAACTGGTTTCGGGGGCATGGAGTCGACGTCGAGAACGTCAACTCCGGACATCTCACGAATGCGCTTGGTTGTCAAACGCCGGTCAATCACCGAGAACACAATGCGTTATCGGATTGCCGTTCGATTTTAAACGCCGTCAAGTTCATCGTCTCAAGTGGCGCCCCCACGCCGTTCTAGACGTCTCACGCTTGTCATAGCAATGAACACGATTGCTCCTACTCTCCTCAATGTCGACTCGTTGAAGCATGAAACCTTCAATCGAGGTTAACTTCAATCGTCGGATCGAATTCATTGTTTCCGCATAGCCTTGTGGGTGTGCAGACTCCAACTTTGGCCGCACACGTTTGAACGAATTTCGCGTTCCGTTTTCACGAGGAGTGTTCGATGAACCGTTTTGTCTTGGTAGCAACATTTGCAATGGCATCTTTCGCGCAGCTGCTTCCGGTAGCGGCAGATGTCAGTGTGGTGAGTCAGCGCCGCATCGTGCAGGGTGACACATTTGCAATCGATGGTTTTTTCTTCGAGGATGGAGATGCCGCGAGCGATCGTATTGCAAGTTCCCAACCGGGCCTCTTTGACGAGTCCATTGATGTGACTGCCGATACCGGCTTTGCGGGCAACGCGCGTGCGAAAGCCGAGCAACTGAGCAGCATCAGCGATCCCACCACGCAGGGTCCCGAACTTTTCATTTCCGCCGAGGGTTCGGCGGAATCGCTCGTCTACATCCAGGGCTCGGCGGACACGCGGGCGGACAGCTTTTTTAGAGTTGATTTTTCTCTTGAGAATGCAGGAGAAATCGCATTTGAAGATGTCGCGCTCTCGGTGAGTTCCGGCGTCAACCAGGGCTCGGCCTCCGAGGCTCGCGTGATCCTACGGGTGATCGATCGTGACTCTGGTACTCGAGTCTACAACAAGGTGGTTCGCCTCGATGATCAAGGCACGGCACAGACCTTCGCCGATCGATTTATCGTCGACCTCGATGCTGGCAGGTACCGATTGATCTTGCGTGCCATTGCAGAGGATCAGACCAACGGAATCGAGGAACTGGTTGCGGATGCACGAGCCAGCTTCTTCGTGGAAGCCGAAGTGACTGAACACTGAATAACGGTGACGGATGCCCTTCGGTCGCAGTCGCTCTAGCGATCCGTTCTTGATCGGCGCTCTAGCGATCCGTTCTTGATCGGCGGGGAGGTGTGAAGTGACCACTTCCCACAGCACCCCCGGTCATTTGATTGCGGGTTAACTGCCGGTCGATGGTTCCATCCGACCTAAGAGCACAGCCACGCGGAAACGACAAAACCCCGCGAAACGCTCGGTCTCACGGGGCTTTTCAAAGTGGGCGATACAGAATTCGAATCTGTGACCTCTACGATGTCAACGCAATTTTATTTTTCTCCATCGCTGCAAATGCGGCAAATTGCCGAGCGTTTCTGTCGTCCGATGTCGGTTGATAGTGGGGGTCTCGCTCGAAACGGTGACAAAACGGTGACGGTTATTCATAACTGCGCACGGGAATGTTAGGTTTGCACAATCGCGAAGCGCGTCTCGTGTGAGTCCTGATCCTTGGCAACACCGCGAGCAAGTCCGAGCGATTTCACGCGGGTCGAGCCGGCTTGTTACCACCGGCATCGGCCCGCTTCTTTCGTCATCCGACAAGGCGGACGTCTGCGCATGCGATCCGCAACTCGTAGTCTCCGTGATCCTGATTGTTCCATCGTTCAATGAGTCGAACGATCAACTGACGATCACGAACGTTTGGCTCGAACAGTCGGCCGATCGTGCAAACGACACCCTCCCCGGCTGGATCCACAACCAACAATTGCAGCGTCGCCGGCGATCGGAACTCATCGGCCGATCCGAGATAGAACTGTCGCCACTTGCCGGATTGTTGATCCCTCGCCAGGGCGAGCCACCGAGACCGATTCGTGAACGGCCGGCGCATGAATTCGTCTGCCGTCAGTGGTTCGGCGAGCAGATCGCGAATTTTTTCGATCCGCAATTTTCGCAACTGCCTCGGTGAATGGCGAATCTTCGCCACGTGCGTTTGAATAGGATACGTCAGCGTTATTTGTGTTCCTGGTTCCACGACTTGCCCTTCGATAGCTTCCCCGTCCGTGCTTTTTGATGTTACTCCGGTTGTGTCGATCCGGTCATCTTTGCCGGCGATCGGTCACGTTAGGTCACGTGTGGCCTTCCTCTGCCGCACTAAGAGTGGTCGCCCCTCACTACCCCCGCCCATTAAGTAGTGCCGTTCCGCTTGCTTTTCTGGGAAGGAATCCCAGAGATTTCACAAAATGCGTCGAGAAGAATTCATCCGGTGTTATCGAATTGTGAGCGCGTTTGCCTTGCGATTGACGAGTGACGTTCACGCGGCTGAGGATATCGCGCAAGAGACTTTGATCGCGTACCACAAGCAAGCGTTTAGGATCCGAAAGCCGATTCCTTGGATGCTGGAAACCGCAAGCCGCAAGTGTGCAAAACGTGTTAGCCGACAACTCGAAGTAATCGACCTTGCGAGCGACTTAGAAGCGAACCCAGGAGCCGATCTCGAATTGATTGATCACATCAATCGGTCGCTGTCAGATGATGAAGCTGCCGCGCTAACTTTAATCGCCGATGGCGCAACGATCGACGAAGTAGCGACCGATCGGCGTTTGACCTATGACCAATCGAGAACATTGATCAAGCACGCTCGGCGTCGTGCTGCCATATCGCTTGCCGCCATTGGCATTCTTGGCGCGGTTGGATTGATGGTTGCTCCGTGGCGTCGATCCGCTGCGACTGCGCCCGATCCGATCGTGATCTATTTCGTCGCTTGCGATGATTTTTCGTCCGAAAGCATGGCGAGAAATTCGATCAGCCCCGTCGCTGTGTATGGTTTTGACGTCCCGTTGAAAGTCGAAAAAGCGGGAAGGTTCCATCAAGCAACAGTATATCGCTCCCGAGCTTCGAAGCCGGGCGAAATGATGGCGGTTGTCAGCAAGGACGATCTCGTTTTCGCTTGCGCGGTTGAACCGGACGAATCGAATATTGGACGCAACGACTACAAGATCACGTTCGATTTCAAATCGACTCGGATCGCTGCCCCTGGTGAGTATCGGCTAACCTTCCACTCGATCGCCGGTCCGCGTGCTGGTCGCGACGTGCATTATCAACGACTGTGGGCATACGCTGATCGTGACAATCCGCCCCGGTTGATCGGTTCAGTATCAATGTCACCCGTCGCCGAACGTGACGGTCATTGATTGATCAAACGGGATCGCGACACGCCGAACCTTTTGCCCAACGTAAAATTCGGGTGCGTTCGCCGGGATTGCCCCGGCCGGCGGATCGTCTGCCGGTCTCCATTCAAGACCCTCGACCGTCACAAAATCGTTTCGGCCGGTTCCGTAGAACCCAACTCCGGTACTGATTGGCGGGTTCGCTATCTGCTGGTCGATGAAATCAAGGTAGTCGGTGTAGTTGGTCGCTTCCGATATCGCAAACGATTGTGTTCCTAGTTCGCTCGGCCGCGACAAGCATCCACTATGCGGCTTCGAAAAAGTGAGATCGTAAAAGAACGTCCCGACTGAGAACGTCACTCCGACATTGCCCGGCACTCCGGTATTGCTTGGACGAACCCGATCGTAAATCCAGGATGACCCGTCGCCGTTGGCGATCTCATACCCTCCCGAGCCATCGGCCGGGTCTGTCGATTGAAGCGCTCCAGAAAGAACCGAAGGCACCCACCGCCCGCCGAGCAACATCACACGCAAGCTCGCGTCGATCGAATCGCGGTTGACTTGTACGCCACCGATAAGCGGGTAAACAGTCGCGAGCGTTTCTTCGATTCGGATCGTGGTAGTTCCGAACGACGCCGAGCCGGCGAAGAACGTCGCGCCCGCGAAAGGCGTTCCCGATCCAATTCCCCAAGCCACGTTCCCCTGTGTCTCCAGCCCCGCGCCCGTCCGAAAACTGCTGATTGTTGCGAAGACCTGGCCCCCCGAAGCGCCGTAGCTTGCACTGCATCGGGATTCTACCGGCCGATCGACTCCGCCGTACCAGTAACCCGGATGACCGAACGTCCCGTTTGCGCCGAACGACGCGTCAAGGTGCCGGCTGGTAAACGTACTGCCGCAAGTTACCTGCGCGATCGGGCAAGTCTGATTGACGCTGGACGGTTCGACGAAGCAATCGGCCGAGCCGGTATCAATGTCAAACAATCGGTTCGACCGGCTTAGCTCCGCGATCCGAATCGTGACACCTGTTGTCGATTTCACCACCAACTTGATTGGCCCTTCATTCTCTCGGTCGTCGGTCTCGACGGTGATCGCTGAGTCGGGCGGATAGAAAGTGATATCGGGTCCAGCCGTGGGAGTGAACGCGTGCCCGTGCGGCCGATCGTGATCGAAAGAGAGTGATCGGTTCGTTCGGTCCAGTCGGCCGGCGAAGTTCCGAGTTGAACGAACAAGTAATTCGCTCGATGTTGATTCTGTCTGGCTTGCGATCGTCGCGTGATGCTCTGCCGTTGATCCAGTCAGAAGGAGGGCCGGATAGAAAGTTGCGATTGGAGTCGTTCGACCGCTTGCGAATTCCGCCGAGTCGATCACTGTGTCGGTCGCTTGATCGACTAGCTCTAGCGTGATGTCCCAGATTCCGCCCGTGATGATCTCGAAGCGGATAAAGAAATCGTTTTTTGGGAGCCCCGTCGCGATCTCTCGCGGAACGTTCGGTTCGATGTCGTAATCGCTTCCGGCTGGTTGCGTTGCATCGGGTTCCGCGAGTCGCCCGGCGAGGTTGCAAGCGAAACAGCAATTACCGGGTACCATGCTGTTAGCCATCGACGCACTCGCCCCCGATAATTTGCCACTGTTTGTTTTTGCGATCGAGCCGAATCAACGAGTGAGCCGAAACGCCTTCGTTCCAGTAATTCCAGAAATCGACAACACGACCCGTCGATTGAAGCGAGAGCGTGTCTTCGTCTTCCTCTAATTCGTCGCCCTCGCCCTGGATCGGCCCGCGTATCTTCCAGCCAGAGAGGGAGGGATCGTCGCCGAGTTCTTCAGCGCCCGCGATCGCGCTCGCAGTCGTCACCCACATTTTTTCGACGACGTGGTTGTCTTCCCACTGGTTAAACATGAATCGCGGCGCGAAGTCCGGGGGAAGCGTGATCGCGGAAGTGTGGATCGAATCAATGCCGCTAACGTGGAAAGCGACATAATCCCAGTGACCGGATAACGCAAACAATCGAAGCCCTGGCGTGATCGACATATCAACAACCGGCGTCCACTCTTTGAGCCCCACGCGAGCCGCCGCGACATAGTCATC
>JBCBOT010000393.1:0-7429 GCA_039821165.1 Planctomycetota bacterium | reverse complement strand
GGTCCGTGATCGCCTCTCATTTGCTTTTCCGACTGCTCGAAGGTCACGCTCTGGAACGTTCGGAACCAAGCTCGGCCGCTGATCGGTAGGCGACCGTGCTGCTCTTCGAGAACAGCAATTCGACCCTCAGCATCAGCTCTTGCGGTCACGAATGCAGCATCCGGGTCGGCGAACTCATAGCCAAGTTGTACAAGCCTTCCATGCAGCCGCTCAAGGTTGCGGTGAACGCGTTCCATCGTCGCCATCGCCACGTCCATTGCGTCCTGCGCGAGCGAGGACTCCCAAACGTCGGGGCCGGCGCTGATCAGCTCGCCCCACACTTCACGATGTTCACCGCGTTGGTATCTCTTAAGGTACGTCACAAAGACCCTTCCCCTGGCTCACGGACTTGATATCCGCCGTCATTTCAAAGGCAGATCGCCTTTGTCAAAATCGTAAGTCTGAATCAGGCCTGCCGACGTAGCAAGGTCCCGTCCAACGGTGAACTCGCCCATTCCAGCCGCTGCGAGCGTGTTGTTTCGGTGCGTCAGGATACTCACTCCGTGATCCCGATCCCAGCCAGACTGAAACTCAAATGAACTAAAGCCGCACTCATCAAGACCATGATCGAGAAGCTCGATACCGACAAGCTTGTAGAGATGGTCAACTGCAGATGAATCGTGCCAATCGATTTTGCTTTCTATCTTCTTCCAGTAG
Source organism: Planctomycetota bacterium (assembly GCA_039821165.1). GTDB lineage: Bacteria > Planctomycetota > Planctomycetia > Pirellulales > Pirellulaceae > Stieleria. The sequence goes on along the minus strand of JBCBOT010000393.1, from coordinate 6,733 downwards.
CTCTGGGTTTCTCGATCGTCGGGGATCATCCCTTCGAGGAATTCCCCGAGAGACTTCTGATGTTGGGCGAACAACTTGCGTCGCAACATGCTCTCGATTCGAGAAGCATTCCCCGTGATAAACCTCCAGGCGATCTCCTGGCAGTCACTCGATGAGTTGGCCTTGTTAGAGCACAGCCTGATCAAGATTTCATCGGAAACATCACGTGCCGACGGACAGCTTGGGTCGCCAGAAGCCGGACGTGACGCTCCTCGCTTTAGTTTGGGATACTGAGGATAGGGTGGAGCAAATGCCACAACGGCATTCCGCAAGACTGGCTTGTCCGCAACCATCATGCGACGGACGGAAGCCATGTCCGGATCAGGGTCAGGAGTGAACCGCGAAAAGAAGTCGCCCATCAGTTCGGTCAGTTGGGTAAAGGCATCTAACATCGAGCACAGCCAAGGTGCTTTCCATTTCTAATCGCCCATACCGCCCATTGGTGGATGGCATAGTGATTCGATCACGCATCCGGCCGATAAGCGAGGACGATCCGGTCAAGGTAGAGCTCGTCCGTGATTACCGAGACCTGCCGAATCAAAACGTCGCCGGCGCATCGGAGCGTATCGCAAACAATCGTATCACCATCTGAGTATCGACATGCGACTCCGCTGTCGATCGATGGTGAAGCGTACTCCGGCACTTCGTCGGGGAGTAGAAAACCGACCTGCTCGACAATGTGCAGTCGCCCCGCCATGGGCTGGTAGTCATTCACCTGAACACCCTCGATGTCGAACATGAGCCTCGAGAATTCGGTGACTGATTCGCAAAAGGCCGTTTCGTGAATCTCGATCTTCATTCCGCCCGCGGCTGTCACGGCAGGCTTCGTTTCATTCGATCCAACTAGCCACGAACGCAGGTCCTCCGCACGCGGTTCGCCGTCAAACAATGACAACTCGCCATTGAGGTGGTCGTATCCGACGACATGCCAATTGCCAGAGAAATCAGACATCAACGGATTCAAACCTCGTTCGCCAAACGACTCGCTTCACCGAGTCGGCCAAAACAAATGATCCGACTGGTGCCCGACCGTCTTGGCCCACGCGCAAACCACGTAAGTCTGATTTCGGTCGCCGCTATGGTGTAGTCCGTTCGCCTCATGAAAACGCTGGTGACACCTTCTTGGCCAACGCTTTCGCCTTTTTACTGCCAATTGCATCGAGCCTTCGCTTCAAGTCAAACTGCGAATTGCGATCTGCTCGTGGCAACGGATCGAGTAGCTCAACGAGCTGAGCGTCGTTAACGATACTCAGTGCAATCTCCGTAATCCGTGATGCCTCTGAATCGTGATCTTGGTTCACGTGAGTTCGTGCCATCAGTTTTGCAAAGGTCCTTTCGTCAGCCTTCGTGAGCGTGTTTTTCGGATAAACGAAGGAGCTGTCTTCGATCGCGAACGTGAGGTCATCAGCTTGCGACTTGAGTGATCGGAGAAATGCAGGGACGTTGGGTGCGAGAATACGCGAGTGGTTGCCGTGACAAATCTGGAACACCAAACCGCGTATCGGACCATCGATTCCGACAACGACCGGATCGGACTCGTTGTTCTCCGATACGAAGAACGGCAAAAAACGGAGGTCCATTGTGAAGTCGAATGCGCCCCAAGTAAAAACTGCCTCCGATAGCGGGTAAAACCGACAACCGAGGCGTTTGACCTTGCCGCCGTTGCATGTCTCATAGAATCGAGCCAGCGGTTTAACTGCGGCGATTCCCATCTCGTCGAAGTAACGTTGTATTGCTTTGGTAGACGTCGGTTTTCGAGGCTTGCAGCCAACGGATTCGATCAGCTCTATCGAGGGTTGCATGTCGACTCTATCGAACAAGAAGTGCGATCACTGCGGCTTGGCGCGCATGATTTGATGTCTGGGACTTCCGGCTTCGGTGCCAGAAGTCAGGTCATCTCGGGCGGTCGCAAGCTGTCCAGCGATCGGGGTTCGTTCGACCGCCCCGCGACTGCTCTGCCCCCATCGTAGGCCCCTACGCTTGGTTGAGCGTGAATACCGTGTGGCAAACGTTGCAGTATCGAAAAATGACAAGTAACGATTCAACTTGGCACTGCGCAATGACCCTGACTGAAGAATCATGCGTGCCGGACGGACAATCAGGTGTATCGCATGTGTCACTGGCACCTCCGGGCTGCCAGAAAGGCTGTGATCCCCAAAACTCGAGGTACTCTTGCTTGGTGGATTCTCGGTAAACAATCCAATCCTCAAGAACGTCGAGGTTGTAGTCGTCGCCGTAGGCGATGTCTAAAGCACGCTGCAACTCTGATTCGTCAAGATCGCCAAGCCCAAAAACCTGGAGCATCTTCAACGCATCTTCGGCCTTGGACAAGTCGAGACCGACGTCAACGAAATCAACGGGTGCTTCCGCCACCGCCTCGATCAGAGGCTCGCCTTGGTTGGGAGTCAGGTTCTTTGATCCCAATATCGTCGCCGTGCCTTCCGCAGTGACTCGGTACGACTGGTCTCCGCTGTATTCAACGTAGTTCATCCCGTACAGAAGTGGCAAACGCTTGATTCCAGGAATCTGGAGGTCCACGCTTGGGTCAGCAAGGTCAAGCGTAAACAGTAGATCGAACGGGAGGGGCAGCGATTCGTTGCGCAGCCAACTCTCCATCGCGGAACCACCGCGTGTGTGCTGGTACTCGCCCTGTACGTCGCGTGGCTCTAAAGCTCCACGTTCCGAATGGTTGTACAGCGTCAGATACATGATTCGGCCGGGTAATACTTGCGATCACCGAATTGCGGCAGACTCTTGGTCACTTGAAAACCGTCGGCCCCGGCAATCTGTTCAGCGTCCGGTTACACCACTCGGTCCCAACGCACGGTCAATTGTAATGAACGCCACAGTGTCCGTGGTTAAGTCCAGCGTTGCCACGGTAAACTCCGTCGCCCTGTGCAGCGCACCGGGATTAATGCGTCGCAGATCACCGTCCATACTGTCATGAGTTTGGTGCGAATGACCGAACAAGAAGTAGTCCGGTTTCAAAGCGAGGAGCGGACGAAAGTCTTTCGGGAAATGCCCATGGGCGATCGCGATTCGCTTTCCAGCCAACTCAATCTCGCCACCCCATTTCAAGCAGTTAGCTCCGAATCGCTCGGCAGCTTCCGTGAGCAGGTGAGCCATATCGGCATCGTGGTTGCCAAACACAAAATAGAATGGAAGTGAAGAACAAACCTCGACTATCTCAGCACTCGTTAAGTCACCGCAGTGAACAACGGCTTGCACACCGAGGGCACGCAATCGGTCAATCGCCACCTGCGTTCGGGCAACCTGATCGTGAGTGTCAGAAAGGATGCCGATCTTCACTGTGATGCTTTTCCAATGGTCCAGGATACTGCACGACGTCAGGAATCAGCGAGCGGCAGCGAGTCACTCGCAGTCATGCGACAACGCCGCTCCCTTGCTAATCATTCGCTCTGTCAGCATCGCCTAATCAGCTAGCGTTTCAAGAATCATTCTGACGGCGTGTGGATGGTTGGTGCCAAATCTCAGTTTGCCTTCGCATTCCCAGGCGAATACACAATTCGGCAACTGGTAGAATTTGCCGAAGCAAATCGGAAACTCGGTTTTGGGAGCTTCCCAGATCAGTGATGAAGGTCCAAGCTCTTCTCGAATTGCATTTTCAAGTGAAACGCCTGACGGAATCAAATTGTTGGGGAATTCAATGAAAGAAGTGAAAAGGATGTGTGAGATTAGAAAGTCAACCAACGAGATTGGAAGCCTCGTTGTTGGGTAGAGTTCGTGCTCCAGTTCCTGGGGACAGCCCTGCCAGCAACCGCGCAGCCAAATGCCATCGGAGCGGTTGCCAGGCTTGGTCAATATTTCCCATTCCCCCTGGTATTCGGTGTAGAACTCGATGAACCCATCGTGAGTTTGTTTCACCGGGTTCCCGCTTTCCAGGGGAAGAAGATGGTGGTACCCAGCCCCTGTGTAAAAATACTCAAGTCCAGTCTCAGCTGAAGGGAGCCTTGCAGTCCAACGTCCTGCGAATTCATAGAAACGACGCAAGGGCATCGGCAAATCCAGATCTTGCAACGATTCTTCGCAAGCACCGAAGCACTCAGCACGTGGGCCATACCACGCGACAATGAATTGCTCCAGAATCTGCATCTTGCGAGTCGCTGTTTGAGCGCTCAAGAAATCGAAGGTCTTCATGGCAGAGCGGCAGTTGTTACCGTGTGTGGAGAAACGACGCTCCATTTGAGAAACTTCGCATGTCGAGCGCCGCGTGCATGCATAACACTGCTCGTTACTTGAAAAATCGCGACCCGCGCAAGCTTCTTAGACTCTTCACAAAAGAGGCAATCGCTGGCCAGCATGAAGAACCCGTCGAAAAGAAACGCGGGCATTCCGACAAAAGCATACCAAGTGCTGCCAGGCAGAGCGCCAAACCCGAGTTTGCCGTCATTGACCAACGACTGAGCGAAGTGATGACCAACCAGCACAACAACTGCGGCAAGTTTGGCTTCGTGGATGGCATCGTCCTCCGTCATGGTATCGTCAGAGAAGTCATCGAGCGAACGGGTCGTCATTCGCCTCCAATTCACCACTCAGAACCTCACATTCTGGAAGCGCAGCCCGCAAACGTTCCAGTTGTTCTTCGGTAACGTTCGTGTCTCGAAGGTCGAGCCACTCGAGTTCTGACAGAGCCGTCAGTGGATCGAGTGTCGTGATGTTGCGTCCTGCGAGGTCAACCTCAGTGATGTCCCAAAAGTAATGGATGTCAAAAACACGAAGCACCCAGTCCGGAACAGGACGTTGTCGAGCGCAAAGGCTGCTGGGGCTAATCGAGAGCGGATCCATGTCCTCCGGAAATGCAAACTCATCACGAAACGCAACCGTTCCATCGTGCTTTTCTACCCAAATTGCTGCCGCTCGTTGGCGTCTTGCGCCATTGGCCAGGAGCGAGAATACCAGAGCGCATAGCAACGTTGCGACGATTAACGAACGTAGTCGAAAACGGCGTAAATTGCGTAGGTGTATTCTCACGAGGCGAACGCTCTCATCGTTAGAACGGCCACGATCACCGAGTCGGAGACGGCGACTTTGGTGCACGACATTGTTCTGCCCTATCGATCCGCGACGAAGATGTCCAGCCAGCAGTCACCACAAAGTCCGGTCAATCCAAAGTCAAAAGTTCGATCACATCGCAAGGGCCAGCGATCATTATTCAGTAAAACGCGTTAGTCGGACGACGGCATTGCTATCCGGCGTTTTGTCCTGCCCTTGCCAGATGTGGTCGCGCCGCTCCGCCGGGTAAGTATGCCTGTTCCAAGCATAGTCCAGCGACGACAGAGTCGTTGCCCGCTACCGACAAGAGCGACCACAACGCTGCGCTTTTTATCGACAACCGAATTAAATCTTCGACCGGAATTTGAATTGGTAGTTGCTTGAATTGCAGCTGTCTACTTTTCGCGAGTAGTGCAACATGAAGGTCCAAATCCACGGGCCCATCAATTGTCCGCGAATGATAGGAAATCGGGAAAGACCAAGCTATCAGTTGAGGCCGGTTTCGCTCGAGTTCGTCATCGCTGCATTTCTCGAGCCAAGCCTCCATGTGCGTCCTTACTCGATCGCTTAGATCCAAAACCGAGACGATTTTGAGGACGAATGCGACCTCTTTGGTTGCGTCGTAAGCCCTCCACAGATCGTCGAGAATTTGTGGATGAGACAGAGGTGACTCTAGCAATTCATCAAATTGTTCACTGGGCATTTGAGACCTGCTCCGAAGCCGGATGACGTCACGAATCACGCGGTTGGCGCGGGGTGATGAACCACTTCAAGCATACCTGGCTCGCCGACTCGTCCTGCATCCGATTGTGATCGTGGGTCCCCAGGGAATCCGGTTTCACACTCAGTTCCGGGGTCCGAAGGCAACGATACGCAGAATGCCGCACGAAAGCCATCGGCGGGCACGCAATTCAAGATCGAGAGCGTGCGTTTCAATTTCGGGCTGTTTCGGTCAACTCACCCTAACAGAAGAGCGTTGACGTCGGCGGCAATCCGGCGGCATTCGAGAGCGAGCTTTGGGTCGGCGAGTTCATTCGATGTGAGTTCATCTCGGTAGTGCTCGGAGACGTAGGTACGCAATTCGTGGTACCTGCTTTCCGTCAGCCAGGTCGATTTTGGGAGTGCCGCCCTTTCCTCCTCCGTCAGGACGACGCGCAGTCTGAGGCATGCCGGACCGCCACCGTTTTGCATGCTCTCGGTCAGGTCGAGAAACTCGCATCGGCAAACCGGATTCTCCGGGTCGGCCAAAATCCTTTCGATCACCGCGCGTACGTCGCCAGAACGTTCGCATTCGCTGGGGCAAAGCAAAAGCATCTCATCAGCGCCGACCGTTAACAGTTGGCTATTGAAGAGGTACGTGCTGACGGCTTCCGCGAGCGAGACTTTCTCATCGTGCACTTCGAGAGTGATCAAATCAAAATCGAGTGCCGCGTTCAATTGATCAGTGACCTCGGCGAGGTCTTCGAATGCGTGCTCGTGAACCAAGTGAACTCTCTCATTGCCCACCGCTACGACATCGTTGTGAAAGGCCCCGGCCGCGATCGCGATGGGATTCTGTTTCGCAAACACGCACCTCGCAGGGTCCAAGTGATGTTGAGTCGCGATTTGTTCGAAGGCACGACGCGATTGGCGAGCGGGGAACTTGGTTTCGGTGGGCTCTCCGTTTTCACGCCCGTACACG
>JBCBOT010000392.1:0-7449 GCA_039821165.1 Planctomycetota bacterium | reverse complement strand
ACTCCATCGAGAGATTCATTTCTTCGAGCAAATCGGGCTGCCGCTGGTCTTGGATATCGGTGGCGTAAAGCGCACTTTCAAACGCATCGAGGTCATTCTGCCAACTCAAGATGTTGTCTTTCGACAAGACCCACGTTGAATCGTCTGCATGCACGGAGGTCTTCTTTGGGATTCGACCATAGAGAAGCCTCGTCAGAGTGTTCAGCTCTTTATCTTTCACCTGGGCCGTGACGGAGTCCTTGATCTTTCCGAGTCGCAACTGTGCCTCCGAAAGGATGGTTCGCGCCTCGTCGATCGCGTACTGTGTCGGCAAACTGGAGTCGGCCATGCTCCCTCGCGTGTAAGCGATCGTCGCGACGGTCAAATCCTGCAACAGCTTCCGTGTTTGCTTGTCACCCGATGGCGGTTTTGACTTTCCACTCGTTGGTTTCGCTTTGTGCTTCGCCCCATCATTGACTTTGATACTTCGGGCATCCGGTAAGCCCGTGCTCCGCGTCGCCATCGGACGCACGAGATAGCAGTCTTTGCCTTTCTTCGCCCGGAGCGTTCGAATCCCGGCGATCGAAACCCACTCGCCGCGACGGTCGTTTTTGCTATGCAGCTGCTTTGCAAAGACGGCCCGCGCGCTCGCTTCGGAGTCGCATTGCGTGAATTGGAAACTCGGTGCCGAAGCCCCCGTGCGGCCCCACTCGAAATAGGCATACCAATTGTCCTTCGCGTCCTGAACGAGTGCGCCGTGGTAATACTTGTTGCTGTCTTTGCCATCCTGTGAAAAGGAACCCATGTCGCAGATACGCACGGCACTGAAATCACCGTCAACCGTCGCGGGCGGCCCCCAACAACGAAAGTCGTTGGGCGACGTCCCCGCAGGATAGGTGTCGCGCGGCAACTTATTGGGCTTCCCGGTGTAGCCGGGTGACTGCAGCACGGAGGGAGATGCGCCGGCCTTCGCGGCAACCGTCGCCGATTTCTTGGGATCCGATTTGGCGGAGGCTTTAGCCGATGCCTTTCGAGTCGCTGTTTTCTTAACCGCTTTCTTGCGGGCGGTTTTCGTTGTCGCCTTCTTGGCAGCCTTTTTTCGCGTCGCTTTTTTCTTCGTGCTTTTCTTGGTCGACTTTTTCTTGGTCAACTTCTTCTTGGGCGATTTCTTCGCGGTCTTCTTCGCCGGTTTCTTCTTGGCTCCGCTCTTTTTGGTTGCCTTGCTCGCCTTCTTCTTGGCGGACGTTTTGGCCGTCGACTTCTTGACGGTCTTCTTGGCTCTCTTCGTTGCTTTCTTCTTTGTTGCTTTCTTCTTTGTTGCTTTCTTCTTGGCCATGGTGCAGGCTCCCTATCGTGTCATCATTACCAAAACTTCCACCACGCTTTGTCTGCTTGTTGCGTCGCTCGTCCATCCTCTGAGGCAGGGGGTTTTTCAGGTGGCACCTCAGTCGATTGCTGCACCACACGCGTCGGCTCGACCCACCTCTCCCGACGAATAAAGTCGGGAGCATCGGGACGATAACGTTCGATGATTCGACGCACCTGAGCCTGAAACTTCTTTCCCTTCTCGGCATCGACCATTGCGACGAAGTTGGCGTAGCCCTCGACCGCTGAAATCACATCTGACGAACTGCCCCACTGCTTGCCCTGAGGGCCATCGCGTTCGATCTGAAACAGAACCGCACGAAAACGGCGGAGTTCCTTTCGCGAGACACTGACCTTTTGATTCACCGTCAAACCGGTGACTTCGAGCCGGCGTCCTGCACGCAGGACCCGAGTCTTATGGGGATGCACCTTGAAATTTTCTTCGTGGACGATGTATCGCGCCCGCCGAATCATTTTGCCGACGTCCGCCTTATCATCGACACTGGAAAACGTCAGATCGTCGGCGTAACGCGTGTAAGTGAAACCGAGCCGCCGTGCATTGTCAGCCATCCGCGCGTCGAGCCCTCTACAAATCAGGTTCGTGATCGCCGGACTCGTCGGGGCACCCTGCGGTAGCACGCGTTCGCCACGGGCGACGTAATACTCCATCCCGTCCAGTTCGACTTCGGAGACATCGCTTTCGGTGCAAATCAAAGCCAGCACGGTCGCCACCGAGCCGCTCAAGCCGAGCCGACGAAACACACCGCGAACCCGGGGGAAATCAACCGTCGGAAAGAAGTTTTCCAAATCCATGTTGATCACAACACGTGATCCAACATGCGGCTCTGCGTTCGTCACAATCGATCGATTGCGACGGAACCCGTGCGCGCACTCGTTCAATTCATGCGGTTCGAGCAAATGATCCAAGATCCATCGCTGGGCGTGCTTCAACCGCGGCATCGGCGCGGAAATCGTCCGCACACCGCCCGTCTTCTTCTTCACACCGAATCGTGTGTAATGCGTGGTTGTCGAAGTACGACGATCGAACGCGAGAAAACGAAGCAAGGACACCGAAATCCCCATCGCTTTTGCCAGCCCCGCGATATCGCCGATGTGCTCGAGCCCGTTAGACCGCAATCTCTCAGCATCGATCGCTTTGTCATCGAGCCCCGCGGAATAGCGATCGCCGAGATAGGTGATCTCGGATTGCTGCTTTCGCTTCCACGCCTCGGCACGCTCCTTTCTCTCGCGAAGCTTGCGTTCCTTATTCTCTTTCCGTTTCTGCCGTGACTCCGCCAGCCGTTGCTTTCGTTGCTCACGACGGATCGCTTCCACGTTCTGCAGCTGGCGATTCTCTCGCGTCAGTTTGTTAAGTTCACGCTGCAGTTCACCTTTCCGTCGGATTTCTTCGGCGGGGCTCTCGGGAACGCCGCGATCGTCGGGCCAGAACCCCAGACGAATCATCTCCTCGAGAATCACTTCATCGCGTGAAGACTCTCGGATGCGATCGTAGATTTCCTGTCGTGAATTCATAGCCCGAAGTGACCGGCACAAGTTGTAAAAAAATGGTGCGGCGGACGCTCGCCTTCGAAAGGCTCCCAGGACTGGGTCGTCTCAACTCAAGTGGGCTGCCTACCGTACGGACATTAGATCTACGGGATTCATACCGTAATGCCGTACGGTAGGCGTATGCCCACACAGTCAAGAGCGAACCAGTGAAGCAGTTCATTCCACGTGACATGGATGGCGATCCGCCAACCGACATGCAAGGCTCGTGAGTGACCGCCGCACCGAAGTTCATCAATTTTCAAAAATGATCAGTGTCACACGCTCCGACATCCCTTCGAAAGGCTCCCAGGACTGGGTCGTCTCAACTCAAGTGGGCTGCCTAGCTGGGCAACTTCAAAGGACGGCTTTCAAACCGGAAGTTGCTCAGCTAGGCGTACGCCCACACAGTCAAGAGCGAACCAGTGAAGCAGTTCATTCCACGTGACATGGTTGGCGATCGCACCAACCGAGAGGCAAGGCTCGGTCTCGGCGATGTGACACTGATCTTGTTTTCTTCTTTGCTGACCTCTCCTGTCGTTAACCGAGCAACCGCGCGAATAGGCTCGACTTGGTGTTGCGATTGTGCTGCATCCGCAACGCCAACATGTGTTCGCAAGGCCCCATTCGCATTCGGTTCTGCTGATAAAAATTACACGTGCACGTTCCATCGACGATCTGGCCATCGGAGCCGATCGTTAGTGAAACTGTATACTTTTTCTTGTCGTTGACGATTCCCTCGAGCCGAATTCCACCATCGGCGGTCGCTTGGTGTGACGTCACTGTCACGTCGCCTGATTCGATCAACCGAGTCGCCGCAGCCTCCCGTTCGTTGGCGAACCGCAGTTCACTCAATGGGAGCGGATCACGACTCAATTCGCGAGCACGGTACACGCCTTTCTTAAGATCCCAAATGGCGCGGCCCGCCTGGGTGTAGGCGCTGAGGGCGCCAAGCACAACCTTGCGATCCAACCCCAGGTGACTCGCCAACGTATCCGGTTTTTCACACCAACGTTCTTTGAGCGCCGCGAACACGCGTTGCTTGGTATCGTTGTCGACTTCGGCGCGAGGGGCGAGCAGGTCAAAGTTGCCGGCCTGTGACCAATTATTCGTCGTCCAGCCAGAGAGCCCCAGCGTGAAGGACATGTCGCCGAGATCCGCAACATAGAACGAAGGCATCCCACTGCCGAGCAAGTGCACGTCAAACGATCGAGCTTGCGCGACGAGCCTCTCCAGAATGTGGAGTCGACGTCGCCCCCAGACGCGGATTTCATGCGACTCCGATCCGGGATAGATCGACCGCGGACAAACCAATTCTTTACCCCACGGGTCGAAGACGATCTTGACCGGCTGCCCCGGCTCCAGCTGATATCGAATCGAACGCGGCCCTTTCAACTCTTTGTTCCGCCGCAGCACAAAACAAATGTTGTGCACGTCCATCGGATCCAACTGGAAAGAGATCGTCGGCAGCGACATCGCCGAGCTGACTTGCAGGAAGCCGCGCACCCAACTCTCCGGCAGGTCGATTTTGACTTCCTTGTGGGCCGCCTCGCCGGAGGTTTGAACGTTGAATCCGGAAGGATCAATCTCAAACGATGTCGTCTTGTACGTCCGGATCTTTTGAAACTCGTCGTACAACGCCGCCGAATAATCGATATTGGTCGTGCCGCACGAGAATTCGCCGACGTCCTTGAAGACTTCGTAGCTGGCGCTCAACCGACCGTAGCTCGATTCATCTTCGCTGAAACACTCGAAGAAAACTTCGTCTGGATGAACGGTGATCACCGGATCGAGCACGATCCACCAATCACGAGCTTGCGTGTAGAGATATTTGAAGTAGCCGTTTTGCGCGATGTAGTAATCACGCATGCGTTTGGCTTCGCCCTTGCGAATTTGGTCCAGCTCTTTCCGTACCGTCTTGAGTCTTTCGGCGACGTCGGCTCGCTGGGACGCGACGGCCGCCCAATCAATCTCATCTTGTCGGGCTCGCCACTCCAGATACTCGGTTCGATCCTTCGGTTTCCAACGCAGATCGGAGACCACCACATCGTGCAGCGCACTGATCGCCTCGCGGAACTCGATCGCTTTGCCGACGTTGCCCCGAAAAAAAGTGGGCTCGCGGTTGGTGTCCGGCGCGAACCGCATGCTCGTGCCGTCGCCGGTGTTGTTTACCGAACTGCTGCCGGAGTAATTGAAGTTGAACTCCACTAGCGGACCTCCACCGGCTTAGACGAAAGCGGAAGTTCGACGTCGCCGAATGTTTCGCTCAGTTCCAACATCGCTTCAATCGTGCTCGCCCGATCACCGATCGCGCACGTCGATGATATTCGAGCGAGAATGCCCGCAATCAACTCGGCGGATTCGCGGTCCTTGGTCGCTTCGTCGCGAAGGAACGCCAGCACTCGATCCTTGGCGACGCGGCTCTTGTTGACGCGTGACAAAATACTGACAAAGTAAGGTTCCATTTGTCGAATGCGTTCCGGATGCCCCGCTGCATATTCGGCCAAAAAGTTGGATGCAAAAAGCTGCAAGTCCGCTGTCGGGTGCTCGCTGAGTTTGAGCAAATACTCGGGACCGTGTTCCTTCGCAAAATGCTGTGTGATCATCTGGCGACCGAACTGCTGCACATCCTCACGAACGCTATCACAGATGCTGATCAAGACCTCGGGCGTGAGGTCCTCCTCCGATGTCTTGTCCCGGAAAAACTGGAATCCAAACTGTCTCGAGTCTTCCCAAGACGCGTCGAGAATTCGGACGGCCGTTGTGAGTTCCGAACGCATCCGATCGACCTGGTCGTCATACATCGTCCACGATGCACGCCGCACCTCAAGAATCGCGTGGTTTGTAAGCTTGACGATCTCGGTGACTTGGAGCTGGCGATGATCGACGTTGGTCGACAACAAAAGGCCGCCGACTTCCTGTGCCGGACCGCTCCGACTGTCCAGCAACTGCCAAACGGTTTCTGCTGGGACATGCCCGAGTCGATCTCCGAAATCTTCTCGCAAGACGCGCGACGTATGACTCGGAACGCCTTCGGGTGCGCCGGGCGTGAGCAATCGGCGAATCAACTCTGCACTGATCTGCCGTGAGAATGAATCGTCGGCGTCGGCCAGTCGTTTGACGGTCGGCCGAATCTCGTTGCGAATGTCCTCCAACTCGTGGCAGGTCAAAGTCGCAAGCATGTTGACGTTCGTTTTCAGCATCGCGTCCGGCAACTCCGCGATGACTTTGACCCCCATCGACCGGACCGGCCGGTGCGTCGCCGTCAACATCGCCGTCAGCACTCTTTCCGTCGGTGATTTCGAAAGCGTCTCGTGCTCCACGACCACCGCGCCGGCGAATGCCTGGACGGCCGCGACCGAACTACTGAGCAAGTCACAAATGACGTCTTCACCCAGCGTCGAAACCGATGCTTGAAACGCGGGTCTAAGAAGTAACTGGCCCACGTCCTCCGCAATTTCCGTTTGCTCCGTGTCGCAGCCTTGCAGAAAAGCAATCATCCTTCCCGACAAGGCCCGCATCGCCCCCTGGTCGCTCGGCAAGGCATGAGTCGACTCGATCCCGACTTTACGGGTGTCGGCGTGTGCGGATGTAAAAATTTGAGCGGCGAACTCTGTGTCAACGAAGAACACGCTCCGATTCGCCGCAATCCATTCATGGGCTTGCGCCCGAGCACGCTCAAGTCCCGAATTGGCCAGGGCGAGCACCAATTCGAAATTCGGATTCGCCGCGTCGTATCGTTTGACCGCCAACTCGAACCCGAGTTCGGTGGTCACGTCATAGGCGGCAGCGAGCAACAATAGCAGCACCTCGAGCGGGATCTGCTCGCAGAATGCGTCGCATTTCCGAAGCGCCTTGACCGCGAATTGATGCACGATCTGGCAGCGACTATCGGTCAATAGATGCAACAGCCCACGTGGCTGGGCTTGCCACAGTTCCGGATACGCGGCCTCATTTTCAACCGGCGGAGGACTGTTGGCGTTGAGCCCGTTCGCGACGCGGAACGTCAATTGCGAAGGGACGGCCTGATAGCGGGCGCTGTTGCGGAACAGCAATTGGCTGAATGCCCAATAGCTTCCGTACGGATCCCAATACACATGCCCCCAAGATCGGGTTCGCCAATCGTATCGGCTATCGGTTCGAACGGGCTTGGCATCATCGTCGCTGAACGCCAACAGGACGCCGACGGCCATCGGCACAAAGTCTTCGCTCGACGCCTTCCCAAGTCGATCCAGGATTCGCCAAACACGTCGCCGCAGGTAGTGCCGCGTATGGGAACTGAAGGCCATCTTGGGATTGGGTTCGGCACTCGGATTTCGATAGTTTCTCCACACGTAACTCGGTCGCCGATACATCGCTCGTGATGTTTCAAAACGGTACGCGAGCAGTCCGAAGACTTGGCCATCGCAACGCAGTTCCGCAGTCTTGTAGATGCGACGAAGCGTGCGGAAGTACGGCGGCTCCAACGGAACGCCGGCGAGTGCCTTAAGCAACGTCGGCCGCACTTCAGGTGTATCAATGTAGTAGAGAGCCGCTAGTAGACTCGGCTCGTATTGCTTT
>JBCBOT010000391.1:0-7456 GCA_039821165.1 Planctomycetota bacterium | reverse complement strand
CCATCGTCGTGCCCCCATCGTCTTGCCCCACCACAGAACACCCAAGAACTGACAACGCAACGCTACGAGAACTCGCCATGAAGACCCAATCGCACCGAACCACGAGCCACCGTCTCGCCCTGTTCGCGTTGTTGTTCTCCACCACGCTCTGGTCCACGTCACTGTTCGCACAGGACGACACCGAAACGTCGGCCAAGTCGGGGTCCACCATCATCCTCGAGACACGCGACCCACCGCCCGAACCGCCGCTGTTCTACACGGCCAATGCGAATGCGCGCGTGAAGGTTGGTGCCGAACGGATCGAACAAGACATCCGACTCAACATCAAAATCGTGCAGGGCAAACCGGACACACTCAGCTTCGGGATCAACGGAGGCGGAACGGTCAAAGAAGTTTCCGGCGACGGACTCGTCTCATGGAGTGTTCGACAAAGCGATGCGGGTCGTTTCCTTGATTTACAGGTCAAAGAGGACGTCGAAAAACTGAACCCTGTCGTCAAGATTGTCTCCGACGAAATCCGGTTGCCCGCCACGATCGAGCTGAGCCATCTGACTCCCGGTGACTCAATCGGCTTCAACTCCGTGGTCGTCGTTCAGTACAACGGCGGAGTCGTCGCAAACGTGAATGAGCTCGCGGGATTTGTGCCGCTCGACGATGTCGAGGCGATGGATCGATTTCAAACCGCGACGGGCGGTCGAATCATCCTCGCGTTGAATCGGGCGGGGGCGGCCCCAGCGGATGTCGAGCTTACCGAAACCAAGCTGGCGGGTCTGCTTCATCCCAACGGCAACTCGGTCGACTTTGAATTTCGAGGAACCGCACGCGTTGCCAAAGCCGGCGCCGAGTTGATCCTCCTCTCGGGCGCCGCAGCCATCAGTCAAATCCCCGCCGACGAAAACTACCGACTCCAACTCGGGACCGTTGACGACCAAGTTGCCTACAAGCTGACCTTCGAGAAAGCCGGCGAGTTTCCGGTGGCACTCGACTTCGTCGCTCGACTCGGATCGCCCGGAGCCAACCGCCACACGATGGACTTTACCGTCGCGGCCGGTGCCGTCGTACCGATCACGCTGAGCGGATTCGACGAAGACTTGCAGTTTCTTGGGGACGAAGAAACGGTCGTCCCGATGCGTTCCGGCGACGACTGGCTCGGTTTCTTGCCCGCCAGCGGCCGTGCACGACTGCAGTGGAAGACCGCACGCCAATCAGGAGAGAGCAAACTGTTCTTCACCACGACCGGCCAGACGGAAACTCAGGTCGGCGCGGGGCTGCTGCGTCAAAACCATCAAATCAACTATCAAGTCCTTCAGGGCGAACTCAAGTCGATCAGCGTCTTACTTCGAGGCCCAGGAGAAATCCTTGATGTCCAAGGCCCCAACATTCTGTCTTGGAACGTCTCGGAAGAAGGCGAGGAGCGAAAGCTCGACCTCGTGCTCAGCCAATCGGTCACGGCGAACACACAAATCAACGTGCGAAGCCAAACACCGCTCGATGCGTTCCCGGTACGCGTCGAAGGACTCCGGCTGGAACCGACAGGCGCGATTCGGCACTCCGGTTACTTGCGATTGAGCAACCTCGGCTCGGTGCGACTGGAACCGACGGACCTCGAAGGGCTGACTCAACTGGCGCCCGATCAATTCCCCGGAGGTGCGATTAAAGCAAGACAGGTGTTTGTCTACCGGTTCCCTGCCGCGAATCACGCTTTCACGATTGCGGCGGATCGGATCCAACCCGAGATCAGTGTCTCGCAATTGGTGCTCTACCAACTCGCGGAAACCGATCGCGTCATCCTCGCCGATGTGGAGTTGGACATCCGCGAGGCACCGATTCGCGAATGGGATGTCGAGATCCCGGCCGACTACTCGGTCGTTTCGGTGACGGGAGCGAACATCGCCGACTACATCGCCGCATCGGAAGAGGGCGATGGGAAGCGGAATTTGAAAGTGATTTTCGGCAAAGACGTCGCGGGTCGGCAATTGGTCTCGCTGCACCTAGAAAAGAGCCAACCAGCCGCGGCGGAAGATTGGACCTTGCCGCGACTCGAATATCCGGAAGCCAAATCGGTTCGCGGCGACATCGGAATCGTGGGCGCCCCTGGATTCCGGCTTTCCGTTTCCGCCTCCGACCTGCTGGTCGAAAAGCCGTTGTCGTACTTCCCCAAACCGGTTTCCAACTTGCAACAGGCGTTTCGCATCCGTGAACCGGGCTGGAACGCCACGATGACAATCGAGTTGCTCCAACGAAGCGTGCAGTCCGATGTCTTTCACCTGTATTCGTTGGGACAAGAAACCGTCTACGGCAGCGCGTTGATCAACTACCTGGTCACCGGAGCGCCCGTTTCCGAATGGCGAATCACGGTGCCCCAGGATCTCGGAAACGTGATGGTGGACGGCCAGGACGTGCGTACTTGGCGACGCGAGGATGACACGTTGATCGTGTCGCTGCATCAACCGGTGATGGGCGCCTACACCCTGTTGGTCACCTACGAGAAAAAGCCGGACGCCGATGACGGTAGCTTCAACGCAGGCACGATCGTTCCGCTCGACGTCCAAGGCGAACGCGGCTTCATCCAAGTCGTCTCCCCGATGCAAGTGGAAATCGGCACCGAGGCAATCTCCGAAGACCTTCTCAAACTCGATCCGCTCGAGTTGCCCGCCGAGTTTCGACTGCTCAGTACCGCGCCGCCACTGGGAACGTGGCAATACACCGAGCGTCCATTCACACTCGGATTGAAAGTGACTTGGTTTCAGCCGGGTTCGATCGCGACGCAGATCGTCGAGTTCTCGGAAGCCAACAGCCGTGTTTCCAAAGACGGCGAGCTCGTTACCGATGTGGTGTATTACGTCAAATCGCGTGGTCAACGATCCCTCAAAATCCGACTTCCTGGCGCGCCGGTTCGGCTGTGGGATGTCGCCGTCGATGGCCAACCCGTCACGGCGCGTGAGACGGACGAAGCGACCGTCATTCCGCTACCTGGAACGGACCCGAACGTACCGATCGAGGTCAAACTCCGTTTGGGGAAACCGGCCGTGGATGAATCCAACCCGGAACTCACGCTGCCGGTCGTGTTCGCCCCGGTCCTCAAGACACAATGGAATGTGAGTGGGGATGAGCAGTACGTCTTGGTGCCGCGTGGCGGAAACGTCTCGCCCCCCGAAGCCGTGCTCAGCCCGAGTGGGTTTGAGTGGGTTGCACATCGGGGCATGATCTTTCTTGTCACCGCAGGGCTTTTGACGCTCGCGGGTGTGATCCTTTGCGGCCGCTCCGTTTGGCTCCGTGTGGTGGGTCTTTGCCTTTTGATCGCGGCCATCTCGGCCGCCGTGGCGGGAACGAACGACGCGTGGCGAGACATCGGTCGGCCCGCTGCACTGGGTCTGAGCTTACCCGTCTTGGCTGCGGGTGAGGCTGTCGAACTTCAAGTCGAAAATATGCCTTTGTGGCAATCGGATCTCAATGCTGCGGGTATCGCGGCAATCATCGGCGGCGTACTTCTCCTCGCCTTCACGTTCATTCGCAGTCAGTCGCCTGCATCACGAATCGCCCGCGGTTTCGCGGCAGCATTGATTTTGGCCGGAATACTCGCCCAGGGTGACGGCGCCGCATTCTTCTTTGCCGCCCTTGCAGCCGGAATTCTGCTGCTACTCGTTCTGCCGTCCGCTTGGGCCTGCAAGACCGAAGTCACTGATTGGTGGCGACGAATTGCCGAGAAACGAAAAGCCAAGCGTGAGTCGAAAAAAGGCACTCCCCCAACAGATGCGGGCGCCGCCACGGCGACCGCGCTCTTGCTCGCCTTGGTCATGCCATGGACCAACACGACGTTGGCTTCTGATTTCGATGGCGTTCGTTTCGCGGATGCGATGGAGCAGACGTGGAGTGTCACCGATGAGGATGCTCGCCTCGTCGCGAAAGGCAAAATCAAACTCACCGGTAAACCGGGCGATCAGTTCCTCTTGCTCCAAGGCCCCGCCGTACTGACCCGTTTTGAAGGCGATGGGTTGAGGCTCTCCAAGAAACGAATCTCGGAGTCGGACCTCGGGTACTTTGTCAGCATCCCGGTCGATCCAACTCGTGTTGTCGCCTCGGAGGACGAGACCGAAGAAGAGAACACCGAGCAAAATGACGACGAAGCGGCAAACGAAATCGAAACACAGAGTTACGAAGCAACATTCGAATACCGACTCGAAGCCATCTCGCCGACTGGCGGCCTGCCTGTCCTGACGGGCGCCGCAGCGCTTCAAACCGTTGAATTGGAATACGACCAACCGGGATGGGATGTCGTTTGCACAAACGCAATGCGGGTCGAGTCCCGCGAAAACGATGGCAAAACCAGTGCGACGATTCTGCTGAGTCCAGGTGACGCACTGATCGAATTTCGACCGAAAGCGAGGGATGTGACGACCGAAGCCACGCAGTTTTTTGTCGAAGCCTCCAATCTGTATGTCCCCGGTCCCGGCGTCGTGGATGGGCGACACCGTTTGCAAGTCCGTCCTTCGCAGGGACAAGTCCGTGAATTGATCGTCGAAGTACCCGACGGACTCACCGTCAGTTCGGTTGCGGGACCGGTGGGATCCTGGCAATTCGATGCCGACGGTGGTCAGTTAAAGATCGAGATCGAGCCGGCTCAGGCGAAGACATTCGACATCTTGATCGAAACCCAACGTGGCCTGGAACCGTTGCCCGTTGATTTGACACTCGCTCCGCTCAACGTCAACGATGCCGATGGCGAGGTCGGTTTGATCGCCGTCGCATTTGGTCCCGACGCGCAGCCTGAGAAACTCGATGCCGATCAAATGTCGGCCGTGAACCTGGGTGATTTTGATGCCTCACTCCTGAACGATCAACAAGCCGTCTTGCATCGTGTCTATCGATACGGTGCCGACGGAGGCAGCCTTTCGCTCCGTGTCGGACCCGTCGCGCCCGAGGTCCGCGTGATCAGCAAGCAAGTCCTGTCCCTGGGTGACGAGCGGGTCGTGCTCGGTGTGAACTTCGTCGCGGAGATCACCCGAGCAGGACTCTTCCAGCTCAGCTTCCGTCTACCGGATGGCCTCGAAGTCGAGTCGTTGAGCGGCGCGTCGCTGCACCACTGGTCCGAACTGAGCGATGACGACGGTCGAAGCATCATCTTGCACTTGAACGGAAAAACGATCGGTGCACAGAACTTTGCACTCACATTGACAGGAAACGCCCCGGCGGACGCCTCCGAATGGGAGATCCCGCGTTTCGAACTCGAAGATGCCGCACGGCAAACCGGCGAATTGGTCGTGCGTCCGACGACCGGGATCCGTTTACGCACCGTCACACGACAAAACATCTCAGAGACCGACCCGCGCACCCTTGGCGGTCGAGGACAAGGTGCATTGGCGTTTCGACTGTTGCAACGAGATTGGAACCTCGTGCTCGGAATCGAAAAACTAGATCCCTGGATCACGGGGCAGCTGCTCCACGAAATCACCGTCCGTGAAGGCCAGACACGAACGAACTTGATCGCAAATTTCAATGTTCAAAATGCATCCATCCGAAGCTTGCAAGTTCGGCTGCCGGTCACCGATGAGGATGTGATCAAAACACTTCGCGCGACGGGTGACATCGTGAGTGATTTCATTCGGACCGCCGAAGACTCGGACATTTGGGAAGTCCAATTCAAACGTCGCGTCGTGGGCTCGGTGCCCTTCCGCATCGAGTACGAGCGCCGAGGCGAACGAGTCAGCGATCGCGAAACCCTGGCCCCGATCGAGTTTCCTCAAGCGAGGCAACTCAATTACTTCTTTGGCATTCGTGCGGGAGGTCGGCTCGAACTCGAACATGACGAGCTAACCCTCGGCTGGCAACGAGCCGACTGGAACGCGGTCCCTCAATCACTGCGAGAGTCCGGTAACCGCACCGCGCCGGCACTGGTTCTGCGGGCCGTCACCCCCGCCGAAACGCTCGGCGTGCTCGTCAAACGTCATTCGCTTGCCGACGCCCTGAAACTTCGCGTCGCCCAGGGAAACCTCACCACGGTTCTTTCACCGACCGGAGACCAAGTCACCTCCGTCGATGTGACCATGGAAGTCATCCAGCGCAGCAGCCTCACCGTTGGATTACCAGCCGGCGGTGAACTGTTCAACATCTTCGTCAACGGCGAGAGCGTCAACTCGATTCGACTCGGCGGCAACAGCAACGCGTGGCAGTTTTACATTCTCCCGGGCATGGATGACCGGACCGCCAGCGTTCGGTTCGTCTATTCGCTCACCGGAGATCAGCTGACCAAGCTCAATCTTGTCAGCCCCGAATTGAACGTTCCACTGGAAAACATCGAATGGAATGTGATCGCACCCAAAGGGTTTGAGTTGATTGACGACCAAGGCAACCTCGAGTTGGTTCGCCAAGCGGCGCAGGAAGGCAACGACCGCAGCGCTTATCTCTCAAAGGTGAGCGGTCGACGGCAGGTTCAAGCGCAACAAGCCGCACAGCTCCTAGAGCAGGCCAACATGCTGTTGCAAGCCGGACAGCAGAGCAAGGCTCAGCGGGCGCTCAACAGCGTCGCGAACCAGTATGCACTCGATGCCGCGTCGAACGAAGACGCCCGTGTCCAACTGGAGAACCTGCAAACACAGCAAGCCATCGTCGGACTCAACACGCGTCGACAACGGTTGTATCTGGACAACACGGATTCAATCCTGTTGGACAACAAACAGCTTCGTCAGGCGGCAGCCGAAAATCCGGTCTTGCAGCTCAACGATCTGAACTTCCGTCCGCAACAGCTCAGCCAGTTGCTGCAGGGCAACACCTCCGAAGACAACAAAGTGCTTCAACAAATCGCCGTCCGGCTTGTCCAACACCAGCGGACAACGGAACCGGCTCCCCAAGCGATCTTGATCAGCTTGCCGGAGGAAGGCACCGCGTACACGTTCCGCCGCACCGTCCAAGTCGCCGAGAACGCTCCGCTTGAGCTGGACCTCGATTTTGCGCTGCAACGGCGTTTACGAGTCTGGCAAATCGCGCTTGCCTGTGCGGCGATTTTGCTCATCGTCGTCGCCTTCACAGTCACGCCAGGGAACAAGGCGTCGGCATCGTAAACGCCTCGGCGTCACGGCCCTTCCCTGCCGTTCTGACTTCGTGGTCCACCACATCGCGGCCACCCGAGCACGGCCACTCCTTACGCCTCCTTGAATCCTCTTCACGCCGACGTGGTTGTCTTCGGTGTGAATCGTGGTTTCGCCTTCCCGCGCCCACACGTGCGTTTACCCGCAACGCGGTCCCCGCGTTCGAGCGCCTCGTGGTTCTCCGTTCAACGCCCAAAAGTCCCTCCCCGGCTTTCCTCGCTGTGGTCCTGCGACCCTCTACTCTCCTTCTCTCCCCTTTCATGTCCTTCGTGTATTTCGTGGTACCCCTCCCAAACTCACATCGACACAAACACGCCGCCCCGAGTTCCTTCCACCCTCCGTCTACTCCCCTTCTCTCCCCTTTCGTGTCC
>JBCBOT010000390.1:0-7464 GCA_039821165.1 Planctomycetota bacterium | reverse complement strand
GCCCTTTGAAACCGAGTCTTACGAAGCCGAGATCAACGCGCTGATCGATTGCCTGGAGGTCGAGTCGATGATCGAGCGAGTCGGGTTCACGCAAGATGTCACCGGAGAACTCGCCAAGCTCGACGCAATGGTCTTGCCGAGTCTTTTCGGTGAAGGGTTACCGATGGTCGTTTTGGAAGCGATGGCGGCAGCCGTCCCCGTCATTGCGACGCGTGTCGAAGGCACACCGGAAGCAGTCACGGACGGAGTCGAAGGCTTGCTCGCGCAGCCAAACGATCCGGAATCACTTGCCACCAGGATTCGCGAGTTGGTGTCCGGCGGTCATGATTGGAAGACCCTGTCCGAAGCCGCCTTCACTCGACACGCCCGCGATTTCTCCGACTTCGCGATGGCTGAAAAGACAGCCGCGGTCTATCGGCACCTCTTGGCATAGCCGAACAGCGACCGACGGCCGAACAAAGATCAGCGAGTTCTGCAAGGGACATTGCGTCCTGCCGGGGACAGAGTAGTCCTGCCGGGGACAGAGCACTTCTTTGGAAGCATGAAGGCTCGTCGATTCAAACAGTGCTCTGTCCCCGTAGAACTCCTTGGCCTAGCCGAACAGCGACCAACGGCCGAACAAAGAACAGCGAGTTCTGCAAGGGACATTGCGTCCTGCCGCGGACAGAGTAGTCCTGCCGGGGACAGAGCACTTCTTTGCAAGCATGAAGGCTCGTCGATTCAAACAGTGCTCTGTCCCCGTAGAACTCTCCCACATTCAACTACGTCCCAGATTTGGCATCCCTGCGTGCCGGAGTTGGGCGGTGGGGAGACGTCTGCGACGCCCGCGTTCTGAACGCATGGCATCGGTCAGTCCAATCGGGGACAGAGCACTTCTCACAAGCATGAATGCTCGTCGGTTTACCAAAGTGCTCTGTCCCCGATAGAACTCCAGGCCTGGGGGATTGGGTTGCGGAGGCAAACCAGGAAGGACGAAGAGCACGAAGGTCGTGGTGACAGCGCGTGACCGGGGGACAGTGACGCGGGGGACGGACAGTGACGCGGGGGACAGAGCACTGCGCGTTGCATACATTCTGAAAGACTGATGCGCGGTAACCCGTTCGCGTCAGGTTAAGCTGCTTCGCGCCGGCTTACGCCGCTCTCGATACTCGTCGCTCGCGTCAACGCCGATAAATCACCTGGCTTTCTCACGACAGTTGCGATGCCGTTGTTCGCCGCTTTTCTGCGAAGTGCGGGAGTCAGAAACGAAGTCACCCAGCAATGGCGGACCTTGGGAGCCCGATACCGCTGCAGCAGCAACGGCCAGTCGGGTTCGCGTCCTGTCGCCGAGTCGTCCCACCAAACCTCTTCAATCATCGCGACGCGGCCAATGGCCTCGGGCGCGCTGCAGACTGACGGCCGCCTAGTCGAGGACAGCAATGCCGCCAGCGCGTCCCCGTTCTCACGTCGTCGCGTCACGATCAAAACGGTTCCTCGAGGCGCGTCGGGCGGCTCACGGAATCCGCAATCCCTCAGCCTATTCGGCAGAAAGGCCTCCCAGTCGGACCAGGCGACTCCGGTTACCCGCAAACGCTCGGCGGGAGAAGGACGCTGACCAAAGCACAATGGCCCCAGTAGTAAGACCACCTCCGCGTCCGGATAGGCCGAGCGAAGCCGTCGAAAACGAGAGTGCTCGACCGTCGAGTCGCTCTTGCACGACCAAATGATCAATCGGACAACGGCCGCCGGCCGAGCGATGGCCGCGTCGAGGCTACTCCGAAAAGCGACTTGAGAGCTGACCGCCTCACAGAACTCATATGCTTTGCGAAACGACTCGTGGCGGCGATCACCGATCCAGAGAACGGTGCCGGCATCCGAGGGGACCGGATTAAACGACAGCGAAAAGGAGTCCACACTTCCTTGCATCACATTGAACTCGCGACGGGACGAGGCTTGCGATTACGACGAAAGCAACAAGTCCGATTCGTGCAGACACTCCCACGCTTCGGTCGCCGACTCGCAACTTCGCAATCGATCCAGGAATGAGTCGATCGCAATCAACCGACTGATCTTCGCGAGGTTACGCAAGTGAGACGAATCGTCGTAAGAGCAGATCAAGAAGAAGACATCCGTCATGTGCCCCCCATCAGAAAAAGGCAATGGCGCCGGCGACACGCCCAGCCCAATCACTGTGTCGGCCAGGATTGAAGTCTGCGGACGTCGCGGGTGCAAAAGTGCTACGCCGCAATCCAATGCCGTTGGGTGCATCTGTTCACGGCTCATCACCGCTTCGGCCATCGCCGGTGCGTCCCACATCATTCCAGTCATCGCGACGAGGTCGCACATATCCCGGATTACTGAGCCACGCGTCCTGCCTCGCAGCGGAATCTGAATCGAATCGACGGAACAGAGCTCATGCACGGCGCGCTCTTGAGTCTCCCCCGTCACCCGGTCCACCACCTTTTGAACACGCTGCAACTCTTCGGCATCGTCACTCGCACCAATCTGGTCTTCGAGCCAATGATGGATTTCGGCTTCGTTGAAACGCCACGCCCCGGCGATCCGACGCCCAGGGATCCGGCCACGCGAAGCCATCTTCTCCACCTGTGAAGGCGTTAAATGGAGGTACTGGGCGATTTGCGCAAGATCGAGATCTTCCATTGGTCCTAACCGACCGAACAGCGTTGGCCGTCACTGCCAACCGGGGGTGAAATTGAGCCGAGTATGGTGACCGAAGCCCTCGAAAATTGGGAGACTTCAAGTTTGATTTCTTCGGACTTTCGCTCAAGTTTCAGCACTCAACAACCGGCTCGCCTTGACCAGCATCCGCTCGGGCAGCTATTCCCGACTTGCCGGCGGAAGCCTCTGGAAACCGCCTGGTCGATATCACCCCATCGAATGCTAGACGCTTGAATCGATCACCCTCAACTCGCGCGACTCTGCCTCGCCGCCAGCCGTATGTGCTCATGCTGGCCACGCTCGTCGTGTTCGGAGTGAGGGTGCCCGAGAGCAGCGCACTCGCGCAATCGACCGGTGCGCTTGATGTTCCTCAAACGCGTCTTGCGCCGATCGGCGGATTGAACAACGCGGCGCCGCCAAACTTTGGTTTCGGACAAGCAGGTGCGGTCCCAGGCACTACCAGCGCTGTCCCTAACGGCACCGTCGGTGGTTTAGGAGGTGCTCCCGGGCAAACGTTCATCGCTCCCACCCTCGCGAATCCGCCCGGCGGATCGTTGTTTGATCCCTATGCTGCCGGACCCGCTGCAGGCTACACCACGACGACACCCGGCCAAGGATCGATCTTTGGCAACCTGTTCGGTATTCGTCCACAATCGACTCCGTTTGCTCCCAACACGGCCATCGCGCCGGGTAGCCTTCCGCCGCCGGGTTTCGGCGGACCTGCGTTTGGTACGGGGCAGGGGCAGCCGATACTGACCGCGCCGAACTGGCTTGGTGGTCCCGCGACGGTGGTGCCTCCGGGTGGCTTTGCGGGACCCACCACTTTCTCAGGCCCCGGCGTCGTTGGAGCCCCCAATAGTTTTGGCTTTCCTGATTCGGCGTACCCAACCGGCTCCCCTTCGTCGCTCTTTCCCGGAGGATTGTTGGGACCGACGTCATCATTCTCGTCACCGCAGTTCAACCCCTATCGCTTGATCCAGCGGGGGCGATTCCGTCACACGTTTTTGTTCGGTGGAGAAGGTGCGGACGATTTGAGCATCAACGACACCGACTTTGCGCTCGCGTTTGCGTTTCCGCGGTTCCTGTTTTCCAACCAACCGCTCTTTGTCTCGCCGAACTTCTCGTACCACCAATGGAACGGGCCCGAGGCGAGTACCGGCGCCGACTTGCCCGCCGACGTCTACAGTGCGTTTCTCGACTTTGGGTGGCAGTCTGATCCCGCACGGATACTCGGGGCCGAACTCAATCTCAACGTTGGCGGCTACACCGAATTCGACATTTTCCGAAGCGAAAGCCTTCGAATCCGTGGGCGTGCTTTGGGAACGTTTCGACTCACACCTGCCTCCACGTTCAAGCTGGGCGTCTACTACTACGACCGCGTCCGTATCAAGTTGCTTCCGGCGGGCGGCATCATCTGGCAGCCCAACCCCTTCACCAAAGTCGATCTGTTCTTCCCGCAGCCGAAATACTCACGGTTTATCCAAACGATCGGCGTCCAAGATGTTTGGTGGTATGTCTCCGGCGACTACGGCGGTGGGTCGTGGACCATTGATCGGGATGACGGCCGAGCTGACCAAGTCGACATCAACGACATTCGCTTGATCACCGGATTCGAATGGGGACCGAGTGAGCGTATCCGCAACGGCTCTCGTACCGCATTCTTCGAATTCGGCTACGTGTTCGATCGAGAGTTGGTGTACCGCGCGAATCCTCAAGACAACCTCGACCTGGACGATACTTGGATGGTCCGTCTCGGCATCGGTTACTGAACGACAGCTTCGGCACACGCGTCTATCACGATCAAATCGCGTTCAGGACGAAGAGCCGACGTCTGCCGTCGTCCATGTCCCGTCGATCCGCCGTGCGGTCTGGCCCGTTGGATTCTTGTCGCCCAGTAGTGTCGGAAGACGTGCCGCGCGGACGTTGTCGTAACTCGTGAGTTTTGCGAACCGAAGGAGCGATCCGGGGACTCCGACTGCGGTGAATCCAGGGTGGCCTGTTGCGGGGTACGGTCCGCCATGATTCATCGCGGCTGAAACCGCAACACCTGTGGGCATCTTGTCGTTCAGAACACGACCGACCTTGGGGGTCAATTCAAACGCAATTGTGTCGTAGGCGGCGTCATCGGATCCCGCGGGGTCGCTGTAAATACAGCCCGTGAGATTGCCGTCCAAGCCGGCGATCAAGCAAGACAACTGGCCCACATCGTCGGCAACGACGAACAGCGAAGCATTGCCAAACGCTTCGGTTTGAAAACCCTCGGGGTCCGAACCAAACTTCTCAGCCGAGACACTGAGCAGCGTGTTCGCCATCGCGCAGCGACCGCTTTCCGTTTCACCGCCGCCGGTCAGCAGGTCCGCGCCGAGTTCCATCAGTGTCCCGACGCTCGCGCCAAGACTCTTGGCGACTGCAGGTGACAACAACGTTCCGGCTGGTGCGTCTGCAAAACGATCTTTCACTGCTTGAATGAACTGATCGGTGTCGTCGCCCTTGATCAGCAAGACCAGACCCGGATTGGTACAGAACTGACCCGTGCCCATCAGTGAACTCGTCACGAACTCATCGACAATCTCGGTGCCTCGAGCTTTGAGCGCGCCGGGAAGAATCACAACCGGATTGACGCTTGAGAGTTCCAAGTAGATCGGTTTGCCGGCTGCGTCCGCAGCTGCTTTCAGTGTCAAGCCGGCAGAGCGACTGCCGGTGTAGCCGGTCGCCCCGTTCCGCGAGTCCGATACCATTCGTGCGCCATCTTCGTGACTCGTTCGGTAAATCAGTTGCACAATCGAATCGGGGACCTGTGTCTCCTTTGCAGCCTCAAGTGCAAGCTCGGCAAACAATCGCGTGGTTTCCGGATGCGAGCTGTTTGCTTTTCCGATCACCGGGTTTCCTGCGGCGATCGCGGCCGCAAAGTCTCCACCGGAAACCGATCCGAATGCGAAAGGAAAATTGTTCGGTCCGAAAACGCAAACCGGGCCGAGCGGTTCGTAGCACGAGCGAATGCCCGTCGCGGTGTCGATCGTCGCGAGTGCCCAGTCACCGCTTCGGCAACTGGCGGCGGCGGCTCGGAGTTGATTGCTCGTCCGTGGGAGCTCCACATCCGCGAGTCGAGGCGACTTTGCGAGCCCGGTTTCATTGAACGCAGCCTCCGCGAGGGAGTCTTTCGCGGCTTCGATCTTATTGGCGTACGCCTCCAAGAACTCTGCGATCGCCTCACTCGGCAACGAACGCATCTCGCGAGCGGCCAAAACGGCGGCATCGAGCGCCGCATCGCAGTCGGCCCACGAACTCACGGGAAATTCCGCGGGTAACTTCTCGTTGGTGTTCGGGTTCGTCGCCTGGAAAGAGCCCGTCGCGTCCGCGGGGCGCCACGAACCATTGATCAATACTTGAGCCGTCATCGAAGCTTGCCGCGTGAGGAGGTGGACCTGAATTCCATTTTTTTACGATCAATCAGCGGCTCTGACTAGCACTCTCGCATTCAACCCGATTGGCAGGAGGTTCTTCTGTGACACGCTGGTTGGGAGAAAGCTCATTGAGTGCAACGAGCGAGTTTGCATGCTCTTCAGTGTCGAGTCGCGAGAACTCATCAAACAGACCTTCGATGCCAGCCGGCGTGAAGAAGAACAGTAACTTCGCGGCTTGATGAGTTGTTTTGAGAGCGGTGCGTTGACCCCTTTGGGATATGAGATGCGTTCGGGGGCCAGCTGTGATTTCGCCGTCGGTACTCTAAAACGTCCGCTCTCCGTCCAAGACGTAGAATGCTACTTCTTCCCGCGGATGAATGTGTGCGGGGTGCGGTGGCGCCTGGCCGGACGATTGCTTCGATCAGGAAGTGAAGTATTGACCGGTATCGTGGCCGGTCGAAAGGAAGCGGTAGGTGTCTCCGGCTGCAAAAACCGTTTCCACATCGTCTGCGGATCTCAGGATACTCACTCGAAGAAAGTCGCTCGCACGTATGTCGCAAACCACCGCGAGCGATCGCGCGACTCCCGCAAAGAAAAAAGGACTTGTGGAGATGCCACAAGTCCCTCAAGTCTGACGAGTGCCGCCAGGATAGGGCTGACAGGAGTCGAAACGGTCTGGCGGAGTAGCGGTGGACGGGCCAATCCCGTAAAACACGAGGCGTGCTACTCGGTTAGGTCGCTCGAAAACTCCGATTCCGGAGCGGTTGGGCAACCGAGGGCAACCCAAAATGCTCGCATCGCCGTGGTAGGACGATGGGAGCCAGGCCACTCGCATTGGAGGTGCGAATGACCAAGCCCAAGGGTACCACAAAGCCAGGCAAGCCACGACAAGATTATCCGCTCTACGCGCACCCCGGCGGGCAGTGGGCAAAGAAGATAAACGGCAAGCATCAATTCTTTGGTGTCTGGTCGAATCCCGAAGCGGCCGAAGAGTCGTATCTGAACTATGTGGCCCGTCAGCGGCTCGGACTCCCGGAGCCAAACGAAGACGACATCACGGTCGATGAAATGGTCGATCGGTATCTCGATGCTCGCAAGAAGCACGTCGAACGGAAGGAGCAGGGGCACACCAAGAACATTCTGTCGCCACGCACGTTCCGTGAAATCAAGCGTCATGCGCTTTGGCTGACCGATTCGGAGGTTCACGGGTATCGGATTGGCCAGCGTGCGGTGTCGTCGCTGCGGGCTGCCGATTTCACGGAGCTCTACAACCAGATTCCCGCCGGCCACGGTGTCGATTCAATTCGGCATCGCATTCACTATATCAACGGGATGTTCAACTTCGCGCGGCGGAATGAATGGATCCAGGGCGTGCCGAATTATGGCACCGACTGGAGGGCAC
>JBCBOT010000389.1:0-7486 GCA_039821165.1 Planctomycetota bacterium | reverse complement strand
GGAGAACGTGCCTCCCATTCGCGGGAGGCATCGGCTGACAACCTTGATGTCGTCGCCACGCGTGACACATTCGGTCCGGGGCGGAAAAGTGCTGCTTATGTCGGGTTGCGACTCTTGCTAGCACCGTGAAATGAACCCGAAGCACGGAGCCTGGATTTCGCTCGCGTTTCTTCGTTTTCGTGGGGTTCAATGGAAACCCGACGCGTCAGTTTTGAAGTTGCGCTTGCCAGATTTAGGTAACCCGAAACGTCAGTGAGGGAATGACTTAGCGCGTCAGTCAGCTCTTTCACACGATCCCTTGCTGACGCGTCGGGTTTCCATCAAACGACGTAGAGAAGACACGCAAGCGAAGCTTGTCATCAAGCGCAACTTCAAAACGCGGTTAGCGAGGGACCAGTATTCGAAACTAACGTACACCGGCGGCTAGCGCCTCGCCGCTCAACGTTTGCGAGAAGCACTCTCGCCTTCCGGGAGTTTTGAAGTTGCGCATTTCGGCAAGTGTCGCTGGCGTTGTTTCGTTTTCGTGGGGATAGATGGAAACCCGACGCGTCAGCGAGGCGATCTCGTGAGCAAGCGGTCTCCAGAAAGTCATTCCCTCACTCGGTTTCGTGTCGCCAAGTCCAGCAAGCGCGATTTCAACATGGCCGCTCAAGGTGGGGAACACGTTACGCAATTAGAAGCGGAAGCCGTCTTCGATGATTCCGTTCTTGATGACGATCGGGATGCCGTCTCGCACCTGCATCGGTTCGTCTTCGCCGTAATTTTCGACGCCTTGCTCATTGGTGATGGAGACACCGCTTCCGACACGAGAGTTCTTGTCGAGGATTGCACCGATGATTGTCGAATTGGCTCCGATTCCAATCGGAACGCCAGCCTCGTCTGCGGTGGAAGGATCTTCGGTGTAGTCGGCTCCCATGACGACACTGTTTTTGACGGTCACATTGTCGCCGATCACGGTTCGTAGTCCGATCACGCTGTTCTCAATCGTGACGTTGTCACCGATACGACAACCATCGGCGATCAAACTTCCTTGAATGTTGACGTGATCCCCGACGACCGTCGGTGGCAGAAAACGCGGGCGACTGTAGATCGGTGCGCGTACATCGCCGATCTGGAACGGTGGTGCCTTTCCGGCGAGGCTGAGGTTGGCTTCATAGAAGGCACGAATGGTTCCGATGTCTTCCCAGTATCCGTCAAACAGGTGCACGCGAACGTTGCGTGACTTGAGTGCAGCGGGGAAGACCTCTTTCCCGAAGTCTTCGTGCGAATTGCCTTCGAGTAGATCGACCATGACATCGCGTTTGAAGATGTACAGGCCCATGCTTGCGAGGCAGTCTCGACCTTTGCTTTCGATGCCGTGGGAGTCGATCCAAGCCGGATCCATCCGCACCGATGCCAGCTGTTCTTCCGTTTGTGGCTTTTCAACAAATCCGGTGACACGACCGTCGTTGTCGAGCTGCATGATTCCCAGCGCGCTGGCGTCTTTGCGGTCGACGGGGATGGCGGCGATGGTCGCATCGGCATTCGATTCGATGTGCGTTTTCATCATGTCACGGAAGTCCATCCGGTAGAGTTGGTCTCCGGACAGAATCAAAATGTGCTCGATGCCTGGCTGGTCGACGTAGCGCAAGTTCTTGCGGACCGCATCCGCGGTTCCTTGATACCAGTCCGCGCCTTCGTCCATGGTTTGCTGCGCGGCGAGGAGTTCGACATAACCTCCGGTGAAGTGATCGAACCGGTAGGTTTGGCGAAGGTGCCGGTGCAGGCTGACGGAGAGAAACTGCGTCAAGACGAACACGCGGCGAAGGCCGCTGTTGATACAGTTGGAGATCGGAATGTCGATCAACCGATACTTGCCGGCGAGCGGGACCGCGGGTTTTGCGCGAATCTTGGTCAGTGGAAAGAGACGCGTGCCGCGGCCACCACCGAGGATGAGCGCGATCGTGTTCTTGGAGAGGTCCATGCTGTACGGTCCGAAGAGTGATGCGGAGGCCACGTTCTAACGCATGCCCGGCCTCCGCAATAGGTCACCAATACTTCTCGAATTGAATCCGCCCCGGTCCTTCATGGTCACCGTCGGAAGAAAACCCGTTGGCTTCCAAGAGCGTGATCATTCCCGGTGTACTTGGAGGTTCTGCACCGGGTGGAACGTATCCGATCATGCTCGGATTGCCGCACAGAAAGACGTGCGTGTTGCTCGGAGAGAGTGGGTCTCCCGCTTGCTCGGCGAGTTGACCGCTTGTGTAGAGGTCTTGGAGATATTGCTTGCCGACGTAGCCGTCGTGTTGCGGGTCCAAGTTGATCGGTTCGCGGGTGGTGCAAGGGAGATAAAAGTAGTTGTCGTACTGGCGCATTAAACGCTCGTGTTCCGCTTGATACGCCAAGTCACCGAGGTAACGACCACAGCAGGCATTGATGATTCGTCCGCGATGGCCATCGGCGAGCAACTGAGCCGTCATCGCGTTATGGGGCGCTTCGCCCGTGCCGGTTCCCAACATCAACACGGTGTGGTCGGGATCGATGTTGCCGAGCGTGTATTTGCCGGTGATCTTCTTTCCGATGGCAAGACGCTCCCCGGTCGACAAGCAGAACAGTCGCGGGGTGAGTACCGGCGGGTCTTTGTCCGGGCTATCAGCCGAACGCACGAGAGTGATGTAAAACTCCAGGTAATCAAGCGTTCCGACGGGGCACACCGCACCGCTTGGGTCGGTCAGCGGGCAAGAGATCGAATAGGCTCGCCGCGCCAGTTTGGTTTGCTTTTTCTCCTCGACGACCTCCTCCTGTGTCCCCTCCAGTCTCGGTTCCCAATAACCGAGACCCAGAGTGACATACTGGCCCGGTTCGAAGGGGCTGACCCCCGCGTCGGGGCGGATGCGAAATCGGGCCAGGTTCTCATGGCAATCGAGACGCTCGATCACCGTCGCGTTGTAGTGCTTTTTGCGAAGATCGGTGACATCTTGCGGGGCCGAGGAATCCTTTGTGGGCAAAGCAGTGTCTCCGAGGGCGTTGGCCGACGCGCGTTCAAACGGCCCCGGGCGACGCGAATTAGCGAACATCGAAAAGAATTGACGCGGTCTGTACGGGACTTTCGCAATATACTGGACGCTGTGGCGTCGGTGACGGAACGAGACGCTGAAACCGATGACACTTGACGATTCAGTTCCTTTTCCAGTCAAGAATTGAAATGAACCGACCCTCTTTGATTTGGACACTCGGGTTACCGGCCGTCCTGCTTGCGGCCACCGCGACGTTGCCCACCGCGTCGGCGGAAAGATGGACCACGTTGGGCTCCGGCCGAACCGTCGAGGCGGAGTTCATCGGATTGTGGGGTGAGAGTGTCGTTCTGCAATTAGAGGACCAGCGACGCGTCACGGTCGACATCAACCTGCTGGTGGCGGAGAGCCGCATCCTGGCTCGAGAGTTGGGTGAAAAGCAACGCAAACGTCGACAAGACCTCGTCAACGGAATCCGCAGCGATTCCGACGCCGCTTCCGCTCCCGCACCCGACCCGATCCCGAAGCCACGCACCCCACCTACCTACCGCCCCTACAGCGGCGGCAGTGGGCTGCTCGAAAGACTGGAATGGCTCGAGGACCAGGCCGTCAATAACGGTCACTTCATCGCCGTGTTTGACAGCCTTCCCGCGAGTTATCAGTCGGACCTCGACCGAATCGCGAAGAAAGCTGCCTCGAAAGCAAACGCTGCTGCCGTGTCGCAGGGCGTCACGGCGATTCACTCGATCGGAGAATTGATCGTCACCCGCCAACGTTGGCTCTTTTCCCATCCACGTGTCGAAGCCTTGCCCGATGAGGCGGGCGACATGATCAAACAAGTGCTGCTTGGTATCGGCGGGATGATCCGTGACGGAATGGATCCCGCAGAATTCAAACTCGAAAAACTGCAACAGACTTCGCTGCGGGCATGGCTGATGGACTTGGACCAGCGGATGTCTCCCTACATCGTCGAGCTTCAGGACATGGCGAATTCGGCGAGCGCTGCCGAGCTTTCGTTTGAAGTGCTCAGCGAGAACGGCGACCAAGCGACATTCCAATTCGGAGTCGAGGGCAACCAGCAAGTCGTCAATGTGATCCAGGTCGAGGGGGTTTGGGTGCCCGAGGCGCTGAACCCCGATGCCTGGAAAGGCATGATGCAAGAGGCGGATGCCATGCTCGACAACGCGGCGAATGGTTCACTTTTGAGCGAGGCGTTCATGCTGCCTGGGTTTGTCAATGTCGTCGTCCAACCCGCCATGTCGGCCGAATCCGCCAGCGATTTGCATGCCCTGATGGACCAATGGATTTCGCAAGTGGGACCCATGGTTGCAAGTCAGATGGGCAACTTGCAGATGGGGATGGGACAGGCTAATGCGGGAGGCCCCGGAGCACGTGGCAACTCGCAATATGGCGGATACGAGGACTACGAAGACGCCGACATGGATATGGAAGCAGAAATGTCCGGCTACGAAGACATGAACGACGGCTCTCGATGAGTCCGCGTGTTGCGGTCATCGGAGGCGGGCTTTCCGGTCTGACCGTCGCGTTCTCGCTCGGAAAGTTGCTCGATCCGACTCGAATCACCCTTTTTGAATCCTCGCCCGGATTGGGCGGTGTGATCGGTTCAGAACGGGTCTCGACATCGTGTGGCGACTTCGTGCTCGACCTCGGTGCGGACATGTTCGCCACCGATCCACCTGCAGCAATGGACCTCTGCCGAGAGCTGGGTCTGGAATCACGCCTGCTGACCCCGCGAACGGACCTCGCCGGTGCGATGATCGTTCGTGACGGCCGACTCGAGCGAATTCCCGAAGGGTTCGTGCTCGCCCGCGCGACGCGGCTCGGCCCAATTTTGAAGTCGTCGATCTTGTCCTGGCCCGGCAAGCTTCGATTTCTTCTCGAACGTTGGCGGTCGCGCTCCGCAGCGACGACGGTCGATGCCCCCGAAGACGTCGATGAGAGCGTCGCCGATTTCGTCCGCCATCGGATGGGGAACGAGGTGTTGCAGCGGTTGGCCGGTCCCCTCGTCGCAGGAATTTACACGGCTGACATTGAACGACTGAGCCTCCGCGCGACACTCGGACCCATCGCAGCGATGGTCGCGAAGCATGGTTCGTTGGCTAAGGCGGCGAAGGAGCGTCGTGCCACCGAGCAGTCCGATCGAGCCAGTGCGGGAGCTCGCTATCAACGCTTTCGTGGCTTGCCCGGAGGAACGGGCGAGCTCATCGACCGCTTGGGCGAGTCGATCCGGGAGGCTGGCACGACGATTCGAACCGACACGTTGGTCCAGTCGATCCGAAGAGATGGCGATCAATGGCGTGTTGCCATTTCTGTGGACGGGCAGTCTACCGACAGGGAATCTGCAGGCGGCCCCTCGGAAAACGGCGGGCAGCTCGTGGACGAAGTCGTGTTCGCGACCCCGGCGCGGGTCTCCGCCGCACTGCTCCGGTCGATTCGAGTGGCAGAAGATGCCGACGACGAGTCGATGGTGGAACCGCTCCAAGCGGCGGCCGGCGGTTTAGAGTCTATCGAGTCCTCTTCGGCGGCAATCGTCGTGTTGGCAGTCCGGACCACTCAAATCGCACGGCTGCCCCAAGCCTTCGGAATCGTGGTTCCCGAGATCGAGGGCCGCGACATCATCGCGATCAGCTTTGCGAGTCACAAATATGATGGTCGCTGCCCGACGGACCACACCATCATTCGGGTGTTTCTGGGGGGAGCGAAACGGGGCGACCTACTGCAACGTGACGACGACGAGTTGATCGACTTGGTGCGAGCGGAGTTGCGTGACCTGATCGGACTGGGAGAGGGTCAAGCCACTCTATCACGTGTGGTGCGGTGGCAAGAGTCGATGCCGCAATATCACGTCGGCCATGTCTCCAGAGTCCAGCAGATTACGAAGGCGATGCACCAGCTGCCGGGCCTCTCATTGACGACGAACGCCCTGCATGGCGTGGGCATCGCACCCGTGATCCGCGAGGCCCGCCGGACCGCTCATGAGGTTCATGAGCGCTGGGCGCATAAAAAAGCCGGCGGTACCTGAGATATCGCCGGCTAGCAAATTGATTTTGACTCGACTCGAATCAGATGTCGGTGTCGGCATCGGGGGTCGGAGCCGGCGGTGCATCTTCACCAGCGTCGTCGCTTGCGCTAACGGGGACTTCAGCTTCAGGAGCAGCTTCTTCAGCTGCAACTGCATCGCCACCAGCGGCTGGGCCGAGCGTTTGAACGCTTCCGGGGACGAGAGTTTCGCCTGGAGCGAGGTTGAAGCCGGCGTCATCAGCAACGGTTTCGGGCATCGGCATTGCAACTTCGGCCATTACCGGAGCAGCAACCGCGGTGCCTCCGCAGCAAGGTGCGGGGGCAGCAACCGGTGCGGGTGCAGCGCCGCAGCAAGGTGCGGGTGCAGGTTCCGGAGCGGCGCCACAGCAAGGTGCTGGAGCGGGAGCCGGTGCACAGCAAGGCTCCGGTGCTGGTGCCGGAGCACAGCATGGTTCTGGAGCAGGTGCCGGAGCACAGCACGGTTCCGGAGCAGGCGTGCAGCACGGTTCCGGAGCTGGTTCGCAGCAAGTCGGTTCCGGAGCACAGCAGCTTCGGCGAGCCTTGATCTTTGCGATCAATCGGCCGAACAACTTCGGTCGGCTTCCGCCACAGCCACAAGCGGGCTCGGGCTCGCAAACCGGTTCGCAAACGGGCTCACAGACTGGCTCGGGAGCGCAGCAAGATGAGCGATTGGCCTTCAGCTTTGCCAGCAGCCCACCGCCGCAAGCTTTCTTAGCGTGCAGCTTGGCGAACAAGCCACCGCCACAGTTGCCGGCGTGAGCCGACGTGTCATTCATGAAGGCCGCACCCACGATCATTGCAAGCGCGGCGATCCCGCTGACCACAGTCCGATTCATTGATTTCTCCCAGTGTTTCGGAGTTTGGTGCGATCCTCGCGCACACATTTCAAATTCAGAAGCCCTCAGTTGGCTTCTTCCGCAGGTTCCATGATCGGCGACCATCGCCGAATCTTCCGGACACGCAAGATAGGTGCTTTACGGAATTTTTACGGCCCGCGTGAATTCGTGGATAAAGTAGCTTTGGGCGAGTCAGTGTCAATTGGACGCAACAGGGAAAGAGCGGCTTCTCGCTCAATAACCGAAGGAACGCGGTCACCGGCGGACCCCAAACATCCGGAATACCGCACGAAAAAGGCCGGAAACCCGTTGAAAAGACGGTTTCCGGCCTAGGTGACCCTCTTGAGGAGGGGTTTTTGGTTCTTTCGCCAAACTGCGACCAAAGAGCGCAGTTTCACCGCTCTGGGCCTGATATGCCCAGTCAGAGTCGAATTCTTGATTCAGCAGACAGGAGACTGGTCAGCGGATTTCGCCGTCACCGAGGATCGCCGCGAGTCGGTCGCCGTCTTCGAAATCGATTTCAAGGGGATCTTCGTTCTCGCCTTGCTCGGTCGCAAACCCGCTGATTCGCCAACCATCGGTTTCCTGGCGCAG
>JBCBOT010000388.1:0-7492 GCA_039821165.1 Planctomycetota bacterium | reverse complement strand
ACTTTGGGTGTTGGGAACCTGATTTTGAAGCCGACAATGGTGATCACCGAAGCATCAATCAGTACGACCACTTTCTGGCGACCGTCCGCAACGCGCTCGTAGACGCCGACATCGATGACGACGGCACGCCGGATCAATTGATACCGAAAGGGATTCTTTGGATGCAGGGAGAAAGTGATGCGACGCGCGAGGAGAGTGCGGCGGTTTACGAAGCAAACCTCAAGCGTCTAATGGATCTGATCCGGGCGGCGTTTCGATCTGACGATCTGCCTGTCGTCATCGGCCGGATCTCCGATAGCGGCCGCAGCCCCGTCGGAAAAGTTTGGCTGTACGGTGATACGGTACGGGACGCGCAACAGGCTTTCGTAACGAAGGACTCCGCAGCGGCCATCGTGACATCAACTGACGACTATGATTACTCGGACCGTTGGCACTACGATTCGGCCGATTACGTGGACCTCGGTAATCGTTTCGCCGAAGCGATGCTCGGACTCCAGCCGACAGAGAATTGATCGGTCCCGGCGAGGCTCGTATTGCGGCTTGAACACCGACAACAAACGGGACGCAGCTTACACGTGGGACACATCACTGCCGGCGATTTGAATCCCGGCAGTGTGTGCCCATCGTTTCAGGTCTCGGCTCAAAAGCGGAGGACCGTCATGTTCGCCTCTTGAAAAGAAAGAGAGGAAAAGTGATCAGCGGTGTGCGCCGCGGCTCACCGTGAATGGCCGATGATATTTTCGAGGCAAGTGGACGAGAGATGAGTGGCGAGTGGGCGGTTCTGTTTGTTGTTTTCGTTGCTTAAGATTCGGTTCTGTTTTGACTTGGTGAGTGTGGCGACTGATTCGGGGACCCCGACAATGGAACAACGACGGCTTGGGCGAAGTGGTCTTGTGGTCAGCGATATCTGCATGGGAACGATGACGTTCGGGATGCAGTGTGACGAGAAGCTGAGTCACGAAATTTGCGATCGAGCCTATGACGCGGGCGTCGATTTTTTTGACGCGGCCGAGCTTTACCCGGTCCCTCCTACAGCGGAAAAATACGGGGTCACGGAGGAGATTTTTGGACGTTGGATGCGTACCAAACCACGCGAGACCGTGATCGTCGCGACGAAGGTTGCTGGTGCGGGACACGGTTGGTTCGCGCCGCCCGTTCGACATGGAAAGACGACACTCGACCGCCATCAGATCATCCGAGCGTGCGAGGAATCACTTCGCCGCTTGGACACCGACTATATCGATCTTTACCAAACGCATTGGCCGGATCATGGGATGCCCTATGAGGAGGTCCTCGGAGCACTGACGGATCTCCGCGACGAAGGCAAAGTTCGTGTGATCGGTGCGAGCAACGAGACCTGTTGGGGCATGATGAAGGCCTGTTGGACGAGCGATGTCTATGATGTCGATCGCTATGAAACGGTTCAGAACAACTTCAGCCTGATCAATCGTCGCTGCGAAAGCGAACTCGCCCAGGTTTGCCGGCAGGAGGGCATTTCATTGCTTCCTTATTCGCCACTCGGCGGTGGCGTATTGACCGGCAAGTATCAGGAAGGACCGCCGCCGGGGGCACGGTTCACGGGCTACCTTCTCGGAGGCGGTGAACGGCAGAAGAAGATGGCGGAGCGATTTGTCAACGAACGAACGCTTGAAACGACGGCACGATTGAAGGTGATTGCGCAAGACATCGGCGTGAGTGTCACCGCGCTCGCGGTCGCTTGGAGTCGGCAACATGATTTTGTCGCTTCGACGATCATCGGTGCGACGACGCTTGATCAGCTGGACGAGTCGCTCGCCGCGAAAGACCTGATTTTGGATCAGGAAACACTCGATCGGATCGATCAAATCGATGTTGAGATTCCTAATCCAATGACCGAAGACGGGTTGCGACGACTTTAAATCAACCGCGTCGACCGCACACGTCCCGGCAAGGTCGTGTGCCGTCGAATCGCGTCGGACGAAAACAGGCGAGACTGTCCTCAATCAAGTCTCGTGTACGAAGTCCTGAATGAAGTCGAGCTTCTCATCGAGGTGGTCGAGATCGCCTTCAGGGGTGCTTGGGTAGTCCCGTCCGTTTTCTTCCATCAAGTATTTCGTGAAGAGGGTTGCAAAATCCTCGAAGGGATTGTGTTTTCCGTATTCTCGCGCGAACCCCGCGGCCGCGTCGTGCAGCCAGTTGCCATCACCGCTGTCGACTTTCCCGTCGTCGGAACCACTCTTCTTCCAGCCACTCAGTGATTTGAACTCGCCCCATTTTGGGTTTTCGTTTTCCCACTCATGGCCGATCTCGTGAAAGACGATCTGGACCACAGTATCTTGGTCGGCGAAGGTGGGATCGGAAAAGGACATCGAACCTCCGCTTGAGTTAAAAGCGATGGTGTCCGTTTGAACGGTGATGTCGTTCCATTCCAACGTTCGGTAGTCAAATTCCCATCGCGTCTCCCAGCCGAGGCCGACTCGACTAAATTCCAACTCGTTTCCACTCTCGGTTCTGAGGAACTTGTTGGTCCCGTTTGTCGTAGCGAGCTCGGCCAATGCGAGATCAACCGCCTCGATCTCCGATTGGGCCCATGTACCTTCCTCGTAGTCGATCTCCACGTTGTTGATCGTCGTCGTTTGAGCGTCGGAGTCGAGGAACTTGATCGTCGCATCGTTTTCCGAAAGATCCAACACGTCGTCTTCGTTGAGGCCGATGTTGGTGCCCAGGATTCGCTGGTAATAGCGTAGAAAGCGATCGGAACCAGTGCCGCCATCGAGTTCGTCGATTCCCAATCCGCCAAACATTCCGTCCATTCCGGCGCCACCAAACAGTTCATCGTTTCCCGCGCCGCCGGAGAGTCGGTCGTGGCCATCGCCTGCTTTGAGCAAGTCGTCGCCATTCCCTCCGGAAAGGAAGTCGCCGCCATTGCCGCCGTACAGATCATCGTCTCCGTCATCGCCGAACAACTGGTCGCGTCCATCTTTGCCACGTAGTTCGTCGCGTCCGTCATCCCCTTTTAACACGTCGGGCCCAGAGCCTCCGATGAGTGTGTCGCGGCCGGAACCGCCGTTGGCTTCGCTTTCGACGGTAGCGAAGTTTTGAAAGAAGTCGGCGCCGTCGTTGCCATAGAACACAACTTTGTTGACTGTCCCAGGCTTGTATCGCCGTGCGTGCACAACACCCGTCCACCCGGACGTGTAAGTCAACTCGATCGAACCGTCCGTGTCTTCATGCACGATCAAATCGTCGTCTTCCGGTGACGCGTTCACGGTCACAACGCGGGACAGTCCGTCGTAGGTGATGGTTCCTTCTTGAGCCATCGCGCCGGCTTCGGCGAGCGGATCCGTTGGCACGACGGGATCAGGATTCAGGTGTCCCGCAGCCAGGTCACCCGCCATTAGTTGACGGTTTTCGAGTGATTCGGCACGCAAAAGACGATTGTTTTGACGAGAGGACATGTCGGGCTCCGCGGTTGTGGTGAAGAAGTGATTCACCTGCAGGTATCGCGCTCGGAGCCAATCCTTACAGAGAGTTGCAAGATTTTTTCGAGAGGACCGATCGGAGTCGCGGCGAACACGGCGCCGCATGATCAAGCCCCATGCCCACCAACCACGATCTCAGCGGCGGCAACTAGATGCACGTCGAACGATATACTCTTTGGCAATCGTGGCGGAAGCACCAAGGTCACGAGGCTCATGCGCGAGACGCATACTCGCATAGCCGCGGCGATACACGTGACGTCATCGATTCGATGCGAGACGCAGATGGGGCCGAAGACTGTCTCGGTTCCGCGTCGCTTCGCATCGAATCTTCGGTGCCGGCGGCAACCAGGTGCATCAACAAGCAACGTGGCTCTCAATCGCGGCTAGCGGTCTCGGCACTCCGCTAATTGGGAGCGAACAACTCTGGATGACTCAGTGTGAACACCATGTCGACCTCTTGCGCTGGTGGACTCTGGACCGTGGACGCGGCCGTGGGTCGAACCGTTTGGATCTCTGCCGGCGCCACGAAATCGTAGCGTCCGGTTCCGACGTTGGGGATCATTTGCAAGGACATCACGTCGCCTGCAAACATCAGGCGACCCTCGAGATTTTGAAGCTGCAATCGGGTGTTTCGACTCATTGGATTTTTCCTTGTACTGTACGAACGCATCAGACCATAACGCTTAGGACGTCGTACACAGGTATCCTGGCGGCAGCGAACCCTTACAGAGTTTCCATCATTTCTTTTCGAGGTTTCGCGAAGCTGCTCGGAACTGCGAGCGCGTAGAATGGCCGCCGATCCAATTCGTTCCCCTTTATTGCCCAAACGTGTCGAAATCCCCACCAACAAGACCGAGTTTATTGCTCCGAATACGGGACGCCGGAGACTCGGGAGCCTGGACTGAGTTTGTTGGTCTTTACGCACCCCTGATCCATGGTTACGCGATCCGCAGAGGGTTGCAGGATGCGGATGCGGCCGATCTCGCCCAGGAGGTTTTGAGGAACGTCGCACGGGCCATCCCCTCATTCAGCTACGACCCGGCCGCAGGCAAGTTTCGCGGCTGGCTCTTTCAAATCACACGTAACCAAGTGTTTCGCAAGCTACGTCAGAACGCTCGTGTCCCGACCGCGACCGGCGACACGGGATTTTCGCAATCGCTCGCCGAGCAAACCGACTCGTCTTCAGAGGAGGAGCAACGATGGGACCGCGAGCATGAACAGCACGTCTTTCGTTGGGCGGCGGAAGCGACAAAGCCGGAGTTTAAGTCAGACACGTGGCAGGCTTTTTGGCGTGTCGCCGTCGATGGGGAGCCGCCCGCTAGCGTTGCCGAGTCTCTGCAGATGTCGATTGGGGCGGTGTACGTCGCAAAGAGTCGCGTGACCGCAAGACTACGCGAGGTTATCAACGCGGTCGATCAATTGTGAGGCAAACCGTGAACGCTTCGAAGGTTTTTCAGGCAGTCCCACATACACGTGGCGACTTGGTGGTATGAGCGAAAACTGCTTGAACCAAATTGAATTGCAACGCGTTCTGGATCAATCTGGTTCGCCGACGGACCAAACGAAGTACATTCGTCATCTCGATGAGTGCGAAAAATGCCGCATTGATTTGGAACGGCTGTCGGGGACCTTACCCGAGATGCCTGTCCTGTCTGATGCACTCTCGCGTGTAATCGATCAGCTCTCGCGAACGGCTCCGGATCAAAGGCAATTTGAGGGCTACGAAATCCAACGCGAAATCGGCCGGGGCGGGATGGGCGTGGTCTTTCAAGCGTTCGATCATCGTTTAGAGCGGAACGTGGCGATTAAGGTTCCAACGCTGATCACCGACGAGTCGGCTCGCATTCGATTTGCCCGCGAAGCCCGGTCGATTGCAGCCGTCAAACATGAAAACATCGTCTCGATTCATGCCATCGAGGAAGAAGGCGGGCAGCCGTTTCTGGTGATGGAATGGGTGAAGGGTGAGTCATTGGCGGATCGTCTCGAGCGAGTCGGCACCTTGTCGTGGCAACAGGCGGCCCAGTTAGGTGCCGAAGTAGCCGCGGCGCTTGACGCGGCTCACTCGGTTGGGCTTGTGCATCGAGACATCAAGCCGGCGAATGTGCTGCTTGAGTCGCCAAACGATCGCGCGAAGCTCACCGATTTTGGGGTCGCAAAATCGTATGCTGATCCGACGATCACGACGCAAGGCATGCTCTGCGGAACCCCCGCGTTCATGTCACCTGAGCAAGCCGAAGGCAAATCCGACACGGGCACGGCTTCGGATCTGTTCAGTCTTGGCGTCGTTCTCTATCAAGCCTGTAGCGGCCAGTCTCCGTTCGAGGGTGAAACGCCGATTGCAAGCCTTCGTCGAGTCGTTGATCACCATCCGCGCCGCCTCGATCGATTGGATTCGAAAGTACCAGCGTGGTTCGCGAAAACCGTCGAACAATTGATGGCCAAGTCGCCGGAGAAGCGTCCTACCGCAGAAGGAGTTCGCAATCGGTTGTTGGCTCGGGCGCAAGAAAGACCGGCGGTTCGGCGATGGGAGCATGCGAATTGGGGCGCCCTATTCGTCGCTTGCGTGGTCGTCCTGCTTGCTGTGATCGGATCGTTGGCCTTTCGCGGCGGTGGTGCTGCCGCGCGCTACCGTGTTGATCGAGCAATGCCAGCCCACGCGAGTGGCTTTTTGATTGGCGATCGACACTTCCGAACGCTGACCGGCGCGGTGGCCGAGTCCGTGCCAGGCGATGTGATCAACGTGCTCGGTTCGGGACCTTACTCGATCCGAAGTGCCGACCTCCGGGGAACGCAGCTAACGTTGAGAGGTTCCCGAGAGGAACGTCCGGTTTTGGAACACTCAGCGCAAGGCGAACCGCTCTTCCGCCTCGATCAATCAAAG
Source organism: Planctomycetota bacterium (assembly GCA_039821165.1). GTDB lineage: Bacteria > Planctomycetota > Planctomycetia > Pirellulales > Pirellulaceae > Stieleria. The sequence continues at coordinate 1,150 of JBCBOT010000388.1, read as the reverse complement.
CTCGTGCTTGAGCAAATCGAAGTCCGCTCCGTATGCGAGCGTGAAGCCGTTTCTCGCTTGGAGTCCTTTCTCGATCGCACTGTCATCCAATCCGATCATTCGAGTGTGACGATCTCCGGCTGCGTGATTTACGCGGAGGAGCAATCCTGTCTGGGCGGCGAAGACTATTCGGTCACCTTGCACGATTCGGTGATCGAAGCACGCCGTGCTCCCTGCATCGCTTGGAGACCGATGGGAGAGCACTTGCTCGAGTCCGATAACTGTATTTGGCTTGGCGACCACGCCGCGATCGAAATGGTCTGCCAGCAAGGAGACGTTCCCTCGGTGGCTGAACTGGGTTTGGACCGTAACACCTTTTCAACGCGATGGGTTTTCGTTGCGACCCTTGAGGAGCAGCAGCAACGATTCAATGCCGCCGTCCGACGCAATGTCTTTGATGCGGATTCCGTCATGGTCCTGACATCGGGTGAATCTTATCACGGGACACCCAAGTTGATGGATTTCGGTGCCGTTCGACGCAACCTGTATTGGGAAGGCAAACAGAATGCCTACCGTGACGGAATGGCATTCGTGACACTCGCCCGAAGTATGGGTGGCGAATTGGTGCAACCTAAACCGATGATCGAGTCGTTCACGAAGTGGCGAACAAGCTGTGACATATCCACAGATGCTATCGAGACATCACTCGAATCGATCAAAACCCCCCTGGGTTCTCTTCGCACCGTACCCAAACGCGTTGATCTCGGCGCCGACATGTCTCGCCTGCTCGATGTCGGGATCGGCCGCGAGTAAGCGTCGGGAAAAAACGAGGGACGCAGGCTTCACGCACACCTTTAAAGTGTTGGCGGTAGGGCGCGAGCCGTCCGTTTCCCTAGCCGCGGCTATCGCATTGCGGCTCACAAAAACGCAGATCTCGACGTCGTTGCGACATTGAAGGGGGAGTGCAAAGTGCTTTGTTCCGATCGAACATTGGGGACGCATTTGGAAACAAGTTCGTCGCTTCAAGTTCCGATTTCGTAATCGGATTGCCGAGGCGAAGAGTGATCACGCCAAGGCGCGGAGACGCGAAGATCTTGCGCGACCTCTCTGGGGACTTCGCGGCTTGGCGTCTCCGCGTGACGATCGATGCGTATCGTCGGCGATGCTTTCG
>JBCBOT010000387.1:0-7493 GCA_039821165.1 Planctomycetota bacterium | reverse complement strand
ATAATTGATAGCGAAAATTGCGAAGTTAGACTACGAAGCACCTGCGGCAATCGTGACCGTCGCCGGAACCGTTGCCTCGGTGACGTCGCTGCTGGAGAGTGAAACAACGAGCGCCTCCGAAGTGTCGCCGCTACGTGAGACGGTCGCCGTCGTCGATCCCCCGTTTTCAGAGATCGCGGCGGCCGCGATTTGCAGCATCAGTTCAGGAGTCGTCGGGCCGACGCCGGGGAGGACAGAGGCCGTCGTCGTTTCAAAGTCGACTTTGACGTTTGCCGCACCGATCGTCACGTTCTGAACCCGGTAGTTCGCCGGCAAATCCCCTCCCGTCGCGGTCACGGTGTAGGTGCCTGGCGCGAGTTGCAGCGAGTAGCCACCAGAAGGCCCGATCGTGGTCGAAAACACTGCGCCGGAGCTGTTGTTCGTCGCGGTGATCGTGCCCGATCCGATTTGCTCTCCGATGTTGTAAAAATCGTTGTCCGCCACGGAGTTGTCGGAGGCGTCGGTGTACGCGACGCCTGTCAGGAACGCGTTGCCAGGAGGATTGGCAAACTTTTCGGTCACCATGCCGACGTTGTAGGTTCGATCGCTGGTGAACTGACCAAACAGCACGCCTGGTCCGACTTCCTGGTGAGATCCCAGCAAGATGTTTTCACGGTGACCGGTGACACTGATGAACAACCGGCGATGCCGATCGTAAACGTTGGCTTCCTGGTCGATTGCCCCCGTCGAGCCGCCGTAAGAGATGTTTTCGTAGACACCGACGGGATAACCAAGTGCCAACGCCCGTGCCGAAGGGCTGCTTCCGTCGGAGCCGGTGTGATTGAAAAAGTTGTTGTCGAGCATATCTTGCGAATGTGCCCGAGCCGCGTTGAGAAGGATCTGATTCGGAGCCACCGGTTGTTTCGCGGTGTCCGTGATCGTGGGCGTGATCCCTTGATTGAGACCGATTCCGTAGCGTGCCGCCTCGGCGCCGGGATCTTGGCGAGCACGATTGATCAATTCGAGCAAAAGCTGCTCGTGTGGCGTCATCAAGATGGCCGTCAGAACGCGACGCGTCTCAAGCGTTTGGATGCTCAAAGCGCGTCGTTGCTTTTGACGGCGCCGCGGTTTGGAAGAACGCGTGTAGGCAGATTCAGAAAAAATTCGCGGCAGCGCTTTGACAATTGCCATCGGATTGGGAACGAGATCGATAAAGGGCTTGGATAAGACGTTCCCCCGGAAGAACCCTAGCTCACGAACCCAGTCGGCGACGCATACTCGCTGTTGTTGCCGCCGTTTTCGTAACCTCGTTCAAGGCATGAGCCGCCGCCGTCCGCTACTTTGCCTTGCCGCGCTGCTTGCGGAGCAATGATTCGATCGCCTTCGCCTCCGCGTCGGCATCGTATTTTGGATTCGGTTCGCTCGGCACCGGCGCGTTCGTGCTTTCGCGCCACGCTTTCATTGCGGCGTGCAATCGATCGCGCACGGCAACATGAGTCTCCGCCAAATTATTCGATTCCCCGGCGTCAGCTTCGAGGTCGTACAGCTCCAGTTCGCCTTCTTCAAAGTACTCGTGCAGTTTCCATTTACCTGAACGTATCACGCCGACGGGGCGTGTTCGGTAAAGGACATCGCGCTGTTGATCGATCCGCGAATAACCTTGCAGATAAGCCGGGAAGTGCCAAAACAGGGCTCGATCAAACTTGGGACTCGATTCGCCTTTCAGTAAGGGCGTGAGCGCGACACCGTCCAGTGGTTGATTCGGCAATTCGCCGCCGGTCATCTCGCAGAACGTCGGAAACAGATCGACGTTGATGACCGGGGTGTCACACTTCGAACCGGGTTTCGTCACTCCCGGCCAGACGACGAACATCGGTTCTCGGATGCCACCTTCGTAGTACGTGCCCTTGTAGCCTTTGAGCGGACGCATCGATGTGGCGGGACCATAGCCGCCGTTGTCACTCGTGAAAACGACGATCGTGTTTTCGGTTTGCCCTTCGGCTTCAATCGCATCCATGATTCGGCCGACACCGACGTCGACGGCCTCGATCATCGCCGCCATCACCACGTGATTGTGCAGTTTTCCCGGCGGCTTGTTCTTGTACTTCTTCACTCGCTCGGGTTCACCTTGGAGCGGAGTGTGGACCGCGAAGTGCGTGAGGTAGAGAAACCATGGTGCGTCGGAATCTGATTTGATGAAGTCAATCGCTTCTTCAGTCAATCGATTGGTCAGGTACTCGTCTTTGGGAGCGTCCTTCAGTTCATCGATTCTTGGATGCGGCGGATAGTATCCTCGTGGTGGGCTGCCGCTGTGTGTGCCGGCAAAGTTCGAATCGAAACCGTAAGGCAGCGGATCATTACTGAGGTGCCACTTGCCGATCGTACCGGTTCGATAGCCCGCTGCTTGAACGCAGTGAGCCCAGGTCTTGATATCGGTCCGAAGTGTGTCGGTGCCCGGAATGTGTTTGAGCTTGCCGTGGTTCGGTTTGCCGCGTCGGCCCGTCCCGACGTTGTAGATTTCATGGCGAGGCGTGTACTGCCCCGACAACAAACAGGCTCGCGCCGGAGCACAGTTCGCGGCCGCGGAGTAAGCATTGGTGAACACCATGCCACGCGAGGCGAGCGCGTCGAGGTGAGGTGTTTCGTAGAAGTCGCTGCCCATGAAGCCGGCATCACGCCAACCATAGTCGTCCAAAAAGATGAACAGGACATTGGGTTTCGAAGCCGCATTCGCAATGGATGCGAGGGCGATGCAAAGGAGCAATGCAGCGGGGCGAATGAAAATCATGAGGGTCACGCCTGAGTTCGGAGGGAGGACCGAATGATACACGCCAATCGGGTTTGTGGTTGTCAGCGGAACCTCGTATCGTGCCTGAGTCGGTTGAAACAGATGGCACCTGCTTTCTCAAAGGTTTCGTGATGCTCTCAAGCCAATGCAGCAGATTGATCGCTTTCGCGTTATTCATCGGGTTCGGAAGCCACGCGGTGGCAGAGGGACCGGCAACGAGAGCCCAAGAGAACGAAGTCCGACGTACTGAGGAGAAGATTGCGGCGCTCGACCGGAAGATCTTGGAACTCCGAGAGCACATTGCTTCCCTGAAGAAGAAGCTTGCCGAGCTTCATGGCGATGATCCCATGGTGAATCCGCTTCCTGGTTACCACGTCGGAACTCTTCCCGGCTACCGCATCGGTGCGATCCGAATCGCGGTCCCGACGATCGGTATCGGCCCCACTGTGTCGTATCCCAAGCTGCTTCACGCACCCGCGGTTTCTGAGCCGAACCTTTATTTTCCCGCCAGCACGGAGCGGGCAATGATGATGGACGGTTGGTCTCACAAACAACGTGTCCTCGATGCGGTTCCGAGCAACACGCCTCAGTTCCGGTAGTTCCGTTCGAGCGTTTCAGCGGATTTCCGCGGCATTCGCTTGCATGCCCCTTTTGGCGTATTCATCATTGCCCACTTGGTTCCACCTTGGGCAATTGAATGTCGAAACGCGGTTTTCTCGTCGCAGCTGAACACTATCCCGATTCCAAATCGACGTCCCCCGAACTGCCGGGCACGATTGCGGCGGTGAATCGGTTCGCCGATTGGTTGCGTGAGATTCACGGCGTTCCTGAAGATCAACTCTTTCTGTGCTCTTCAGCGGAGGGGGCTCGCTTTGACGCGACTCGCGCCGGGATTGTCGATGCGGGTCACGAATTGATTTGCCAGAGTCAGGCAGATCGAAACGGTACCGAGCAGCTGTTCGTGTACGTCGCCGGTCATGGGGTAACCGTCAATGACTCTCAAGCCGGCCACGATATCTTTCTTTGTTCCGACTTTGTCGAGCCGAATCGGTCGGGTGCGGCGTGTATCGACATCCATGAATGGATCGATTGGTTTGCGAGTGAACTCGGAGTCGGCAATCATTTTTGGTTCGTCGATGCGTGCCGAACACCCGTCACTGCGATGAACCCCGCATCGTTGGGGATCACGCGATCGACAAACCAGACTGCACTGGCGAATTGGTTTCAACTGGCATCGGCTGCTCCGGGTCGCGCCGCCGCGAACGATGCGACGTTTGTTTCGTCATTGCTCGATGCGCTCTCCGGAAATTGCAAACTGGTGAGTGTGCCCGCCCAAGAAGGACGTTACGCGGTCACGTTTGACAATGTCGCCGACTCCGTACTCAAGACTCTGGAGAGCAAAGACTGCTCCGGATACTCTCAGTCCAGTGGTGATGCACCGGATTGCGAAATCACGACCGTCATTCGACAGGGTGAAGTGGAGACGATCACCAAGGACGGCCAAAAGTTGCCGCCGGTGGAGTTGCTGATTCAATATGACGAAGCGATCTTCATCGGCAACACGAACGATCAGTTACCGCAATTTCTGTTTGAAGCGTTTGCGCATCGAGGTCGACGTCGTTGGCGCAAGTTGGAAGTGATCTTTAACGGCGATCTCAACGAGATACTTGCCTTTCGCCCGGATCAGACGCTCGAGCGTTTACGAGCGAAACGCGACGCGACCGAGAAGTTGCTGCGAGCGAGTGCGGCGGAGATCGCGATCGAGCTGCGAATCTATCACTCCCCTTACATCGGATTCTTCGGTTCGTTGTGGGGAAACGACACGCAAAAGCGACGGGCACACATCACCACGGCATTCTTAAGAGAGAACATTCGCGAGACGCGATCGCGGGACTACATCGACTATCCACATTCGCGCTCATCGATCATCGAAGACTACTTTCAGCGGGTTGATGAGCGAATCGCCGATGGCACGATGAAGTGTGTCTTCGATTCCTTCGAACCCGTGGAGTTTGTGGAGGTCGATCCGGCTCGTGAAAATGATGAAGCGGAGCATCCGCCCCTTCTGGAACCGATTCACCCGGAGGACCGAGTGCCTCAACGGGAGAATAACGATGTGGCACCAGTCACCCCGCCACCGTTGGACGACATGCCGCCTTCGAGCGTGCGGCCCGCCCTGGACGAGTTGGAGTCGCTCAAGATTCGTTTCGAGCAGGCGTTCGCTGATCGGTCCTTAGAGGAAGAGCTCGAACAGGAACGCAAGATCATTGGTTCGCGTGTCGATCGTTTAGTGGCCGACGCCGAACAAGCACGAGAAAAATTGCTTGACGAAAATGGTGAGCGTCCGTCACCGAAGCAGATGGCGGCACTCGCACAGGCGATTCGGCTCCGCCGGCCGGCACCGCCATGCAAACCCGATGGCCCGACTCGTTTGCCCAACAACGAGTTGTATGCCGATGTATGGCCAAGCTTTCAATCTGATCTCCTCGCCGCACAACCGAGCATCGCTCGGATCGAACGCGTCGACGACCCCGACGCCGGTGATCGCGGTCGCTCCGCCGTTGGCACTGGCTTTCTGGTCGAAGACGGCTTGTTGCTGACTGCGGCGCACGTTGTTCGAGCCCTCACACGCGGCCCGATGGAAATCGAAGCTGGACAAGCTGTTGCGGATTTTCGTGCCTATTCGGGCGCGGCCGGGCATGATCGCTGTGACATTCTGCACCTCGTCCATTTCGATTCCGAGTTTGACTTGGCGGTGCTGAAGGTCGATTCGTCGATGCTCGATGCAACCATCGAAAGACCCTTTCTCTCGCCCCATGCGCCGACGCTTGCCTTTGGGACGCCGATTGGAGTTGTCGGCTGTCCGCTTGAGGATTCGTTCGAGCAAGCATCCTTCATGCGCGCCGTCTTTTCCAACTACGAGTTTGGGGTCAAACGCGTTGCGGTGGGGGCGGTGCTCGGACACGACGAGTGTCGGTTTGCTCACGACTGCAGCACTCTCGGCGGCAACTCCGGTTCACCCGTTTTCGATCTTGCCAGTGGGGCTGTCGTTGGTGTTCATGTTCGCGGCGCATCGTTGCTTCAAAACGAGGCCGTTCGCGGGGAACGCGTGCGGTCGTTTGTCGAATGGTCGATCAAGCAAGAGAATCCGCACTGGGTTCCACACGTCTCTCATGTTGTGACGCAAACGGACGAGGATCCGTTCCGGGGTTACGTCGAAGACCTTCGTCGTCGCGATCCGGACATCGTTCATGAGATGGATGAAATGGAGGCGTTCGTCGGGCCGCTCATTGATCAGGTGATCGAGAGGCCCCGCGTCGCAAAAGCGATTGTGATGAGGACGGGACGTCCCGTCTTGGACATCATTGGCGGAGAAACCTTGATCGAGCCGTCAAAGATCGAAAGCGATATTTGGACACAACGTTTGGAAGATGCTGCGTCAGTCCTTGCGGAGAATGTCCCCGCCGTTGGACGAATCGAACTGGTGAATCATCCACGTGGCGTTGATTGGATCGGTACCGGATGGCTTTTGCATAGCAACATCGTTGTCACGAACCGACACGTCGTCGACACGTTCGGTCGCAAGAGTGATGGCGGATTTGTTTTCCGACCGGGCCTGGAGGATGGGCCGATGGAGGCCCGCATTGATTTCTTGGAGGAGTTCGACCGCGAAGCATGCAAGGAGTTTCCCCTCTATAAGATCCTTCACATCGAACCGGATAGTGGTCCAGACCTAGCATTTCTACGCGTGGAGCCGGTTCGTGGCGAAGCGTTGCCGGCGCCCGTTCGTCTTACCGAGACGCCGGCCGTTGAGGGCGATCCGGTGGCCGTCATCGGCTATCCGGCGCGCGACCATTATTTCTCCGATCCCGAGGAGATGGATCGGATTTTTGATTATCGCTACGACAAGAAACGGCTCGCGCCGGGTTTGGTCAGCGACGTCACGCCAACCCGCGTCTATCACGACTGCACGACGCTCGGTGGCAACTCCGGCGGAGCGGTCGTGTCGCTCAATTCGGGGCGTGCCGTCGCGTTGCACTTCGCCGGAACCGCATTCCGACGCAATCACGCGATTCCCGCCCAGGTCGTCGGCGATCGTCTCGATGACGTGCTCAGCGGTCGTGTGCGACGGTCACGCGCAAGAACACCTTCGCCAGACCCCACCTCCGTGACCGTCCAACCGACGGTTGACCCTGCTCCGGTCGACAGTCCGGTTCCGACCGAAAACCCGGTCCACGGGACGCTCGCCGAAGATGGCTGCCTCGAAGCAACCATCCCGATCCATCTCCGCATTCAACTCGGCAAGCCGGAAAACTGATCGGCGCGGTCCGATCCGCTCTCTCGTCGGTCGGTCATTTGCCTCTCGCTCGCGGGACCGACACACGTCTTGCCGGTCACTTCACGATCTTCGTCCACTTCGTCATACTCGCGGGTTTACCATTCCCCAGCACTGATGAGCATGTTTGACGACAAGATCTCCTACACCGCGGTCACGTTCGATGATGTTCTCCTGGAACCGCGCTTCAGCCAGGTTGTGCCGAGCGAAGTTGACGTCAGTTCACGTCTGACGGAGCGGATTTCGCTTCAAATCCCTCTACTTTCCTCGCCCATGGACACGGTGACCGAGTCCGAGATGGCGATCGGTCTCGCGAAAGAGGGTGGCCTCGGGATCATCCACAAGAACATGTCGGTCGCGGCCCAAACCGAGGAAGTGCTCAAGGTTAAA